>NZ_JBGMNK010000004.1:0-343612 GCF_051336905.1 Pantoea sp. C8B4
GATTTATTTTGTAAAGATGCCAAAATATTAAAAATTGCGCATCTTGATATAAGTGCATAACCTTAAAGACAATCTAAACAGGGAATAAAGCTTCATGACAATAAGCATTGATTTTAAAAAAGTAATAAAAGAAGTAATAGCTACCATCCCATTCCTCTTAGCTTTTGGCTATTTTATCTTATGGTTTTATTTAGATAGCATTGGTCAATTAAATCTCCTCCCATCAATATTAGATGACAAGGGCCCATTGTTCGCCTTGATAATATCATTTACCATTATATCACTAGGGTTAATCTTTACTTTTTCTTTACCAAGCATGGTTTTATGTCAAATACTTTTATTAAACTGGAATAATGAATTATCAAGAGTTATAAAAATCAGTAGAATTCCTTTGATTTCCTGCAGTGTATCAATTTTATTTATTTCAAGCATAATGATAATTTCTTTCATTAGCGGCACCCCACATTACATCAAAGATAACATATTCATAATAACACTCTCCATATTTTCATTTGTTAGCTTCTTCATGGTTCATTTTCTTTCAATAAAAAGAAACAAAGCCCACATTTACTACAAAAAAGGGAAGGTAATTAAAAGTAAAAACTTTATTAAAATGAAATGCATCATTTCTGCATTTTCCTTATTTTCAGGGATGACTGCAATAGTCCCCTTGTCATTTATTTTACGCCTCAGCACTGCGGAAAGTAACGCTGGGGTATTATTTTTTGTTGGCACCGCTATTACTTTTGTTTTCATTTCATATATACCAGCCATAATGTTTTTTACTGAAAAAAACATGAAATCCAATATAAAAAACAACATCATGGCATCTTCAACGGCTTCACTTTCATTTTTCTTTATATTAATGCTAATCCTTCCAAACTTCTCAAGTCTTGTTGTAAGAGGTGCTTTAAAAAACATCGGGATTATTGAAAGCGAAGCGCATATTTATTCGTTAAACAGACAGAGTTATACAAATGACATGTTCCCTACTTCAGTTTGGAATCATGTTGGTGTCACTAACAAAAAATACTTATTTATAAAAGGCACGATTATTTTCTCACTGGGTAATGAGTTATTGATCTGCCCTGAATTTGTAATTAAAGCCCAAAATAAATATAGAAAATATAATTTTGATAATTTGCTCGCCGTTCATAAATCAGACTTCCAGAATGAATATTTGAAGCAAGCTATTAAAAGCTGCGCATTAATAAGGAAACCTGACATTACAAAGTGGGATGGTGCTATGGATGGAATAAACACTTTAAATTTATAATCTAGACAACCAAAACTCAATCATCTCTGATTAGACTAAAGAGTACTGTCGACTGACAGAGAGACTGAACTCTACTATGATGAAATACAGTGGGCTGAGTATTAATTGTGCGTTCAACAGGTTGTGGGATAATAAAAAACTATCCTTTAACAGCCTGTTCAGGTGTCTCGACTTACCCAATAAAGTTGGATATTCAACTGAGTAGGTACAGCCAATTTATCTGAACAGGCTTTTGTATCACTAATATTTTTTGCTTGCTATTACCGCGCCAGCGAAGCCGCCTGGCTCAGCGTCATGTTGCGCGTTTCCGGTGCCAGCCACACTGAAACCAGCAGACCAATAAAGGAAACCATCGCGGCAGCATACATGGTGTATTCGATACCCAGATTTTGCAGGGAGATCGGCACCAGCCAGGTCCCGGCCGCAGAACCGATGCGTGACATGGATGAGCCCATACCGACGGCAAAGGCACGCACTTCTGTTGGGAAGAGTTCGTTGGGATACACCAGTTCCAGCACCTGCGCGCCGCCGATAAACACCGCGTAAGCACCAAACATCACCAGTACCAGCATTTCAGAACCGTGCGAGAACATGCCTAATGCCAGCAGTGCCAGGCTTGACCACAAGAAGCTGTGAATGATCAAACGGCGGCGGCCCATGCTGTCAATCAAGCGGGTAGCGACAATACAGCCCACCACAAACAGTAAAGTGATAGCGATCGAACCCAGTGATGCCCATTCGCCGTCCAGATTCAGCGCTTTCAATACCACCGGTGCGAAGGAATACACCGCAAACATCGGCACGACAGCAGCACTCCAGAACACCGAGACAAATAACATACGTTTGCCGTAGCCAGAGCGAACCAGATCCTTCAGCGTAACTTTGGCTTCCACCGACTCTGCTGGCATATTTTTCAGCGAAAATTCTGGTCCGTATACTTTCTTGATGATCTGCTCGGCTTCATTAAAACGACCTTTGCTGACTAACCAGCGTGGCGATTCCGGCGTGCCGATTCGCAGAGCGAACAGGAGTACCCCCAGCACTGCTGGGCTGGCCAGTACCAGACGCCATGCTGCATCTCCGCCAATCGAGAGGATCAGGTTACCCACAATGTAAGCTAACGCCGCACCAGCGAACCAGAGAATGGTTAAACCCGCCAAACGTTTACCACGGTGTTTCTGCGGCAGGAATTCAGTGAGCAGTGACCCGGCAACCGGATATTCCAACCCCACTCCGACACCCACCAGGAAACGCAGGATAAACAGCGTGAGTGCTGATTCCGCCCAGAAAGTGCCCACCGATCCCAGAATAAACAGGATGGGTCCAACGAAGAACAAACGACGACGACCCACAATATCGGTCAACCATCCGCCGAGGAAACCGCTACAGAAAGTACCGAGCATCGCTGAAGCCGCCACCATGCCCTGCCAGAAGGTATCAAGTTGCAGGTGCTGTGAAAACTGCACGATCGCCACGCCGATGATACTCAGCACATAGCCATCCAGGATCCAACCGCCACCCGCGCGCAGTGACATTAACTGGTGAAAATTATTAAGGGGAACATCTTCAATGGATATATTGGTGTTGCTCATAACAGGGTCTCTCCTGAATTATTCATTTCTCTGCAGGCGCAGCGATCTGTCCAAATCAAAAATGATTTGGCGGAACGTTAAAGAAATAGAAAAAACATCATTAGTTGATTGAGGTATTTCCTTTAGAAAGAAACTGACCTTGAAATTGAAAAGCCCTGCGTTTAATCCCTGAACATAAATAATGAAATTAAGCATGACCCACTTGAAGGGTGTCTTTCTTCATCATTGATTAGCGGTGTACTGACCCAATACGCATTTGTTCGCTTTTGTCTGTTAATCACAGGTTAACTCCATGTTCAAACTATGCTGAATTTCAGGTGGTGTAAACATGTCCAGGACACCCAAAACTTGAGATTGTGATCATCTCCAAAATTCATCATGAAAAATAATTCGAAAAAGTTATGAGTGTAATTTACTGATATTTATTAATTTATTTTTTAGTGTCGGTAAAATTTTACTACTTTACTGTATTTCCTTTGTATTTTTCATGTATGCAAAAAGTTACGTGCTGGGATGGTTTTTGCGGAATGGAATGCAAGGGTGACAGAGAGAACAGATGCGCAAGCGCGTGAAACAGTGCGCAAGAACGCACCGTTTTTTCACGGATGGAGGGTTACAAAGGGGTTTAAACGACAAATTCGTAATGCGAGCCATCGGGAAGCTCAATGTTAAGGCGGAGTTTTCCTCCTGCAGCTTCAACATAGCGCTTAAGCGTCGAGAGTTTTAAATCCCGACCTGGTTTCTCCATTCCTGCAACCGTAGGCTGTTTAATATTTAATTGTTGCGCGATCTCCACTTGAGTTTTTTTTACTCTTTCACGCAATTCAGCAAGGTGGATATTCAGTAATACTTCTTCAGCCATGGCGTTAGCTTCAGCCACCACTTCCGGCCTCTCAGCTGCAAGAATTTGTTCAAGTGTTCTGCCCATACCGTTACTCCTTTCTCTCTTCGCGTTGAAGATGATGCGTGAATTCTTTATCTGCGAGCGGGATCAGCCCGGCATAAAAACGCTTTTCATTACCACTCTTATGACCTGCGCAAAGCACTACACCGCTGCGCCAGGGATCAAATGCGTTAAAAGCCCGGATAGGAACACCTTTGCTTTGAATACGAAGCTCTTTCATGTTGCTAAAACGAGAGCCTTTTAGGGTGTCAGCGTAAGGACTGCATAACGCTGGGCCTGCTTGCTGCAATACTATTAATACAGACAAGACGCATGCTCGGTCAGTGTCATCTTGCGCCACCAGCCAATCATCAAAAGTGTCCGTTGTTACTATCCGCCACATGATACGCTCCTGTCGATATAGGTCAAATGCTATATAGGTTAAAGGCGATAATCAGTGTGGCGAAGTATGCCAAATCAGGCACTTTATCTGTAATGACCTGTCGATAGAGATTCCAAAAAAATGCCCGCTCAGTTGTCCTGAGCGGGCGTGGCCCTCATCAACGTAAACGCTAATCCACGGCAGGCGGTAAAGGTGCCAGCTCCAGGCTGCTGCGGAAATCGCTGCCTTGATAGTCGCTATCCAGCAGGTTACGCCGACGCAGTTCGGGAAGCAGTCCGTTTAACAGCAAATCTTGCTGGTCTGGGCTCCCCAGACCGTGCAGGGAAATCACGTCCAGTACGCCCGCCTGATAACGCTGTTCAATAGCATCGGCGAGTTGCTCTGGCGTACCCGCGACAAACCAGTGTCCCGTCTCTTCTGCTTTGATAATCAGCTCACGTAGCGTCAACCCTTCCAGCGCATATTGGCGGAAAATGGCGGCTCGTCCCTGCCGGCGATGCACCTGCTCCAGCGGTGGAATTAAAGCAGCTGGCAGGGGCTGATCAAGCGGCATCTCTGTCAGATTCACCTCGCCGCCCAGCATATCCGCGACACGCAATCGGCCCTGTTCATAATTAATGCGGTCATGTTTGTCGCGTAAGCGGCGTGCTACGTCCGCATCGCTCTCGCCAATGATGGAATGGAATGAGTTCATGATCAGCGGTGGATTATGCTCGCGGCCAAAACGTCGCGCACGCTGCTGCACATCAGCCACAAACGTCTGTGCCGCTTCAAAGGTGGGCTGCGAGGTGTAGATCACCTCGGCGTAGCGCGCACCCAGCGTGACACCCGCCTCAGATTGCCCGGCCTGAAACTGGACGGGGCGACGCTGCGGGGGCGGCGGCACATTCAGTGGGCCGGCGACCTGGAAAAAGTCACCACGATGATGGATAGGATGCAGTTTGCGAGGGTCAAGGCGAATGCCACCGCTTGCCGTGCGCTGCACTGCCGCCCGTTCATTGGCATCATACAGCGCGTTCATCACTTCGATAAACTCGGTGGCGCGTGCATAGCGTTCCTGTGGCGGTGGCAGCTGGCCTTCACCAAAATTCTCCTCACCGACCGAGGATGTCACCGCATTCCAGCCTGCTCTGCCGCCGCTGATATGGTCTAACGTGGCGACCTGACGTGCCAGATTATAAGGGTGTAGCCAACTTGTGCTGACAGTAGCGATCAGGCCAATCTGCGACGTCACCTGACTTAACGCCGCTAATGCGATAAGCGGATCCTGTGTGCCCGTCGTACCCGCCAAACCGGCCGGATCGGTCTGTAGCAAATCAGCGGTGAACAGGCCGGTGATTTTCTCGCGCTCCGCGATTTTCGCCAGTTCAATAGCACGCGTGATCCCCACGCCAGGTTGGTGGTCATTGCCCGCGGAGATCACACTGCTGGCACCGACTAATGTTTTGAGTTTGCGACGATACGTTTGCGACACCCTAATCTCCTTTAGGCCTGACGGATGAAATCGGCCTGAACGGCCTGAAGTGCGTCTGCATCAATCAGCAGACGTAACCCGGTGCGTGCCAGCACGCGTGCGCCGATCAGCAACGCCTGATAGCCGCGGTCCGAATTGGCAGCTTCACGGAACGGCACGGTATGAAAAATCAGATCATCCGGGCCGATTTTCAGCCAGGGGTGCGCCGTGGGCACCGCATGGCTGATGTCCCCGGCATCGGTTGAGACTTTATTGTGCTGCGGCGAGAGATCGACCTGCTCACCCGCCGCACGAAACTCCGCCAGCAACAAGGCATCCAGTGCGGGATTAAGTTTGAAATCACGCGGACCAATTTGATGGTCTATCTCTACGCGAGCGCCCGTCGCCAGCGCCACCCCTTCTGCGATCGCTCTTAGCTTAGGTTCGAGGGACTCCACCACCTCGCGGCTATCGGCACGAATGTAAAAGTGCGCCGAGGCGTATTCCGGAATGACGTTCGGTGCCTGGCCGCCATTGGTGATAATCCCGTGCACGCGCACGCCATCCGGCAACTGCTGGCGCAAAACACTGATGCCGTTGTACAGCAGCACCAGCGCATCCAGCGCATTAATACCTTCATGCGGCGCACTGGCTGCGTGCGAAGGTTTGCCATAGAAATGGAAGTAGAGATGATTGTTCGCCAGCGTCGATTCGGTGAGGCGCGTTTTACCTGAGGGATGCACCATCAGCGCCACATCGACGTCATCGAGTAGCCCGGCTTCGACAAAACGCTTCTTCACATTCCCTTTGGGTCCGCCGGGACCCGCCAGCCCGCCCTCTTCCGCTGGCGTCCCTAACACCACGACACGACCGCCGGTTTGTTCCAGCACCTGAGACAGCGTAATAGCTGCTGCGACGCTGGTGGTGCCGATCAGGTTGTGTCCGCAGGCATGGCCGATGCCGATCAGCGCATCGTATTCTGCCAGGAAGGCAACGGTTGGCCCCGGCTTACTGCTGGCTTTCACCGCGTAGAACGCGGTCTCATGACCCGCAACGTTGCGCGTCACTTCAAAGCCCTGCTCAGTAAGCAATCGCGTCAACTGCTCACTGGCAAAGTATTCGTTGTTACCGGTTTCCGGCTTAGCAAAGATCGATTTCGCCACTGCAATATACGCGGCGTTGTGCTGTTCGAGATGGGTTTCCAGCGTGAGCTGAAGGGTGTTCAGCGGCATAACGAAGTCTCCTGAATCAAGGCAATCGAATGCCCTCACTCTAAGCGCGTTACCTGCTGATGTTTATCAAGAAATAGTGATAAGGATTGCGGGAAAAGGCACAACTGATTTAGGGATTCACTTCACAAATTGCGCCACTACGGTTATTTCGCAGCGGCGTGTCCTGGCACGCCCGAATTGGGCTGCCTGGAGGCTGCACCGTGAAAATGCTTAGCGTGCTGGATATCAGCTACGGTTCGCAGCCCCTAAACATCGGTAGCCAGGCAATGTATCGCGTGAAAACTAGTGTCGCTTATCGATGTGCTGCACCAGTCGATCGCCGACCCACTGAATGCCGCACACCAACACAATCAACACAGCGATCACCGCAATCATCACAGAAGTTTCAAAGCGCTGATAACCATAACGAATCGCCAAATCCCCTAATCCGCCCGCGCCAATCGCCCCGGCCATCGCTGATGCACCGATCAATGCCACCAGCGTCACCACAAACCCCGAGAGTATGCCGGGCAGCGCTTCAGGAATCAGGACATCCCAGACGATACGCAACTTGCTGGCCCCCATTGCACGCACCGCATCAATCAAGCCGCGATCCACGTCGCGCAGCGAGACCTCTGCCACGCGAGCAAAATAGGGCGTTGCGGTGATCGACAGCGGAACAATCGCCGCCCAGGTCCCCAGTGACGTGCCGACCAGAAAACGGGTAAACGGTATCAGCGCCACCAGCAAAATAATGAACGGCAGTGAGCGAAAACCGTTGATCACCAGCCCCAGCACCCGGTTAATGCCGCGATGTTCCGCAATGCCGCCCGCACTGGTTATCACCAGAATCAACCCCAACGGTAAGCCGGCCACCAGCGAAAACAACCCTGAAATCAGCGTCATTAATAACGTTTCGCCCAACGCGTTGAGCAATAAATCAATCATCACTGGCGACATAACCGACTAACTCCACTTGTGCCTGCTGCCCGCGCAGCCAGCTGAGAATCTGTAGCTCATCGGCCACGTTGGCGACCGGAAGCGCGATAAAGAAACGCACCACGGCGTAGTGCTGAATATGGTCGATGCCGCCCTGTAATAAGCGGAACTTGCCGGGCAACGCCGCCGCGAATCGTGTCAACAAATCGCCCTGCGCGTCTTCGCCAGCGAAGTGCACGCTGTAGATGGCTTCCCCCTGCCTCTGCTCGGTAATCCGTGCGGCCAGCGCCTCTGGCAACTGCGGCAGCAAACCCCGCAATAAGGTTCGTGTCAGTTCGGATTGGGGATGGGCGAACACCTGCCACACCGGGCCCTGCTCAATGATCTCACCCGCATCAATCACCGCCACGCGGTGTGCCACCGACTTGATGACTTCCATTTCGTGAGTGATCAGCAGAATAGTGATGCCCAGCTTTTGATTGAGCGATTTCAGCAACGCGAGGATGGAACGGGTGGTCTCAGGATCGAGCGCAGAGGTTGCTTCATCACACAGCAGCAGCGCCGGGCTTGCCGCCAGTGCACGGGCAATGCCGACGCGCTGTTTCTGTCCGCCCGACAGCGCCGCCGGGTAGTGCTGTGCCTTATCCGCAAGACCGACCAGTTCCAGCAATTCCGCCACGCGCTGGGCACGCTGCACCTTATCCAGACCGGCAATTTTTAGCGGCAGCGCCACGTTCTGCGCCACGGTTTTCGCCGACAGCAGGTTGAAGTGCTGGAACACCATACCAACCCGACTGCGCACCGATTGCAGTTGTTTTTCCGACAGGCCGGTAATTTTCCGGCCTTCAATTTCAATGACGCCTTCATCAGGATGCTCAAGTCCGTTCAGACAGCGAATCAACGTCGATTTGCCCGCACCACTGCGGCCGATCAGGCCAAGAATTTCACCCTTCTGCACCGTCAGTGAAATATTGCGCAGCGCCTGAGTTTGGCCAAAGCGACGTGAAACACCCTGTAAGCGCACCACACTGCCGCTTTCGCGAGCAACACGTTCACGGTCTTGCGCATTCTCTACCACACCACGCGTTAGCGCATTGAAGGGCGTTTCGGCTCCTGAGAAAATCGTCATGCTTAATCCTTACCAGGCCGTTTCACCGGTGCCTTTAGTGCTCGCCAGCAGCAAAGCGTTAGCGGTGACCAAGGATTTATTTTTGGCAGATGCCAGGTGTGTGTGCATAGTTATTTCCTCATCGTTATTATGGCGTCAGGTAAAACCGACGGCTGTGATGAACAGTTAGCCGCAGTATACGCAGATGCTTATTCCTGCATTATGATTTATCCAGGAATGCTATTCCTGAAAAGAATAAAAACACGCAGCCGCTCGCATCGCCACAAGTGAGAGAGTGGCTGTGATACCATGCCGTTTTGATTGACCTGTATTGAGCGCTATGTCGGACACTACAACGAAACGTAAAAATGACCCGGAAGGGCTAAAAAAACGCATCCTTGCCGGTGCCCTGAAGACCTTCGCCGAGTTTGGCATGCAGGGTGCACGCCTTGAGCAGATCGCTGAACACGCACAAACCACCAAACGCATGGTGGTGTACCACTTCGTCAATAAAGAGAAGCTGTATATTGAGGTGCTGGAGCAGGTTTATCAGGCGATTCGTGAACATGAAACCGGACTGAACCTGGCCAAGATGGAGCCCGAGCAGGCGATGATTAAACTGGTCGAAGCCAGCTTCGACTATCACGCTACCCATCAGGATTTCATGCGTTTAGTGTGTACTGAGAACCTGCTGCGCGGACGCTACATCGTGCAGTCCGAGCGCATCAAAGCACTGAACAAGAGTACGCTGGACCTGCTGGATGACATCCTGACTCGCGGCCAGCAGCAAGGCATCTTCATTGATGGCCTGAATACCGTGGACGTACACCGCTTGCTGAGCAGTATCTGTGTGCACCACGTCGCCAACCGCTATACCTTCCACTTCCTGTTCACCCCTGAGGATACGGAAGAGGATAGCATCCGTCGTAACCGCCAACTGGCCGTTACCGCAACGCTACGCTACATCTGCAAGGCGCCTTAAACCTGGGGAGCACTGTGATGGTCTACGCTTAAAGCCTTGGGACCGTCACAGACCTCAGTCTAAGGAACGCCGTAGTGAACAGAGATTCCCATCTTTATCCTTTACGCAACACAGGTAACACAGAGCAAGACAGCGCACTATGGAACTGGGCGCAAAACACCGTGGTGGGCCAACGCCAGCAAGTCTTTCAGCCACATAATGAAGCCGAACTGCGACAACGCCTGAAATCATCCAGTGGCAAAGTGCGCGTCATCGGCAGCCGTTTATCACCCGGCCGCATGCTGTGCGTAAATGCCGACGATCTGTTGCTGGATCTCAGTGCCATGCAAGGCGTATTGGCAGAGGATGCCGATAGCGTCACTTTTGCTGCTGGTACGGTTTTACAGCAGGTGTTTGATGCCCTCACTGAACGCCATCGCATGCTGGCATGCTCGCCAGGGGTGATATCCGTGCAGACGCTGGCTGGCGCGATAGCGACGGGCACCCACGGTCAGGGATTGGATCAGAGTTCACTGGCGGATGAAGTGATCAGCATCCGTATGGTCATGGCTGATGGCCGCGTGCGAGAATTTCATCGGGGTGAGGCAGATTTTCCTGCCGCACAGACGTCTCTGGGATCGCTGGGGATTGTGACCGCCATAACGCTGCGTACCCAGCCATTTCGCCTGTTTACCTGCCATAAATTCGCGGTGTCTGCCGATACCCTGGAGCAGGATCTGCCGCACTGGAATCAACAATATGAGCTGAGCAAAGCCTGGTGGTTTGTGGATGACAACCTGATGCACGTCTGGAATGCCAACCCCGCCAGTGAAGCAGATGTTCAGGCGTGGCACGCCAGTGGCGGGGAGGTGATCGAGCATGGCGAGGATACCGACAGCAGTCTGAATGACACCATCGATCAGACGCTGGCGCACATGCATCGTGATACGCAGATCGAAGGTAAAGGCGGCAAACAGTTCCGTACGGTAACGCGTTTTCGCGATTTCACCGACCTGAGCGGCGATATCTACCAGCTGTTTTGTCGCGGTATTGCCGTGCCGCAAATCAATGTTGAAATTGGCGTGCCGCTGGACAGAACCCCGGAGATTATCAGCAAAATCAAAGCCTGGTATGCGGAGAATCATCCGCACATGCACTACCCCATCATCCTGCGCTGCACCGGCGCTTCCGAAGCCTGGCTCAGCCCGGCTTATCAGCAGCCGACCTGCTTCTTTGGCTTCGTGGTCTATTACGCCGATGACGGTTCGCTGTCCCAGGAAGGCCTGCACTTCCTCACCGAAGTGGAGAAATTGCTGGCCGCAGAAGGTGGGCGACCGCACTGGGGCAAATATTACGACCCACAGCGCTACAGCTGGCGAGAGATCTATCCACAGTGGGATGCCTTCCGCGCGGTGCGTGAACAGCTCGATCCGCAGTGTCGTTTTAGCAATGACTATGTCACGGCTTTATTTGATTGAATTTTGACGGGGGAGAATTTATGTACGCCTGGGTAACACTTCTGACGCAGCCCGACTATTTTATCGGCGTGAAAGCGCTGCACCGTTCATTAAAACGCAGTGAAACGGCATGGCCCTTGATTGTGATGGTGACCGATACCATTGATACCGAAACACGTGAGGCCTTGCAGGAACTGGGATGCGTGATTCATCCCGTTGAACCCCTGATGCCGAATGCCGAGCTAGAACAGCATTATGCCTCAGCCCAGTTTGGCGAGGTGTGGAGCAAATTGCGGGCATGGGAACTGACGGGCTGCGAGCGCGTGGTGTTTTTGGACGCGGATATGCTGGTGCTGCGCAACATGGATGAGCTGTTCACGCTGGATCTCGGTGATCACGCGCTGGCTGCCTGCCACGCTTGCCGCTGCAACCCCAACAAAATCGCCAGCTATCCCGCCAGCTGGCAACCGGAGAACTGCCATTATACCTGGCAGGATCGCGGTGAAGCGGCACCCGTTAACCTTGATCGCTATCTGAATGGCGGCTTTTTAGTACTGGAGCCGGATCAAGGCGTGTTTAGCTGGTTGCAGCAAAAAGTGGCAGCGATAACTGATTTACGCCGCTATCCGTTCTCAGAACAAGATTTGCTTAATGAGGTGTTTGAGCATCGCTGGCTGCCGCTGCCATATATCTACAACGCGCTGAAAACGCTGCCATTCCAGCACAGCGCGATGTGGCGTGAAGGGGACGTGAAGAATCTACACTTTATTCTGGCTAAGCCATGGAAACGCGACCTCAACCAACCCGAAAGCGAACGTGACCGTTACTATGCGCTGGATAAGCTGTGGTGGGAGTTAGGGGTTAATTAACATTATCGCCTCAGAAACGCCTGAGGCATGCGGCTCACAAATGCGGGCCTCAGCAATAATGCGGAGGCCCGTATTTGCCAACAGTTTACTCGCGAGTTTTGGCAATACGTTCTAGTGCCACCTGAGCCAGAAAACCTGAACGGGTTTTAAATTCCGGATGGGTAGCGACACAACGGTCAATCCGGTCAATTAACAGCTTCGGCAGAGTGACATTAATCTTCTCTGAACCACCTAAAATGCGTGTGACATCGACTTCTACCAACACCCAAACATAACCTGTATAGGCGGGATCTTTCATCACGCTTTTTAACTCTGAAACCGCGGGAATATCCTGCTCCAACTCAACCATCAATTCCAAATGACCAATAATGGCTTCTCTCGCGTTTTTTACCGCTTCTTCCAGCGTATCTCCGGCTGAAAAGCAGCCAGGTAAATCAGGAACCGTGACACCAAACGCCGTGCTTTCATCACCCGCTTCAATCGCAATCGGATAGAACATAATGAATACCTCTCTCAGTTTAATGGACTGCAAGCCCGGCCTGTTTGCGGATGCTTTTTACCGTCTTAATCGGCAGATCTTTTTTGGGGTGCGGAATCGTTACCAGACCTTTCTTGGTGGGATGCACAAAATGATGATGGCTGCCGTTAATCCGAATCAGCTCCCAACCATCGGCCTTGATCTCAGCCATTAATGACCTGCTATCCATGTCCATTCTCTGCTTCGTCCTGAAAGCAGAAAGATAACTCCAATAACCCTAAATTGCAATATTTGGGGTTACCAGAGTTATCTTTTAATTTAAGTTAGATTGATATACTGATTAAGGTGATGGTTAAGAAAAGGCACACTTCAAAAAGTGCGCCTTTTAAGGTTTAACGCCAGCCCAGCTCAGGTGCTACATGGGTCAGGATGCTTTCCATCACATGTGCACAGTAATCCACGCCCAGCTGGTTCGGGATAGTGAGCAACAGCGTATCCGCTTCGGCAATGCCCTCATCCTGCGCCAGCTGTTTAATCAGCAGCTCTGGCTCGGCGGCATAGCTACGACCAAAGATGGCGCGGGTTTTCTCATCAAGGAAGCCCACAGAGTCTTGATCCTGGCCACTGCGACCAAAGTAAGCACGGTCGATATCGTTGGTCAGCGCAAAGATACTGCGGCTCACTGAAACACGCGGTTCACGTTGGTGCCCAGCTGCTTTCCAGGCTTCACGGTAAGCGCGAATCTGTTTCGCCTGCTGGATGTGGAACGGTTCGCCGGTTTCATCATCCTTCAGTGTGGAGCTTTGCAGATTCATCCCCTGCTGTGCTGCCCAAACCGATGTCGCGTTTGAGCCGGATCCCCACCAGATACGCTCACGCAGGCCTTCTGAGAACGGCTCCAGACGCAGTAATCCCGGCGGATTTGGGAACATTGGCTGTGGATTCGGTTTGGCAAAACCTTCACCGCGCAGCACTTCCAATAACTCTTCAGTATGACGACGTCCCATATCGGCATCGGTTTCACCCTCTTTCGGGTTAAAACCAAAGTAACGATAACCCTCGATAACCTGCTCCGGGGAGCCGCGGCTTAATCCCAGCTGCAAGCGTCCGTTAGAAATCAGATCTGCCGCACCGGCATCTTCCGCCATATACAGCGGGTTCTCATAGCGCATATCGATCACGCCAGTACCTATTTCAATGCGGTTGGTTTTGGCACCGACTGCCGCCAACAGCGGGAAAGGTGAGCTCAACTGACGCGCAAAGTGGTGTACGCGATAGTAGGCGCCATCCGCGCCCAGCTCTTCCGCCGCCACGGCTAAATCGATGGATTGCAGTAAAACATCCTGAGCGGAACGGGTCGCTGACTGCGATGACGGGGTCCAGTGACCAAAGGACAAGAAGCCAATCTTTTTCATAGTGAAATTCTCCAGGGGGGCCGCACTGGCCCGCACGTGATGCATTACGTTTCGATGGAGAAAGGTTACGCCACGCAAGAGGTGACTGATAGCCAATAGTTTTCGCGCGCTTCATCAACTTTTTTGCATAAGTCATAAAAACACGGTCTTTGTGTTTATCACGGTGATCAATCATCGTGCGCAGAATTTCCCCGGTTTTGCAGGTTTAGGGTATCCGCATGGCAAACGACTATATCAACGCACAGCAGCGCGAAGTGGTGCATCAACTGGGCCGCAGCTGGCTGTGGCGCAGTGAGCTGCCCACCTGGGCTTTGATGGTGACGGTTTACGGCGGCTGGTTCGCCTGCGTGATTTTCTGGCAAACGCTGGGACTGTTCGTGACTACCCTGCTGTTGATCGTGTTGACCACCTGGTATATGTCGCTCCAGCATGAATTGATCCACGGCCACCCTACCCGTTGGCCACGCCTCAATCAGTTGTTCGGCATTCTGCCGCTGGCGGTGTGGTACCCCTATGGGCTGTATCGTGATTCGCATCTGGCCCATCATCGTAATCACACTCTGACCGAACCGGATGAGGACCCGGAAACCTATTACCTGTCACCGGAACGCTGGGCGCAGCTCAAACCGTGGCAACAGCGCGTCATCCATCTGCGTAATACCTTTCCCGGTCGTTTGCTGTTAGCACCGTTGCTGGATATCCTGGCTACGCTGAAAATGATGCTGCTGGCGCGCGATCGTGCCGCGGTTTCAATGTGGGTAATTCATTTGACGCTGCTAGCTGGGCTTTTTTACTGGATGCAGCAGCAAGGATTGTCGCCGCTGTGGTTTGTGGTTGCGGTCAGTTATCCAGCGCTGGCACTGACTAAAGTACGCTCCTTTTACGAGCATCGCGCAGAAGAGGCCCCGCTGGCACGTTCCGTTAACAACGAAGCCGCGTGGCCGTGGCGTTTGCTATTTCTGAATCTCAACTATCATTCTGTACATCACGATCTGCCCGGTTTGCCATGGTACGGCCTGCGCAAAGTCTATTTGCTGTATCGCGACGGCTACCATCAGCGCAATCACGGTTTCCGCGTCGCCGGTTATGGCGAGTGGTTGCTGCGCTTCTGGCGCAAACCGGTCGATGTAAACGCCCATCCGGGAACTCACAAGGATGCACAGCATGCCAATCATTTCATTGCCAATGTACGACATCCATCACCCGACGACGCTTGGCCTGACCACAGCGCTAACGACGCTGTTGACCCATCGCGGC
Organism: Pantoea sp. C8B4; assembly: GCF_051336905.1. NCBI lineage: Bacteria > Pseudomonadati > Pseudomonadota > Gammaproteobacteria > Enterobacterales > Erwiniaceae > Pantoea > Pantoea sp. C8B4. The sequence goes on from NZ_JBGMNK010000004.1 coordinate 15,303, forward strand.
GTGCTGGCTGAGGTTGAGTGGCACACCGATCTCTTACCCCACTGGCGCGATGATAATGTGCTGTTGAGCCAGACCTGCGGCTATCCGCTGGTTGCTTTGTTGCCTGATGTGCAACTGGTTGGGGCATTTCAATCCAGCGCACAGGGTTGCGAGGGATTACGCTATCGCAGTTGGTTAGTGGCGCGTAAGGAGGATGAGAATCTCACTTTGAGTGATTTTCGCGGTCGCCGCGCGGTGTGCAACAGCGAGGATTCGCACTCAGGCTATAACTCACTGCGCTATGTGATAGCCCCACTGGCTCGCGCTGGCACGTTCTTTAGTACGACGCTGCTGAGTGGCAGTCATCGTCAGTCTTTGACCGCGCTGCGTGAACAGCGTGCGGATATTACGGCGATCGATTGCATCACCTGGGCACTGCTGCGTGCTCACCATCCTGAAGAATTGGCCGGGTTAGAGATCATCGGCGAAACCCCGCTGTGCGCCGCCCTGCCACTGATCACCTCCGCGAAAACAGATGTCGCCACCCTTGAGCATTTGCGCAGCGCCCTGACCGAACTCACCACGGATAAGAAGTATCAGCCGTTGCTGGCACAGAGTCTGATCAGCGGTTTTGCTGTGCCAGAACGCGCATTCTACGATGAGGTGCAAGCGTGGGAAGATCAGGCAGCGGAATACGGTGTGACGGCGTTGTGATAGGAGGGTTAGCGGCGATATGTGTTGTCTGTCTGCCAGGTGAGCTGCGGTTAAATGATGCGCGATAAATCGCGCCGCTACGGGTTGTGCGGCGCTTTGACAAAGTAATACGCCATTTGCTGACGGCGCTTTAACAGAGTAATACGCCACATGCTGTCGGCGCATTAACAGAGTAATACGCCGCGTGCTGGCGGCGCTTTAACAGAGTATTACGCCACCTGCGGACGACGCTGGGCGGCAAACTGATTTTCCGGCTCGGCTAATCCCAGATTCTCACGCAAGGTCTCACCTTCATAGTCTGTTCGATAGATTCCACGCGCCTGCAGCAGCGGGATCACCTGCTCGACAAAATCATCAAAGGCATTCGGCGTACCGCCGCGCACGATATAGCCGTCCGTCGCCCCCTCGAGGAACCACTGTGCCAGTCCGTCTGCCACCTGCTGCGCGGTGCCGAGGAAACTGGGCCGTGGCGTCGCCTCTTCCAGTGCCGCCTGGCGCAACGTCAAGCCGCGCTCACGGGCATTCTGTTTGATCTTATCAGTGGTGCTGCGGAAGCTGTTTTCACCGAGATCGCCAATCTCCGGGAAGGGTTCGTCCAGCGCATATTGGCTGAAGTCATGATGTTCAAAATAGCGCCCCAGATACTCCAGCGCTTTATCGATGGTCACCAGTTCTGCGGTTTGCTGATAGCGCTGCTCAGCTTCCGCTTCAGTTGCACCTATGATCACGCTAATGCCCTGGAACACGCGAATATCGTCGGCATCACGACCACGCGCCACTAAACGACGGCGTACGTCTTCACGAAACTCGCGTGCCTCCGCCAGCGTCTCCTGTCGGGTGTAGATCGCATCGGCGGCTTCTGCTGCAAAGGCTTTCCCCGCTTCCGAAGCGCCTGCCTGAAACACGATTGGGCGTCCCTGCGGTGAGCGCCCGACGTTGAGCGGCCCTTGAACCGCAAAGTATTGACCTTTGTGATTCAGGGTATGCAGCTTGCTCGCGTCAAAGAACTGCCCGCTGGCTTTGTCGCGCACAAAAGCACCTTCTTCCCACGAGTCCCACAGCCCTTTCACCACCTGAAGATATTCGCTGGCCACGCGGTAGCGCTCATCATGCTCAGGATGGGTGGCACGTGAGAAGTTTTTCGCTGAACCTTCCAGCGGGGAGGTCACCACATTCCATCCCGTACGCCCATGGCTGAGGTGATCGAGGCTGGCAAACTGACGTGCTACGGTAAACGGCTCGCTATACGAGGTGGAAAGTGTCGCCACTAACCCGATGTTTTTCGTCACCAGCGATAACGCCGAGAGCAGCGTTATTGGCTCAAAGCGGTTAAGGAAATGCGGGATCGACTGAGGGGTGATGTACAAGCCATCGGCAACGAAAAGGAAATCGATCTTTGCCTGTTCGGCTTTACGCGCCAGATCCAGCACGTAATCCACATTGATGCTGGCATCCGCCACCGCGTCAGGATGGCGCCATGCGGACGTATTGCCGGATACACCCTGGATGATGGCGCCTAACCGCAGCTGGCGTTGTGTCTGACTCATGTCGTGCTCCTCTTATACGTGTGCGGGCTGCCAGTCAGGGATGACCGGCAGCGCCTGAAGTAGTTTTTGTGTCCACGGATGCTGTGGGGCGGCAAAGACTTGCGTTAGCGCCCCGCTCTCGACGATTTGACCGTTTTGCATCACCAGCACGCGATCCGCCAGATGCTGGATCACGCCAAGGTCGTGAGAGATAAACAGCAGTGCGGTGCCATGCTCGGCCTGCATCTCTGCCAGCAGATCCAGCACCTGTGCCTGTACCGACACATCCAATGCGCTGACGGGTTCATCCGCCACTAACAGTGCCGGATTGGGGGCGAAGGCACGGGCAATCGCCACACGTTGTCGTTGCCCACCTGACAGCTGCTGTGGATAGCGCTGCAGGAAGCGATCGCCAAGCTGCACTTCATCCAGCAATTGCCGCACGCGCTGACGCCGTGCATCGCCATAAATCCCCACGCTGTCGAGACTTTCACCGATGATTTTCTCGACCGTGTAGCGTGGATCGAAAGAGCTGAACGGGTCCTGCGCGATCAGTTGTAAGCGAGCACGACGTGCGCGACGGGCTTTCTCTGGCAGGCGGTCCCAGCGTTCGCCTTCAAGTTGCAGCGTGCCACTGTCGGGTTCGGTTAAGCCCATCACCACTTTCACTAACGAAGTTTTGCCCGATCCAGATTCTCCGACCACACCCAAAGTTTCCCCGGCATGCAGTGTGAAATTGATGTTATTTAGCACCTGCCGATCGCCATAGGCTTTATTCAGGTTAATGCCCTGCAGTAAGGGTGCATGACCCGGCAGCGGACGCGGCGGCAGCGGCGTGGGTTCTGCGGCACTCAGACGCAACCCACGGGTGGCCGGTGTTGGCACCGCGCGCAACAGGCGTTGTGTCCAGGCGTGCTGCGGGCGCTGCAGCAGCGGGCCACTCTCACCCTGCTCCACCACTTCGCCATCGCGCATCACCAGCACACGATCCGCCAGCTCAGCCACCACCGCCAGGTCGTGGCTGATCAGCAGCAAGCCATGCCCTTCGCGACGGCGTTGTGCCAGCAGCTGCAAAATCTGGCGCTGCACGGTCATATCCAGCGCGGTGGTGGGTTCGTCAGCAATCAAGAGCATCGGACTGCCCGCCAATGCCGTGGCAATCAACGCGCGCTGGCGCTGACCACCGGAGAGTTGGTGCGGATAGCGCGCCAGGCGGCTCTCGGCATCATGAATACCTGCCGCTTTCAGCAGGGACAGACTCTTCTCCTCAATCCCTTCACGATGCCCAGCGGCATTCAATGCATCACTCAGCTGTTGTCCAATCCGGCGCAACGGATCGAGTGAAACCAGCGCATCCTGCAATACATAGCCGATGCGCCGACCGCGCAGCGCGCGCCAGTCAGCGCGGTTAGCGTTACGCATATCGCGACCATCAATCATGAAGCGGTCTGCACTGATCTCCGCCCCCTCGGGCAACAGGCCAAGCAAACTGCGTGCGGTCAGGGTTTTACCCGATCCCGATTCCCCTACCAGCGCCACCGATTCACCTGGCCATACCTGTAGGTTGAGATTTTTCACCACCTGCTGTGGGCCAAAGCGAATGCTGAGATTTTGAATATCAATAAATGGCTGGCTCATGCGCTTCTCCCTTCAAAACGGGCCTGCCAATAGCGGCCCAGCGTGTTCACCGCAATCACGGTCAGGGTGATAAATACCCCCGGCCATACGGCAATCCACCAGGCATTGCGCAGATAGTTACGCCCTTCCGCCAGCATCAAGCCCCATTCGGCGGTCGGCGGTTGCGGCCCCATGCCGAGAAAGCTCAATCCGGCGGTACCGATAATGGCAGTGCCGAGACCCAACGTGGCTAAGGCCGGCACCTGCGCGATGGCATGTGGCAGAATATGGCGAGTGATCAAAGTGAAGCGTGACAAGCCAAATGTACGCGCCTGCTCGACGTACCCAGAGGTCATCACCGTATAGGTTTGTGCACGCACCACGCGGGCAAAACGCGGCACCGACGCCACGCCAAGTGCAATTATCAGGTTATTGGTGCCCGGTCCGGTAAAGGCGATCAGCATCAGTGCCAGCAGCAGATCCGGAAAGGCGGAGATCACGTCCACCGCACGGCTTAACAGCTCATCGATCACACCACGCGCCAGCGCGGCAAGCAGACCCAGTAAGGTGCCAAACACCACCGCCAGGGCCATGGCGGCCACACTGATCAACAGCGAATAGCGGCTACCGTAAATGACGCGAGTCAGCAGATCGCGTCCAAGCTGATCGGTGCCCAGCCAATGTGCGGCGGAAGGTGGCAACTGGGCATTGACCGGATCGGCTAACAGCGGATCGCTGTGGGTGAGCACACCTGGCGCTATCACCGCGATGGCGAGTAATACCAGGTAAAGCAGTGCCAGCCATACCGCGCAGGGTAATGTGGCGGGTAGCCTTTGCAATGCGGCAATCATGATTTGTTCTCCCCACGCAGACGCGGGTCGATCCACAACGACAGGATATCGACCAGCGTACTCATCACCACGTAGATCAGCGCCGAGAGAATCGCCACCGCCAGCACCACGGGAAGGTCCTTGGCTAATACGGCATCAACGGTCAGCTTGCCGAGACCAGGGCGACCAAACACCTGCTCCGTGATTACCGCGCCGCTCAGTAAGCCACCCACCAGCCAGCCGGTTAAGGTCACCGCGGGTAACGCAGCATGGCGCAGTGCATGGCGCAAACGTAGGGTGGTTTCCCCCACGCCCCAGGCGCGCAGTGTCAGTGTGAACGGGGCATCCATGGCGCGCTCCAGTTCACGTCGCAGCAACTGTGCAACCACCGCACCTTGTGCCAGTCCCAGCGCCAGCGCGGGCAACACCAGCGAAGATAACGATCGATCGCCAGCCACCGGGAACCAGCGCAGCGTGAAGCTGAAAATAAACAGCAACACGATGCCCATCCAGAAAGAAGGTGTGGACGCCAGCAGTAACTCAACGCTGTTGGCAACACGGCGCCCGATACGGCGATGTGCCGTTCCCACAGCTATTGCCACGGCGAAAATAATACTCACCAGCAGTGCCGCCAGCGTGAGCTTGATGGTCGGCCACAGCTGGGTCGCCAGCAGATGACTGACTTCAGTGTTGAGCATGTAGGAACGGCCAAAATCGCCGTGCAGTACTCGCCACAGATAATGCAGATACTGCCACCACAGCGGCTCGTTCAGCCCCCATTCGGCTCGGATCGCCGCTTCAATCGCCGGGGTGCGTACCTGCTCACCAATCAGCAGGCTGACGATATCACCGGGTGCTAAATGCACACCGAGGAAGGCCAGTGAGACGGCAGCCCACAGCACCAGCACACCTCCCAGCAAGCGGCCGATAATGCGGCGCGACAGTTCACCGCGCCAAAGGGCCGGCTTACGCGGTCGTGGTGCGCGGGTTACGATGCTTTCCAGACTCATCTTCGCCTCCTGATTAATGGTCACTTAGCCAGATGTCGTAAGCGTTCTCCGGCATCTGCTTATAACTGCGGAAACCTGCACCGTGCACATAGCGGGCTGCCGCAATCTGGTCTTCCGGTTCATACAGCGGAATCGCCAAAGCCTGCTGCGCCAGTGCGTAATGTTGCAGCTGGCTGTAGAACTTGCGGCGTTGGTTGATATCCAGGGTGGCGGCAGCTTGATCGAGCCAGCCGTTGATTTCTGGACTATTTACCCGGCTGTAGTTGATCGCCCCGCCGGCATTGACCGGGCGGTAGTGGTTTTCAATGTCGATACCGTCCGTTTCGGTATTCGAGTTAGCGATCGAACCGAAATGGCCGCTTTTCCGCACCTCGGCATAGGTGCCGGAATCGACGTAACGCAGTTTGATCTCGACGCCGAGACGTTGACGCGCCTGCGCCTGAATCGCCTGTAGCAGCACATCACGCTGATCGCGCACCGTGGCCTGTGCTTGAATCACTTCAATGCTCAGGCGCTGGCCCGCTTTGGTGCGGAAACCGTCACTATCACGCGCTTGCCATCCCGCTTCATCGAGCAGTTTATTGGCCACCGTCGGGTTGTTGCCGTACTGCCCTTCCAGATCGTTGTTGTAGAGCGGGTCCACGGGTGAGGTGATGCCCCACGCACGGGTGCGCTCACCGCGATACACCGACTTCAGCAACGGATCGATATCCAACCCTTGTAGCAGCGCCTGACGCACCTTCACATCCTGCGTAGGGCCATAGTCCACATTGAGAAATAACGAATAGGGTGTACCGGTGTTGAGGGCGTGCTGGTAGGTGAAATCCGCACTGTCTTTAAACTCGCTGGCATCATTCCCCGAGATGCCTTCAATTACATCCAACTGTCCGGAAAGCAACGCGCCGGTACGTACCGAGGATTCTGGCAGGAAGCGGTACGTCACCCGTTCCAGATATGCCGGACCCTGGTGATGTGCAGTCGCCGGAGCCCAGTTGTAGTGTGGATTGCGCACCAGCGTGAGCTGCTGCCCCTTTTCGTAGCTTTCGATGATAAACGGCCCGGTCCCGGCGATATCTTTACCGCCCGCTTTGAGCTGTGGGGAGTGCCAGCTAGCGGGAGCCAGAATCTGCAGCTTTGCGGCAAACGAGAGGAATGGCGCATAACCCTCTTTTAGGGTGATCACCACGGTGTCATTATCGGGTGTCTCAACGCTGGCAATGCGTGCGCTCAAGGCGCAGATGCTGGTTCCGGCGCAGTATTTTGGATCTTGAACCTGGCGGAAGTTCTCCGCCACCGCGCTGCTATTCAGTTTCTCACCGTTCGAGAAAGTGACGTCAGGACGCAGCGTGAATCGATAGGTTTTCGCGTCCGGGCTGACTTCGTAACCCGTCGCCAGCCACGGCACAAAACTGCCATCGGTGCGGCGCGCCAGCAGTGATTCCCACACATTACGCAGCGTGACTTCAGCTTTTGACTGACCATTTAACTGCGGGTTTAACGGTGCCGGTTCAGTTTCCACGCCATAGGTGAGTGAACCGCCGTTGCGTGGTTGTTCTGCGGCCAACGTCGCCGTCGTGATCAGCAGGCACGCTAGCCCCAGTGCGAGCGTGATTGAATTCGCTTTCATAATGTCCCTGTTATTTTAACTGCGGTAAATCAGGCAATATTGGCGATGGGCTGCGGGTGGAATTCCTTTTTCAGGAACACCAGCGCTTCGCCCAACGCATTGGTACGATGATAGAAAGGCTGATAGCCACGACGCAGATAAAGCTCGCTCAGCCACGGATGTTTAGTGGCCGTCGCCAGATAGACGCCTGGCGCTTTAAGTGTCTGTTTCAGCAGTGTGTCTTCGGCGTAGCTGATGATTTCACGGCCATAACCCTGCCCCTTGTAATCGGGGTCCACGGCAAACCAGTGGATAAACGGCAAAGAGGAAGGCGCATCCGTCTCTTGCTGCCATGGAAAACGTACCGTCACGGTCGCCACTGCTCGCTTCCATTTGCGCAGCACCAGCACCGTTTCCTGTTCAATGACACGACGGACTTGCTCCACGTTGCCCTGCGAGATGGTGAAATGCACATCCAGCGCCACCAGCGAGGCGTACGCCCGTTGTAACAGGGCAAATATTTCTTCGGCATCGTCGGGGGTTGCGACCTGAATAGATTGGCTCATCTGCGGGTTTCCTGAATTAATCTTCAGGGAATTATTGAAATCCGGGGAATTAAAGTAAAACGAGAATAGTGGCAATCGATTTGTTAATTGTGGGAAATAACACCCTCGTTTTATTCGGCACGCAGCATAGCGGCAAAATTTATCGCGCGCCGATGAGCAATAAAGCTGCTTTTCATACACGCGCAATAAATCATGCCGCTACAAATCGTTTTTATGGATCAGTGTTTGCTTAACCACACATCGTAAACGCTTTCCGGCATCTGTTTATAACTGCGGAACCCGTAACCGTGCACATAACTGGCGGTGGCCAATTGATCTTCCGGTTCGTACAGCGGAACCGCTAAGGCCAGTTGCGGCAGTGCGCGCTGTTGCAGTTCACTGTAGAACTGACGGCGCTGTTGCAAATCCAGCGTTGCGGCCGCCTTATCCAGCAAGGTATTGATACTGGCATCGTTGACGCGACTGTAGTTAATCGCACCCCCCTGGGCTATCGGCCGATAGTGATTCTCAATATCGACGCCATCGGTCGGCGTGTTGGAGTTAGCGATGGTGCCGAACTTGCCGCTCTTGCGTACGTCCGCATAGGTGCCGGAATCCACATAATTGAGCTTGAGGTCGATACCCAAGCGTTGACGCGCCTGAGCCTGAATAGCCTGCAACAACACGTCACGCTGGTCACGCACCGTGGCCTGTGCCTGAATCAGTTCAATGCGCAGGCGTTCGCCATTTTTAGTGCGGAAGCCTTCGCTATCACGGGTTTGCCAGCCCGCTTCATCCAGCAGTTTATTGGCAGCATCCGGGTTATTGCCGTATTTCCCTTCCAACTGGTTGTTATAGAGCGGGTCAATCGGTGAGGTGATACCCCAAGCGCGCGTGCGTTCACCGCGATACACCGACTTCAGCAGCGGATCGATCTCCAGCCCCTGCAACAGCGCCTGACGCACTTTCACATCCTGGGTCGGACCGTATTCGACGTTGAGGAACAGCGAGTACGGCGTACCGGTATTCAGCGCATGCTGATAGGTGAAATCGCTGTTGTCCTTGAATTCACCGGCATCGTTACCCGAAATGCCTTCAATGGCATCGACCTGACCTGAGAGCAACGCGCCGGTGCGCACTGATGATTCTGGCAGGAAGCGATAGGTCACACGGTCAAGATAAGCCGGCCCCTGATGCTTAGCGGTGGCTGGCGCCCAGTGGTATTTCGGGTTCTTGACGAAGGTTACCTGCTGGCCCTTCTCGTAACTTTGCAGAATAAACGGCCCGGTGCCCGCAATCTCTGGACCGCCGGATTTCAGCTGCGACGATTTCCAGCTTGATGGAGAGAGGATTTGCAGCCCAGCGGCGAAGGAGAGGAACGGCGAATAAACCGCTTTCAGCGTGATCACCAGTGTATGATCGTCAGGCGTTTCGATCTTGTCGATATGCGATCCCATCAGGCACAGGCTGGTGCCGGCGCAGTATTGCGCCACCTGAGTTTGACGGAAATTTTCAGCCACCGCGTTCGCATCCAATTTTTCACCGTTGGAGAAGGTGACATCGCGGCGCAGGTTAAAGCGGAAAGTTTTGCTATCCTCGCTGACCTGATAGCTTTCGGCCAACCAGGGCACAAAGCTGCCGTCAGGACGGCGTGCCAACAGCGATTCCCAGAAGTTACGCAGTGTGATCTCGGCTTTGTCCTGGCCGTTCAGCTGCGGGTTAAAGGTGGTGGGTTCGGTTTCTACGCCCACCGTCAGGCTGCCACCGGTCACCGGTTTATCGGCGGCAACAACGTGAGGTGCGCCGCTGAGCAAACTGAGGCCCAGTGCCAGAGAAATTGCATTTATTTTCATATTATCCTTGGTGATAGCAGGTGTTATTTTTAATCAGTCCGACTTCGGTCTGTTTTTAATTTCCGCTAAATTATTAAAATCCGGATAAATAAATGTAAAACGACAATAGTGGCAAAGGTTGTGATGAAATCATTTAAGGCGGGAAATAAAACCGTAAGGTCGCTATTTATGGCGATCTGCAATCCGGCGCTGTCATGCGTACTTTACGAGTCATGATCTGAAAGGGCATTAAGTGGCGGCTTCCCTGCCGCCGATAACATTACTCCGCACGCGCCGCGATAATTCCCTCGGCTACGTTGCGTGGTGCTTCAGCGTAATGCGCAAACTCCATACTGTAAGTGGCACGGCCCTGCGACATGGATCGCAGCGTGGTGGCGTAGCCAAACATCTCCGATAACGGCACTTCCGCACGGATGATACGAGCGCCAAAGCGTTCGTCCATGCCTTGCAGCGTACCGCGACGTGAGGACAGATCGCCCATCACACCACCGGCATACTCTTCTGGCGTCTCCACTTCCACCTGCATCACTGGCTCAAGGATCACCGGATCAGCCTGTTTTGCCGCGGCTTTGAAACCGAAAATCGCCGCCATGCGGAACGCCATTTCCGAGGAGTCGACGTCATGATACGAACCAAAGGTCAGCGTTGCTTTAAGGTCTACCACCGGATAACCCGCCAGTACGCCGCTGTTCAGCGCTTCACGAATCCCCTTCTCCACCGAAGGAATAAACTCGCGTGGCACAACGCCGCCTTTGGTGGCATCTTCAAAGGCAAAACCGGCGCCTGCTGCCTGCGGCTCCAGCGTCAGCACCACATGACCATACTGACCTTTACCGCCTGACTGACGCACAAACTTGCCTTCCACATCGCGAACCATCTTACGAATGGTTTCGCGATAGGTGACCTGTGGCCGACCAATGTTGGCTTCCACACCGAATTCACGCTTCATGCGATCAACGATAATCTCCAGATGCAACTCACCCATACCGGAGATAATTGTCTGCCCCGACTCTTCATCGGTGTGCAGGCGGAATGACGGATCTTCTGCGGCCAATCGCTGCAACGCCAGCCCCATTTTCTCCTGATCAGCCTTGGTTTTCGGCTCAATCGACAGAGAGATCACCGGGTCCGGGAACTCCATACGTTCCAGCGTGATTACCGCATTGGGATCGCACAGCGTTTCGCCCGTGGTCACCTCTTTTAAACCGACACAGGCGGCTATATCACCCGCGCGAATTTCTTCGATTTCGATGCGATCGTTAGCCTGCATCTGCACGATACGTCCGATGCGCTCCTTACGCCCTTTCACCGCATTCCACACGCTGTCGCCTTTGCGCAGCACGCCTGAATAGACGCGGACAAAGGTGAGTTGGCCCACATAGGGATCGCTCATCAGTTTGAAGGCCAGCGCCGAGAACGGTTCATCGTCATCAGCATGGCGTTCATCGTGTTCGCCTTTTTCGTTCACACCGGAAACCGGCGGCACGTCCAGTGGTGAAGGCATCAGCTCAATCACGGCATCAAGCATGCGCTGCACACCTTTGTTCTTGAACGCGCTACCACACAGCATCGGCTGGATCTCGCCAATCAGCGTGCGCTGACGCAAGCCCGCGATGACCTCTTCTTCGCTGAGATCACCCTGCTCCAGATAGCGATCCATCAACGCTTCACTGGCTTCCGCCGCAGCGGCCACCATATTCTCACGCCATTCGGCAGCCTGCGCCTGCAACTCATCAGGGATCGGCGCATAGCTGAACGTCATGCCCTGGCTGGCGTCATCCCAATAGATGGCGCGCATCTTGTTGAGATCCACCACGCCTGCGAAGTGCTCTTCCGCACCAATCGGAATCACAATCGGCACCGGGTTGGCATGCAGACGATCTTTCATCATCTGTACCACGCGGAAGAAGTCCGCGCCCTGGCGATCCATCTTGTTGACGAAGGCAATGCGCGGTACGTGGTACTTGTTAGCCTGGCGCCACACGGTTTCCGACTGTGGCTGTACGCCACCCACGGCGTCATACACCATGACGGCGCCATCCAGCACACGCATGGATCGCTCCACTTCGATGGTGAAATCCACGTGTCCGGGCGTGTCGATGATGTTGATGCGGTGCGGCGTGAAGCTGCCATCCATTCCCGGCCAATAGCAGCTCACCGCCGCCGAGGTGATGGTAATGCCACGCTCCTGCTCCTGTGCCATCCAGTCGGTGGTTGCCGCGCCATCGTGCACTTCACCTAACTTGTGGCTCATTCCGGTATAAAACAGGATGCGCTCCGTTGTGGTGGTTTTGCCGGCATCGATGTGCGCGGAGATGCCGATATTGCGATAACGTTCGATAGGTAGGGGTCGGGGCATGATGCGTCCTTAGTCTGTTCGACTGGAAAAGTGGGCGGGCACCATTGCCCGCCGCTGCGCAACAGCATAGACCTATTGTACGAGTAAATACGAACAGTTTGAGCCTTTTTTAAACATAGGCAGAAGTCGATTGATTTAGTAAGGCATCCTGTCGATTACTCCATCTTTGCATCTCGCAACCGCCACGCACTGAGGGCAGAGAGCAGCGCCATAAACACCATATAGCCAATCACCCAGCCATAACCTTCCCCGCTAACCAGCAGCGCGGTGGCGATCATCGGTGATAACCCGCCACCAAGAATCGGGCCGATCTGTTGCACCAGGGATAAGCCGCTGTAGCGTACCCGTGCCGGGAACAGTGAAGAGAAAAATGCCCCCTGCGCACCAAAGGTGCTGCCGTGCCCTATCGCCAGACCCAGTGCGATAGCCAGGTAAATCAAGGGAAGTTGCCCGCTTGCCAGCATCAGCATAAAGGGCCACGCCAGCAACGCCTGAGCGATCATCCCGCCAATATAGACGCGCTTTTTGCCATAACGATCGGCCATGCGACCAAACAGCGGTAAAGTGAAGCACTCCAGCAAGCAAGCCAGCAGGATGCCATACAGAACGATCTGGCTTTTCATGCCCAGCACGTTGACGCAGTAGCTAATGGCAAACACCGCGTAGATGTTGAAAAGTCCGCTTTCGGCAATTTTGGCACCGATACCCAGCACCACATCCCGGGTGTGATAGCGCAAGGCTTCCAGCACCGGCACTTTCGCCTGGGTGCCATCACGTTTCATCCGTTTGAAGGCGGGTGTTTCCTCAATCTGGCTACGAATAAACATCCCCACCCCCAGCAGCACTACGCTGAGCAGGAACGGCACGCGCCAGCCCCAGCTGAGGAAATCGGCTTCGTCCAATACCACATTAAGAATGGTGATAAAAATAATCGGCAGCAGGAACCCGGCTGGCACGCCAATATGCACCAGCGAACTGTAAAACCCACGCCGTTCCGGCGGAGCATGTTCCACCACCATGGTCATCCCGCCACCATATTCACCGCCAATGCCAATACCTTGCAGACAGCGCAGCACCACCAATGCGATGGGGGCCCAAACGCCAATTTGCGCGTAGGGCGGAATCAACCCAATCAGGAAGGTGCCAAGGCCCATGATGATCAACGTCATCATCAAGGCGAACTTGCGGCCGATACGATCGCCGAAGTGACCAAACAGCACCCCGCCCAGCGGACGTGCACAGTAGCCGACAAAGTAGGTGGCGAATGCGGCCAGACTGCCCACCAACGGTGATTCACCGGGGAAGAATATTTTATTGAACACCAGCGCGGTGGCGGTGGTGTAAAGCGTGAAATCGTAATACTCGATAATGGTGCCCATCACGCTGGCGGTGACGATTTTGCGCATTTCTCCGCGCGAAGCGGTGCGACTGACCGCCGCACTGGCGGTCAATTCATGTAAGTGCATGTTGAACTCCCGACGCAGGATTGAGGTTTAGTCGAGGCGGCAACCGCGGGTCTCAGGACCCAGCCACACGGAAACAATGGTGATAATGCTCAGGACGATCATGTAGATCGCCACGGCGCCGTAGTGGCCACCTGACCACAACAAAAGGCTGCTGGCGATGATCGGCGCCAACCCACCGGCAAAGATCGAGGAGATTTCGCGTGACATGGAGATGGCGGTGACACGCGTCCTTCCATCAAACAACTCAGCAAACCATGCTGCCTGAACCGAAAACATCGAGTAGTTAGCCAGCGAGATCATCGCCACCATGGCGCTAATGATCAGCCAAGGATTACCGCTGTTGAGCAACCAAAAGTACGGGAACATGCCCGCGCCAAACAACAGTGCGCCGCCGATGTAAACCGGCTTGCGGCCGATACGGTCAGAGAGCGCACCGAACAGGGGAATAGTGATGCAACCGATGCCCGACCCAAGCAACACACCCGCCACGGGAATCGCACTGTTGACGTGCAGTGATTGCGTGACATAGGAGATCGTCCACACTTGCAGGAAGAAATCCGCCGTGTTCTCCGCCATGCGGGCACCCAGCGCCACAAAGAAGTTGCGACGCTGGTTTTGCCACACCGACACAAAAGGGGCGCGCGTCAGCTTCTGCTCTGCAGCCAGCTTGCGAAACACCGGGGATTCCGTCACATAGAGGCGAATCGCACCACCAATAAACACCGCCACGATGCTGAGCAGGAACGGCACGCGCCAGCCCCAGCTGACGAAATCCTCTTGTGGCATCTGTTGTGCCAGGGCAAAGGCCGATGCAGAAAGCAAGACGCCGCAGCCAATGCCCACACCCGACCAACTGGCGTAGAAACCACGACGGTGTGCGGGCGCTTTTTCTGCATTGAGCGTGATAGCCGAACTGAACTCGGCTCCTGCGCCAAAACCTTGCAGTAAGCGCAAGAAGGTCAATAACAACGGGGCCGCAATGCCGATACTGGCATAACCCGGCAATAGGCCAATCGCCGTGGTGCTTAAACCCATCAGAATCAAGGTGCCGATCAACACCGGCCGGCGACCGTATTTATCGCCGATATAGCCCCAGAACAGCCCGCCGATTGGGCGCACGAGGAAGCCAACGCCATAACTGGCAAAAGCGGCTAACGTTCCGCTTAATGGCGACAACGAGGGGAAAAACAAATGATTAAATATCAACGCCGCTGCCGTGCCATACAGATAAAAGTCGTACCACTCTAACGCGGTGCCAATCAGCGAAGAGATCAGGGTCAGCCTGAGCTGACGCTGCGTCAACTCAGGGGGCGCACTGCGCTCTTCAGCGGTCGCAAGTTGCGATGTCGCATCCATGGTGTCACTCCTGAAAAGTCAGACCGGTAGACGGTGGCGCAAGGCCAGGCCATACATGCCTGCCGATATCAACGCCATGAATCCCGCCAGCATCAGTGCCGGCACGAATCCGCCAAAATGATCCACCACTATCCCGGTGACTACGGGCGCGAACGCCCCGCCAAGAAAGCCGCCAAAATTCTGAATACTGCCTACTGAAGCCACCCATTTTTTAGTGGTGACCACTTCTGCCGCCAGTGTCCAGTAGTTACCCGACGACAAGCTGTAAGTGAACATGCCCAGCGTCAGCATCACCACGGCAAGCGCCGCCCCATTCACCAGTGCTGTCACAAACATCGCGCCGGCCGTCAGCAACGCGGCTCCCGCAATGGTATAACGACGCGCATTGAAGGGATCCAATCCCTTCCTCACCAGGCGATCTGAGAAGCGTCCGCCAATCAGCACCGCCACACCACCTGCAATGTAAGGTAGCGCAGACAACCAGCCCGCCCGACTCAGGGTAAAACCCTGCGCCTGTTGCAGGTAGGTGGGCAACCAGCCAATGTAAAACCAGAAAACGTACTGCAGACAAAATCCACCGATGACCATGTACCAGACAGAGGCATGTCTGAAGAGCCCACCCCACTCGCGCACTGTCACGCGTGGCGCATCGGATGCCTGCTGTGCCGTGGCCTGCCCTTCACGGATATAGCGCAGTTCATCTTTATGCAGCCAGGGATGCTTCTCCGGCTCGCGGTACAGCACCAGCCAGCCCACCAGCGCCACAAAACCGATTAAACCCATGATGATAAACATCGCAGGCCAGCCGAAGGCCGCCATTAACAGCGTGGATATCGGCGGAGCCAGGGCTAACCCCACTTGAGTGGCGGCAATATAGGCGCTGGTCGCCGCCGCCTTTTCACGATCCGGGAACCAGGTATCGGTGGCTTTTAACGCCCCAGGAAACAACGGTGCTTCACTGACCCCTAACGCGATACGCAGGCCAATAAAAGTGCCGATGTTGCGCGCAAAGCCGGTGAGAATCGCGACCAGTGACCAGAGCCCTGCCGCCAGTGCCAGCAGGACTTTGACACCAAAGCGGTCCACTGCCCAGCCGGTTGGCAGGTTCATAATGGCGTAAGGCCAGACAAAAGCCGACAGTATCACGCCCATCATCGCGTGGCTGATGCCGAGATCTTGCATGATCTGGGGTGCCGCCACCGACAAATTGCCGCGATCGAGGTAGTTGGTAATGGTTAACAGAATAATGATGCCGATAATCGCCCAGCGCAGATGATGTTTCGGGCGCACCACCTCACGTGGGGTTTCCCGTGGTACTGAGGCCGTATCAGGTTCAAGTGTAGGGTTGTGGTCAAATTTCATCTTTCTGCACCTCCGCCACGCCCGTTTTAAGCGGGTCGTGGCGTGATTTTTTTATAATGTCCCGCTGAGCGGGGGTGCAAATCAGCCCATCAGACGGTCAAACGCCGCTTTAATATTGGATTTGAGCGCATCGCTGACCGGCTGCATTGGCGGACGCGGCTGATACAGCGTTACGCCTTGCAGGCTCTGGATATATTTCACGCAGGCGGGCAGATTGTCGTGCGGCAGCTGGCTCCACAAATCACTCAGACGGAAATGAATATCGCGAGCGGTGGCGTGATCGTTCTCTTCCACTGCTTTGAACATCCTGGCCACGACCGACGGTACTGCACTGGTCAAGGCCGAGATCGCACCCTGACAACCGATGGCAAAGCCAGGATAGAGCAGTGCATCCACCCCACTCACAATAATTTTCTCAGGGCAGCGCAGTAGCAAATCAGAAACTGACTTGAGATCCCCGCCGCTCTGCTTCATACCGACCACACCCGGCACTTCATCCATGATGCGATTCATGAGATCCAGACTCAGGTAATTCCACGGGATCACGTTGTAAATCAGAATAGGGGTTTGCGTGGCTTCATAAATTTCGCGGAAATGACGTACGGTGGCGTCATCGTCCGGCTTGAACAGGTAATGCACGGGCGTCACCTGTAGCGCATCCAGCTTCATCCCTTCCAGCATTTTCACTCGTGCAATGGCCTGACGGGTGCTGTTAACAATCAACCCGGCGACAAAGGGCACGCGGCCATTGTTGGCTTCATAGGCTTCGTGCATGGCCTGGCGAAACTCTTCATCGGACAGCGTATGCCCTTCCCCGGTGCTGCCGCCCACCACAATCGCACTGGCACCTGAATTAATGATGAAATCGATCTGCTCTTTCAAGCCACCGCGCACCAATTCACCTTCGGCGTTGAAGGGCATGGTGATCGGCGGCAAGACGCCGCGCAGTTTGGCTTTGAGTTCTTTGGCCTGGCTTGCAATCTGCTGACTCATTTTTTGCTCCTGTCTCTCAAGACGCTGATTAAAGCGATAACGACTCGCGTTAATCAATTAATGTGAGACATAGTTAAATTGATCAACATCAAATCTCTCATTGTGGAATTAAGATCACATATCAAGATCAAATTTCATACAACCCAATAACCGCTGATCATATCGATCATAGCGTTAAATTACTGAAAAAATGGCACTAAATCACTCTACAGACTTCAACATTAAGCGAACTTCATTGTCGGACATCGTTCGATGACCACTTTACAATAAGGATTAAGTCGAACATATTGACAGTCATATCCCACAATATGAGATACAAATCGAAATACAAGGAAGTTGGGGGTGGCAGGCTCGTGAAAAGGCGCTATTCTGGCGCAAGTGTCTCAGTATAAGAGCCATTAGGGCAAAATACTGTGAACTGAGCGGGTGCGTGAAGCACGCTTCTCTGTTGCTGATCTTTGAGGTGGGTATGAGTACAAACAGCGGAACCGAGGCGGAAAAACTGAATCAGGCATCGATTAAAAGCCTGACCAAGGTACTGCAAATTCTCGAATGTTTTTCGCAGCGTGATGCCAATTTAACGCCAGCGGAGATTGCGGCGCGCACCGGATTGCCGCGCGCGACAACGCACCGACTGGTCTCGTCGCTGCGGGATATTGGTCTGCTGGAGCAGAACGGCAAACGCGAGACTTACAAGCTGGGTATGAAGCTGTTTCAGTTGGGAAATTTAGTGATTCAGAACCTGGATCTCGACAGCCATGCGCGCCCCTATGCCGCACAACTGCAACTGATCACCGGAGAAAGCACGCACATGTGCATTTTCGATGGTGCACAAATGGCGTTTGTTGAGCGTCAGGAGATGACCAGTACCGGCAATACCACTATCACACGTATTGAAGCGGCACTGGTGCACTGCACCAGCGTGGGCAAAGCGTTTCTCGCCTGGCAGTCTCCACGGCTGATTCGCAAAATCATCGCCGATTCGCTGCCACAACGCACGGCTTACACCATCACGGATGGCGAGGCGCTGGAAGCCGAACTGGCGCGCATTCGTGAACGGGGCTATGCGCTGGACTTGCAGGAGAACGAACTGAACGTGCACTGCATTGGCGCACCGGTGCGGGCGGCAAACGGTCAGGTTTTCGCCGCCATTAGCGTCTCCGGTGCGGCTGAACGTCTGCCCCTGGCACGCCTTGAAGGACTTTCAGGCCTGGTGATGGAGATGGCCAACAAAATATCGCTGGAGTTGGGATGGACACCTTCCCGCCCGGCTGCCGCAGGTTCGATCACAACCCGCCGCGGCGACCTTCCCGCGCTACCCGAGTAGCGCAGTACATTGCGCGGGGGCGTCGCCTGGCAACAGGAGAAGCAGAGTGAAGAAAATTTGCAACGACCCCCAACGCTACGTCGACGAGATGCTGGACGGCCTGTGTGCCGCCCATCCTCACCATTACCAACGGCTGGGTGACAGCGGCCGCGTGCTGGCACTGCATCATGCTCAGGAACCTAAAGTCGCGATTGTGACCGGTGGTGGCTCCGGCCATCTCCCCTTATTTCATGGTTACGTGGGCCGTGGACTGGTGGATGCCTGCGCCATCGGTAACGTATTTGCCGGACCGCGTGTAGCAGACTGTTTAACGGCGATGCAGGCCAGCCATCAGGGCGCCGGCGTGTTGCAACTGTATGGAAATTATGGCGGTGACCGCATGAACTTTGAAATGGCTGCGGAAATGGCGGAACTCGAAGGCATGGCGGTCACCCAGGTACGCATGACCGACGATGTGGCCAGTGCCCCGCAAGCAGAATCCCATAAACGACGGGGAGTGGCCGGACTGGTGTATGCCTATAAATTAGCCGGTGCGAAAGCAGCAACTGGAGCAGATTTATCGGCAGTGACCACCACGGCACAGCGCGCTGTCAGCGCGGTGCGTTCGATTGGCGTTGCGCTGTCACCGTGCATCGTGCCGGAATCGGGCACGCCAGCCTTTAGTCTGGCAGAAAACGAAATCGCGTTGGGTATGGGCATCCACGGTGAACCCGGCATCTGGCAAGGCGAACTGCGCACCGCCGATGTATTGTGCGACGAGATGATTGATCGACTGCTGGAGGAACTCCCTGCCGGGCGCGGTGAGCGACTCAGCGTAATGGTCAACAGCCTGGGCGCCACGCCACTGGAAGAACTCTACATTCTCTATCGCCGGGTGGCACAGCGCATGGCGGATAGGCAGGTCACGTTGGTGCAACCTCTGATTGGCCGCTACGCCACGTCAATGGAAATGAGCGGCTTTTCACTCAGCCTGTGCGCGCTCGATAGCGAGCTGGAAGCCCTGCTGCGTGCCCCCGCCTCAAGCCCTTTCTGGAGCCAGCCATGACGCCATTAGCCACCACCTTGCGCCACGTTTGCACTCGCATCCCCGAATACAGCGCCGAGTTAAATGCGCTGGATGGTCAACTGGGAGATGGCGATCTCGGTGCCACACTGGAAAAGTGTGCACAACTGACCGACAGCGCACTGCAGACAGTGGCAGCGGATGCGGCCTTGAGCGACGTTTTCCGCGTTGCCGCCATGGCCTGTATGCAAGCTTCGGGCTCCAGCTTCGGTACCTTACTCGCGCAAGCGCTGATCACCGCCAGCAAATTCAGTCAGGATAAAAGTGAACTGACGCGTGCCGAGACCGCCACACTGCTGCATCAGGTGATCGCCACCTTAGCCCAACGCGGCGGTGCAACCCTGGGCGATAAAACGGTCCTGGATGGATTACACGCTCTGGCGATCACCCTGGAACAACCCGCTCAAACTGGCGACCTGCAGCGCACTCTGCAGCAGGCGCTCGATCATTTCCGACCTTTACCTAACCGCATGGGGCGCGCCCGGATGTTTGCCGGGAAATCGCAGGGGCTCGACGATCCCGGCATGGTGGCGCTGTTGCGCCTGGTGGAATCATTAACGGAGGAGACAGCATGACACTCACGGGAGAACTCTTTATTGCGACACAACGCCAGCGCGGCGCAGCTCAGGCCTTTCAGGCCATCGATCCACAACGAGATTGCGCGCTGGAACCGCTTTTTTTTGAAGCCGATGCATCGCAAATCGATGCCGCCTGTCAAAGCGCGGCAGAGGCGTTCATCGCTTACGGCCAGGCTGGCCTCGACGTGCGTGCGCGATTCCTGCGCCAGATTGGCGAAAACATTCTGGTGCTCGGAGATGAACTGATTGAACGTGCGATGCAGGAAACGGCCCTGCCCCGCGCGCGGATTGAAGGTGAGCGTGGGCGTACCATCGGCCAGCTTAATCTGTTCGCGGATGTGGTCGACCAGGGTGCATTTCAGGGAGCCCTTATTGAGCCTGCACTACCGGAGCGTAAACCGTTGCCGCGTCCCGATCTGCGTCAACGCCTGGTGCCATTAGGTCCGGTAGCCGTATTTGGTGCCAGTAATTTTCCACTGGCCTTCTCAGTAGCAGGCGGCGATACCGCTTCCGCACTGGCGGCGGGTTGTCCGGTGGTGGTCAAAGCACACCCGGCGCATCCCGGTACCAGTGAGCTTGTGGCCCGCGCTATCACGCAAGCAGTCATTCAATGCGAACTGCCAGTAGGGGTATTTTCACTGCTACACGGCACGTCAGCGCAGAGTGGCAGCGCATTGGTGCAGCATCCCGCCATCAGCGCCGTAGGATTTACCGGTTCTCGCAGCGGCGGCCTGGCGTTATTGCAGTTGGCGCAGCAACGTCCGCGCCCGGTTCCGCTTTATGCCGAGATGAGTAGCATTAACCCCATGTTATTACTGCCCGGCGCGCTGCAACAACGAGCAGAGAAATTAGCACAAGGATTTGTTGATTCATTGACGCTGGGCTGCGGCCAATTCTGCACCAACCCCGGCGTGGTACTCGCTTGTGATGGCGAAGATTTTGATCGCTTTGTGCAGTTCGCCTGTGAAGCCCTACACCAGAAGCCCAGCGCCACCATGTTAACGCCCGCCATTGCCGTCGCTTGTGAACAGCACGCTGCCGCGCTCGCCGGGTTAGAAGGGGTTGAACCCCTGGCCGTTGGGCAAGAAAAGCACGGCCCCAATCAGGGCCAGCCGCAGTTGTACATCACTCACGCGCGAGACTTTATTCATCAACCCCAGATGCAGAATGAGGTATTTGGCCCGGTATCGTTGCTGGTCCGTTGCACAAATCAGGATGAACTCATGGCAGCATTGCAGGTACTTCAGGGACAACTCACCATAACGCTGCAATTAGCACCGCAGGATCAGCCACTGGCCGCGACCTTATTACCCCTGCTGGAGCAACGTGCCGGGCGCATTCTCGCTAATGGTTTCCCGACAGGCGTAGATGTGGGATATGCCATGGTACATGGCGGCCCCTTCCCGGCCACCAGTGATAGTCGCACCACTTCAGTAGGGGCAACAGCGATACAACGGTTCCTGCGCCCGGTCTGTTATCAGGATCTGCCCTGCGCCTTACTGCCGCAATCTGTGCAAAATTAAACATTTGATAGCTGGAAACCCTTGCCGCTGCGATTTATGGTAAGGGTCTCACTCTCAACGGGAAATCTAACCATGCGCATTCTGGTTGTCGGCGCCGGAGCCACCGGCGGGTATTTCGGTGCACGTCTGGCGCAAGCAGGACGTGATGTGACTTTTCTGGTGCGCGAGCGCCGTTTTCAGCAACTGCAGCAAAACGGTCTGGTGCTAAAAACGCCGGGCGGCACAGAAGTGATTCAGCCGCAGCTGGCGCAAACCGGCAAGCTGACAGGCCAGTTTGATCTGATCATTCTGACGGTGAAAAGCTTCGGGCTCGATCAGGCTATCGCGGATATCGCACCCGCCGTCGGGCCAGAAACCCTGATCATGCCGATCCTCAACGGCATGCGGCATATCGATACGCTGCGCGCACGCTTTGGCGACAAGGTGATTGGCGGCCTTTGCAAAATCAACGCCACGCTGGGTGAACAAGGTGAAGTGGTGCAGATGACGCCACTGCATATCCTCTACTACGGTGCACTTGATGGGCACAATGATGCACGTCTGCAACGTGTCGATGAGACGCTGAACATCGCGCAATTCGATACGGTCTTTGCTGACAACATCATCAGCGAACTGTGGGAGAAGTGGCTGCTACTGAGCACCTTAGGGGCGGTGTGTTGCATCGCGCGGGGTAATACCCAGCAAGTGTTGCGATCTCAAGGTGGTGAAGCCTTGTTGCAGGGAATTTTTACTGAAGTGCTTTCAGTGCTTGCTGCTGACGGCTATCAGGAACGGCCAGCGGTCACGGCAAAGATTTATGAGACGCTGAATAATCCACAGGTAGCGATGACCTCTTCAATGTATCGCGATTTAACCCAGGGTTATGAGATTGAGGCGGATCAGGTGATTGGCGATCTGCTGGTGCGAGGCGCACGCAGTGGCGTGGTGACGCCGTTGTTGAATGCGGTGTATGTGAATTTGCAGGTGTATTTACAGAATCGCAGCGCATAGTTGCGCCACGTTAACCGCTGCGGTTTTCGGGCCAGGTGCGCATAAAAGCGCACCTTTGCGCGGTTTGTAAGGTCGCTGTTGCTGGTGACCTGATGGTTAACATCCGTCGTACAACATGCACACCCTACGGGGATTGTTGGGCCACTGTGGGTGGTGGCCTGATGTTCAAAGACGCGACTGCACGCCTTTCAGTTGCATCAAGCGCTGCCAGCCTGCTTCAACCTCATCCGGGATATCCACATGCCCGAGGAAACCTTTGCCGCGCGGACCGTAGCCGTTTTCATCATCGCGCAGGCGCTGGATCTCACCCATCAGCAGCGAGAGAAAACGCTCCATCGACCACAACCCTTGCGGCGGCGCACCGATAATGCGCAGCATACCGGCATCCATCATCACCTGCGGAACAAACACCGGCCAGCTGATAAATTCAGGCGCATCGGTGCGGTCGCGCCACTGGTAGCGGAAGGTTTCCCAGGTGCGTCGCTGCATCAGTGGGTCCTGCACCAGCAGCACATGCTGCGGCTGCCACTTCTGCTCATCCAGCAGTTTTTGGCTGAAGGCGGCATTCTCACCACAGTTGCGTGAGGCGGTTTCCAGCAGCAACTGATCGTCCGGCAGTGCGGCAAACACCCGCGCCATGTCGCCCAGCAACTCTGCTTCGCTTTTGCCTTGGGTAGAAATCTGACGATAAAGCGGATGATTAGCGATCATCTCCGCCAGTAGCACCGTGGAATGACCGATACCGCCGCTGATCATCAGAGGCAGCTGATACTTCTTCGCCAGCGCAATCACACCTTCAACGTTGGGCAGTACCGCGTGACCGGCAAGAATTGCCAAATCAACCTCGAGCGTGCCATCTGTCGGCATGTGGTCAAGCGCCAGCCAGGCCGCAAGCGTATTGATATCCTGAATCTGTTGGCTATTGAGCTGCATCGCGTTCTCCTCGCATTAACACTGGCAGTGTAGCGGCTTAACTCCGCGACAGCAGAGAAAAATTTGCTACACTCGCCGCTATCAGATTCAGGAGAGTTTATGACTGCGCGTTCCGTTACCCTCGATGATGTCGCTGCACTGGCGGGGGTTTCCTACCAGACCGTTTCCCGTGTGCTCAACCATTCCGTGCAGGTTTCGCCACGCACGCGCGCCAAAGTCGAAGCCGCGATGCAACAGCTGAACTATGTGCCCAACCGCGTGGCACAGCAGCTGGCAGGAAAAGCCACGCGCACGCTGGGGCTGGCAACCAGCGATCTGGCATTGATGGCCCCGGCACAGATTGCCTCTGCGATCCATGAACGTGCCGCCGCACAGGGTTACCATCTGGTGATCGCCATGGCGAATACGGCCGGAAATGCCCAGGACACGGTGAATGAACTGCTGGCGCAGCGCGTTGATGCGCTACTCATCAACCTGCCGCTCGATGCTGAACAGGCGGCGCAGGTGCAGCAGCAGTGCGGCAGTAAGCCTGTGCTGTTTCTCGATGTTGAACAACATGCTGCTGTCAGCCAGTGCCAGTATCAGAGTGAATCGGGTGCGCAGCAGGCAGTAGAGCATCTCATCGCGTTGGGCCACCAGCAGATTGGCGTGCTGAATGGGCCTGAAAGTTCGGCTTCGGCGCGTGCGCGCTTCACTGCATGGCAACGGGCGTTATCGTCACACCAGTTGCAGCCGATATGCGTATTGCATGGTGACTGGAGTGCGGCATCCGGATATCACGCGCTATTGCAGTTGCTGCCGGATCGCCTGCCACAGGCTCTGCTGGTGGCGAACGATCAGATGGCGCTTGGGGCGATGCGTGCACTGCACCAACACGGCGTGAAGATTCCTGGAGAGATGTCGATTATTGGTTATGACGACACTGCCGAGAGTGCGTGGTATCAGCCGCCGCTCACCACCGTGCGTCAGGATTTGCAGCAGTTGGGGGCGGTATCTGTGGACCGCTTGTTGGCGGAACTGGCCGGAGAAGCGGTACAGCCCCTGCCGCTGGTAACCGAGCTGGTATTGCGCGAAACAACAGCTGCGCCGACGCAAGGCGATGTGGATATGGCGGAGATCGCCGGTCAGTTGCAGGCATTAGCGCGACAATTAAAACCCAAAGCCTGACCAGGTTAAAGCAGTACAGGCTACTGCGCATGCCGCGGCAGGCAATGCAGAATGAAAGCCGTTACGCTGCAAAAAATTTGGGACCTTACGGTCCCAACATTTTTACTGCGGCTTTGGTTCACCCATCGCTTTCAACTTCTTCGACAGCTCGCGACGCTCTTTCGACAAGTCAGCATTTTTGATGATGTACTCATCGACGCGGTCTTCATAGTCCACACGCATGGATGCAATGATTTCCTGAATCGCCTCAACGCTCATGCCTGGTTTGATGTACTCGCTCAGGTTGTCCAGCAGCAACACACGTTTCTGGTTATCACGGACTTTCTTCTCGTTATCCACGATTTCGCGCTGCAGTTTGTTTTTACGACGAAACATACGTACAAACTCCAGCACGTCCTGAAATGATTGCTTGGCATTTTCCATGTTGGCACCTTTCTTTGAGCCTGCCGCGGCAGGCGGAATAGTC
Source organism: Pantoea sp. C8B4 (assembly GCF_051336905.1). NCBI lineage: Bacteria > Pseudomonadati > Pseudomonadota > Gammaproteobacteria > Enterobacterales > Erwiniaceae > Pantoea > Pantoea sp. C8B4. The sequence continues at coordinate 40,566 of NZ_JBGMNK010000004.1, forward strand.
ATACACCCTAGATAGTTCAAGGCGCAGGAAGGCAGCAAATGTACACATCCCCGCGAGCTTACATCAGTAAGTGACCGGGGTGTGTGAATGTAGCTAACGCACCTGCGTCTTGAAGTATGACGGGTGAGCTACAGCTTAGCGGCTTGCTAGCTGAGTTCGCAATTTTCACAGCTAATTTCGGACAGGCACTTATCTTAGCGCAAAGAAAGGGTGATTCACATTAAGTCATTGCCTGAGAAAACTATTTGCGCAGTGCCAGACGGACCAGGTCCGTAATGCGCTCCAGTTGACGCGCCTGTTCCAGACTCAACCACACGTAGCCATAGATCGCCGTGGTCTCTAAGCGCCCGCTGCGGTTGGCAATCAACTGCTCCAGCTCCTGGGTGATCTCTTCCAACTCATGGCTGTTGGCGATCACGCCTTCCGTCTCCCCTTTCACCATCAATGTGGCCAGCGCGTTCAACGTGTCTTCAGTCATTTTCTGACTGCGGCGCAGCGTCGGGGCATTGAGCAGCAACAGGTGACTCTCACGTGATGACCACCATGCATCAATTTGCATCTGCATCGTGTTAACCATATTACGGTTGATGGTCTGAATCGCTTCAAACACCGATTTAGGAATGCGCGTCTCTTTGCTGGCCGGTTCCAGCAGTGCGCGCATCTTAATGACGCTGGTCAGCTGTTTCTGGAATGGTTTGTTTAGTCTGGGTTTTTCCAGCAGGTTAGCGGAAAAGCCGGTGTGATGCAGTTTCGCCATCGCCAGAAATGAATCGGACAACTGAATGCGCCAGTGTGTATAGGCGCGCTGAGCGAGAATCGCACTAAACAGCAGCGCCATAATCGAACCCAGGATCACATCGCCGCCACGCCACAGCGCCACGGTGAAGTCACCGGCCGGTGCACCCACTACCACGCCGAGCGTGATACCAATCAACAGCGCCATATAAGGGTGCTTACCCAGCGTCAGATAGCCGCAAATAATCATCACCACGAAGCACCATGACAGCATCATCGGCAGCGAGATCAGCTCCAGTTTCAGAGCAATCAAACCCGATGCCAGCCCGGCAAAAGTGCCGCTGATACGTTGGATCACGCGCGGAAACACATTGCCCCAGGTCGAGATCGGCCCCATCACCACCACCAGGGTGATCAGCGGCCAGGTTCCTTCCGGAATATCCGTCAAACGCACAAACAGAAAACAGAGCACGAAGGCAATAGCGATGCGCACGCCGTGCACAGCGCGATAGTGGCGGTAGAACCAGAACTCAATGGCAGAGATGGGTTTGTCGGCGCGTAACATGGTGGTCCGGAAACGATAAAAATTTGCGCGCTATGTTACCCTGGCACGGCACGAACATTGAGTGCTGCGCAGCACTATTTCCGCTCTTTTTTTACGATTCAACAAGTGCGCTACATCTTATTTTCTCTTATGAAACATCGAGGTAACGCACTGATGATATTAGTCGGCTGAACGCACTGGAATGTACATGTCCACCAGCCAGTCGCCACTGTCGGAGCCGTCGGACAGGTAGTGTTCGAAGCAAGGGCGATTATCCACCTGCCAGTCGGTTTCCGTCTTGAGGTGATCAAACAGGCTGTGCCAGGCGGTGAAGAAATCGTTATTCATCACTTCCATGCGCGCATGAAAATATGGCCCGCCGGGTAGCAACCCTTGTTCGATGTCGTCGCCATAGGAGGGCACCGCATCGGCAGGCGCGGTGATCACCGTTTCAACCCGCAGTTCTTCCGGCGGCAGAACTTCAGGATTGCCGTAATAGATGGCCAGCCACTCGCCTGTCATACCATGCTGCTCGACCCAGCTTTTAAGCTGGTTAAACCCACGCGGCACGGTTTCCTGCCACGGCCCCTGTAGATGGTAGCCCAGCCAGCTTTGAGGATTGCGTTCAACGATAGATGCTTTCATACCTTTGCCTCCGTTCAGCAGCAGAAAGCTTCACTGTTTCACTCCCATGCTGTTGTGCCATGGGAGCGACTCAGCTATCCGCTGCGGATTACAATTTCTGTTTTACGTAGTCACTGATACGCGTGATGATGCCGGCTTTATCCACACCTTGTAAGGCATACAGCGGATAGCTCGCCAACTGCTTATCTTTATCCATCACCTGGATTTCACCCACCTGCTCACCGGCTTTCAGCGGTGCTTCCAGGTCTTTACGCTCAATCACATATTTCGCCATGACGTTTGAAACTTCGGTGCGCGGCAGAGACAGATAAATATCCTGAGTGGTGCCGACATCCACTTTGTGCGGATTGCCGTACCAGACGTTTTCGGTGCCGATTTTCTTACCTGCATGGAACAGTTGCACGGTATCGAAGTTGTTCTGGCCCCACACCAGCAATTTACGCGCCTGCTCTTCACGCCCTTTCGAGCTCTTACCGCCCATGATCACCGCAATCAGGCGATGACGACCAACAATGTTCGACGCGATGATGTTGAAACCTGCCGTTTCAGTATGGCCTGTTTTCATGCCATCAACGTGAAGGTTTTGATCCCATAACAAACCGTTACGGTTATTTTGCGTAATCCCGTTCCAGCTTAGGGTTTTCTCCGCGTACATGGCGTAGAAATCCTGCTCACCATTGATGATGGCACGCGACAGCACCGCCAAATCACGCGCGGTGGTGTGCTGGCCGGGTGCATCCAGGCCGTGCACGGTTTCAAAATGGGTATGCGCCAGACCGAGCTTCTGTACGTAGTTGTTCATCATATTGACGAAGCTGTCCTGGCTGCCCGCCACATAATCCGCCAGCGCCACACAGGCGTCGTTGCCGGAGTCGATGATTACGCCACGCATCAGATCGCGTACCGTCACTTTATCGCCGGGCTTGAGGAACATCAGTGAGGAGCCTTTGAACACCGGATTACCCGCAGCCCAGGCATCCTTACCGACAGTGACCACATCGTCACGGGTGATTTTTTTCTGATCAACCGCGCGATCCACCACGTAGCCGGTCATCAGCTTGGTGAGGCTGGCCGGATTACGCTCTTCATCGGGATTGCCGGCGGTGAGGATCTGGCCCGTGGTCGCGTCCATCAGCACCCACGAAGCCGCATCGATCGGCGGAGGTGTCATCGGGAATGGCATGCTGTCGTCAGCGTGTGCCAGTGATGCCCAAACAATCATTCCAGATACAGTTACCAGCAGACGCCTTTTCAACACTTCTTCCTCAAATCAAAAAATGAATTTACCGCCGCACGTTTTACGGCAATTAGCGCCTGGATAGTTGAATAAATTGAAAAAAAGTATGAACTGCGGACAAATGCTGTGTGCCTGCCCGCAGCAGCGGTAAACAAGGTTGTGCTGCCTGCTGCACACGACTATTCTGTGCGTTGATTTTCTATTGCCAGGATACTGCCGTGCCCGCCTCTGAGTTCACCTTCTTGTTTCACGATTACGAGACCTTCGGTAAAAGTCCCTCACTGGACCGTCCGGCGCAGTTTGCCGGGCTGCGCACCGATAAAGATTTCAACGCCGTAGGTGAACCGCAGGTGTTTTACTGCCAGCCCGCCGATGACTATCTGCCGCAGCCGGAAGCGGTGATGATCACCGGCATCACGCCACAGGTCGCTAAAGCGCGCGGCGTAACAGAGACGGCATTTGCTGAACGAATTCATGGGCTGTTTACCGAGCCACAAACCTGTGTGATTGGTTACAACAACGTGCGCTTCGATGATGAAGTGACGCGCAATATCTTCTATCGCAATTTCTTCGATCCTTACGGCTGGAGCTGGCAGAACGGCAATTCACGTTGGGATCTGCTGGATGTGATGCGCGCCTGTTATGCCCTGCGCCCGGAAGGCATTATCTGGCCGGAAAACGATGACGGCTTCCCCAGCTTCAAACTGGAACATCTCACCAAGGCCAACGGCGTGGCGCACGAACAGGCGCACGATGCGATGTCGGATGTGTATGCCACGCTGGCAATGGCGAAACTGGTGAAAGAGAAGCAGCCGAAGTTGTTCGAGTTTCTGTTTACCCATCGCAACAAGCAGAAACTGATGAACCTGATTGATATTCCGCAGATGAAGCCTTTGGTGCACGTCTCCGGCATGTTCGGTGCGGCACGTGGCAACACCAGTTGGGTCGTTCCGCTGGCATGGCATCCGGATAATCGTAATGCGCTGATTGTGGTGGATCTGGCGGGCGATATGTCGCCGTTGCTGGAACTGGATGCGGATGAACTGCGCGAGCGGTTGTATACCAAACAGAGTGAGTTAGGTGACCGCGCAGCAGTGCCGATTAAGCTGGTGCACATTAATAAATGCCCGGTGTTAGCCCCGGGGAATACCTTACGTCCTGAAGATGCTGCACGCCTGAATATAGATCGTGAGCGCTGTCTGGCGAACCTGGCGTTGCTGCGTCAGCATGCCGAAGTGCGCGAGAAAGCAGTGACGCTGTTTGCTGAAGCGGAGCCGTTCAAACCTTCCGATGATGTCGATGCGCAACTGTATGACGGCTTCTTTAGCGATGCGGATCGTGCGGCAATGAACATTGTGCGTCAGACGCCGCCGCAGAATCTACCGGCACTGGATTTGACCTTCGACGATAAACGTATTGCGAAACTGCTGTTCCGCTATCGTGCGCGTAACTTCCCCGGCACGCTGGATGATCACGAGCAGCAGCGTTGGTTGCAGCATCGCCGTGAAGCACTGAATGCCGATCGCGTGCAGGCGTTCCTGTTAGAGCTGGAGTCGTTAGCGAGCTTGCATGAGGATAATGCGGAGAAGATGGCGCAGCTGAAAGCGTTGTATCTGTATGCGCAGGAGTTGGTGTCTTAAAGGTTGCCAGGTGGGTATCAATTCGTTATCCGCCCAGCAAGTGCGCATAAATGCGTTATTCGAATCAGTGCATCATGCGACAGGTATGCATAAATGCGTCATTCGAATCGGTGCACCATTCGACCCGATACCCATAAATTCGTCATTCGAATCGGTGCACCATTTAACCCGGTACGCATTTATGCGTACCGGGTTAAATACGCACTCATTGGCTTAAGTAAGCGGCATTACGCCATTTATGACGACCGCTTAATACCTTAAATCATCCCCCACACCAGCCAGGTCAGCGCAAAGCCACTTAACCCCATCAGCGTGGTGAGTACGGTCCAGGTCTTAAGGCCATCGGCGACTGACAGCCCCAGATAGCGCGTTACCACCCAGAAACCGGCATCGTTAACGTGGGACAAGCCCAGGCCACCGAAGCACGCAGCCAATGTGACCAGCACGCGCTGCATATCGGTCACATCGCCCACCGCCTGACTCAACAAGCCGCTGGTGGTCAAAATCGCCACAGTGGCCGATCCCTGAGACGCACGCAGTGCCAGTGACAAGATAAAAGCAGCGGGCACCAGAGGCAGATGCAGGGTTTCCAGCGTCACCGCCAGGGCTTTACCGACACCGGATTCCACCAACACTTTACCGAATGCACCGCCCGCACCGGCGACCAGAATCACGCTGGCTGAACTTGGAATCGCGCGTCCAGTTAAGTCTTCCAGCTTCTCTTTACTCCAGCCGCGACGCACGCCCAGCAGCCATGCCGCCAGTGCCAGCGCAATCAGCAACGCAATCGGCGGATTGCCAATCACCGTCATCACGTCACGCAGAATGCTGCCTTCCGCCAGCATGGTGTGCGCCAGCGTACCCAATACGATCAGCACAATCGGCACGACAATCAGACCCGCGATGGTCATCGCACCCGGTGGTGGCACTTCGCTTTTTGGCGTGCCTTCAGGTTTTGCCAGCTGTAACTGCTCAAGTACATCCACTGAGAGGTGGTATTGACGCAGGTTCATCGCTTTTGCCACGTAATAGCCGACGATACCCACCGGGATTGAAATCAGGATGCCGAGCATCATTAACCAGCCCATGTCGGTATGCAGAATGCCGGCTGCGGCGGCTGCGCCTGGGTGTGTCGGCAACGCTACGTGCACGGTCAACATCACACCCGCCATCGGTAAACCGAATTTCAGCGGTGAGACGCGCGCCACTTTGGTAAAGCCGTAAATCAGCGGGATCACAATGATAAAGCCGACTTCAAAGAATACCGGAATACCCAGGATGAATGCCGCCATGGTCAGGGCTGCGACGGTACGTTTGATACCGAGCGACTTACTGAAGCGCTGCGCCAGTGATTCGGCACCGCCCGAGGCTTCAATCACTGCGCCGAGCATCGCCCCCAACACGATGATAATGGTGATATGACCCAGCAGGTTGCCCATGCCGCTAAAGATGGTTTCCATGATTTTATCAGCCGGAATCCCGGTACTGATGGCGACGATCAGACTGACAATCAGTAAAGCAACAAACGGATGGACTTTGGCTTTTATCACCAGCAGCAGCAATATCACAATGCTGGCTGTCGCAATAGCGAGCAGTAACGCGGTAGACATGATAAACCTCTAATTATATTAGTATATTTTGGGTACAGCTTTCTCTGGTATTGACGGATTCAGGCAATTTTTCCCCGCACAGGGCGTAAAGGCCCTGTGCAGGTCGGTACAACAAAGTTATTTCGCGTACGGTGCGAACCAGCCGAGGCCCGCTTCGGTGCGACCGCGTGGAAAGTATTCGCAGCCGACCCAACCGTCATAGCCCACTTCATCGAGCAGGTTAAACAGGTACGGATAGTTGATCTCGCCTTCGTCTGGTTCGTGACGATGCGGCGCAGAAGCGATCTGAATATGGCGATAACGCCCGGCGTACTCGCGAATCAGATGACTGAGGTTGCCGTCTACCAATTGCGCATGGAACAGATCCAACTGCGTAAACACGTTAGGACGATCGATACGTTCCATCATCGCCAGCGTTTGATACTGGCTGGAGTAGAGGTAATTCGGTTTCGTCACCGGATTGAGCGCTTCCAGCAGCAGGCGAATACCGTGTGGCGCAAAACGCTCAGCGGCGTAGTGCATATTGCGCACGAAGGTCTCTTCGTATGCAGCGTGGTCGGCACCTTCAGGCACCGTTGCCGCCATCACATGCACCTGTGGGCAGTTGAGCGCCAGCGCATATTCCAGCGCACGATCGATATCGGCACGCGCCTCTTCTTCACGTCCTGGAATCGCCGACACGCCCCACTCACCCGCCTGCACGTTCCCGGCAGCGGTGTTGAACAGCACCAGGTCCAGTTGATGTTTCTCCAGCTCAGCGTTGATCACCTCAGCCGGATAGTCGTACGGGAACAGGAACTCCACCGCACGGAAACCGGCGTTAGCCGCTGCGGCAAAGCGTTCAATAAACGGTAATTCGCCGAACTGCGTAGATAAATTGGCTGCAAACTTAGGCATCAGTAATTCCTCAATTCCGCCACTTCGCTATCGGTAAGATAACGAATTGAGCGGTCGCCGAGCGTGAACATCAGACGCGCGGTCTCTTCCAGTTCTTCAGTGTTATTGGCCGCTTCTCGCAACGATTTTCCGACCACTACCGGGCCGTGATTGGCCAGTAGAAAAGCGTTGTAACGTGGCGCGAGCTGCGCCAGATCTTCGGCCAGGCGATCGTCACCCGGTTTGTAATACGGCACCACGGGCACATCGCCCACGCGCATCACCACATAGGGCGTGAACGGGCGAATGCAGTTTTCGCTGTCGAGATCGTTGAGGCACGAAAGCGCGGTCAGATAGTGACTGTGCAGGTGCACCACCGCTTTGCAGGCGGGATTGTTCAGATAAAGCGCGCGGTGAAACGCCACTTCCTTAGAAGGCTTGTCACCGGAAATCCACTCGCCCTGCATCGTCACTTTTGACAGGCGGTCGGCCTGCAATTCGCCAAGGCAAGAACCGGTGGGGGTCGCCAGCAGATTGCCATCTTCCAGCAACAGTGAAAGATTACCGGCTGAACCGGTAGCGTATCCGCGCTGGAAGAAGGACGCGCCCAGTTGCACCATCTCTTCGCGTGCTTGTTGTTCGGTCATGCTGAAAACTCCGTTTGTGCGCGGGCAAAGAATTGTTCGTCACCAAAGTTGCCCGACTTCAGGGCCAGCGACAGCGGCTGCTGGATGTCGCGCACCCACGGCACCCCAGGGGAAATCATCGGGCCGATATGGAACGCCGTTACGCCCAGGCTCTGTGCAACCACGCCAGAGGTTTCGCCCCCGGCGACGATAAAGCGCTGCCAGCCCCGTGATTTCAGCTCACGGGTGACGGCGGCAAACAAATGCTCAACCGCTTCACTGCTGCGTGCCGCGCCATATTGCTGCTGGATCGCCTGCAATTGCTGTGCATCCGCGGTGGCAAACAGCAGTGGTGCCAAAGGCTGCTCGTTATTCGCTGCCACCCAATCACACAGCTCCTGCGCGTAAGCTTGCGCATCGCCGAGGCAGCGCTCAACCAACACCTCGTGCGATGGCGCTTGCTGGCGATAGGCCTGAACCTGACGATTGGTCATCTGCGAGCAAGAGCCAGAAATCACCACTGCACGATCGCCTTGTGGACGACCCGCTTGCTCGGCATCGCTGTTTTGCTGTTGGGTGGCCCAGGCGCGTGCGATACCAATCGCCAGACCCGAACCGCCGGTGACCAGTACTGTCTCTTTCAGGGCTTCACCTTGTGTCAACAGATGCTGTTCGTTCAGTGCATCCAGCACCACATAGTTGATGCCCTGTGCTTTCAGCACATTCAGTTGTTCACGCACCGCGGCCGCGCCTTTATCGAGCTGTGCAGCATTGATCACCGCCGCCTGCCCTTTCGCCTGGCGTGTCATCAGACGCACCAGATTGCTGTCGGTCATTGGTGTCACCGGATGATGACGCATGCCCGATTCAGACAGCAGCTGGTCGGCAACAAACAGATAGCCCTGATACACCGTGCGGCCATTCACTGGCAGCGCTGGGGAGATCACCGTCTGCGTTTCCCCCAGTGCGGCCAACAAGGCATCGGTCACCGGGCCGATATTGCCGTGTTCGGTGCTGTCGAAGGTCGAGCAGTATTTGAAATAGAATCGATCGCAGCCTTGCTGCTGCAGCCAGGCGAGCGCTGCCAGTGACTGATCAATCGCCTGCTGCGCCGGGCAAGAGCGTGACTTCAGGCTAATGACAATCGCCTGCGCGCTCACATCGCCATGACTTTGCGGCACGCCGTTGAATTGAATCGTGGGCAAACCGTTTTGCACCAGGAAGCTGGCAATGTCCGTTGCACCGGTAAAGTCGTCTGCAATCACGCCTAAACGCATGGTTACTTCTCCTTTAACGCTGGCAGCGTGATGCCGCTGAAAATCTTGATGACTGCGCTGTCGTCTTCGCGGCCGTGGCCTGCATTACTCGCTTCGGTAAACATGTTGAGTGCAGTGGAAGCCAGCGGCAGCGGGAAATGCAACGATTTGGCAGTATCGGCCACCAGGTTAAGATCTTTCACAAAGATATCGACGGCAGATTTTGGTGAGTAGTCACCGTCCACCACATGACGCATGCGGTTCTCAAACATCCACGAGTTGCCCGCAGCGTTAGTGACCACGTCGTACATGGTGTCGAGTGGGATGCCTGCGCGCGCAGCCAGCGCCATCGCTTCAGCACCTACCGCAATATGAACACCCGCCAGCAGTTGGTGAATGATTTTCACCGTTGATCCCAGGCCAATTTCGCTGCCCACGCGATACACTTTGGCGGCAACCGCATCCAGTACCGGCTTCAGCAGGGCAAAGGCTTCATCGCTGCCGGACGCCATCACCGTCATCTCGCCGATCGCCGCTTTTGCTGCGCCGCCTGAGACCGGCGCATCCAGCATCAGCAGTTGATGTTGGGCCAGCTGCTGTTCAATCGCCTGGGCATCCTGTGAAGAAATGGTAGAAGAGGCCATTACCACAGTACCCGGCTTGAGTTGTGCCGCCAGACCGGTTTCACCAAACAGAATCGCTTTGACCTGCGCGGCGTTGACCACCAACAGCAGCACGGCGTCTAACTCTGCGGCGAAGCTGGCAGCGGAAGTCTGTGCATCGCGCGCACCCGCCTGACGCAGGGTTTCCAGCGCCTGCGGATTTAAATCAACGCCCCAGGTGTTCAATCCAGCGCGAATACAGGACTGCGCTGCGCCCATGCCCATGGAACCCAAACCAATGACGCCAATGTTATTCACGGTTGCTGACACAGCACACCTCCGCTGTTAATTTAAGTGATATTTTGTTCAATGGTGTTAATTCTGCCGCAGTTACTGGCGGAGAAACGTGCGGTAAATCACAAAAATTAACTTACACGCACAACGCATAACATCGATTCACACCACAGCATCCTCACGGGAACGCCCAGTACGGCGGGGTATTTGCTAACATTTCTCTGGGATAATTTGTGCTGCAGGCTGTGAATTGATGCCTTACAATGTGAAAAATTGGTAATTCAGGGAGATCGATGTGATTCCGGTAGAACGTCATCAACAAATTTTAGCGCTGGTTGCCGAACGCGGCGTGGTAAGCATTGCCGAGCTGACCGAGCGTTTGGGCGTTTCGCACATGACCATTCGTCGCGATGTGCAGAAGCTGGAAGAGCAAGGTGCCGTGCTGTCGGTATCGGGCGGCGTGCGCTCGGCCGATCGTCTGGCGGCCGAGCCATCACATCTGGCGAAAACCAGCATGTACAGCAGTGAAAAGATGGCGATTGGTCAGTTTGCCGCGCGCCACATCCCACGCAACAGCTGCATTTATCTCGATGCAGGCACCACGACGCTGGCGCTGGCCCGTGAGTTAGTCGAGCGCGACGATTTGCTGGTGGTCACCAATGATTTCGTGATCGCCCGTTTATTGATGGAGAGCAGCGGCTGCAAACTGATTCACACTGGCGGCACCGTATGCCGTGAGAATCGCTCCAGCGTGGGCGAAGCGGCGGCGAGAAGTCTGCGCATGCTGGCAATTGATATCGCGTTTATTTCTGCCTCCTGCTGGGGGCCACGCGGCTTGTTTACACCGGATGAAGATAAGGTGCCAGTCAAGCTGGCGGCCAGCGATGTCAGCAGTAAACGCGTGCTGCTGAGCGACAGTTCGAAATACAACAAGATTGCCACGCATCTGGCATTACCGCTGGAGCGCTTTGATACCCTGGTGACCGATACAGAATTAAGTAAAGCGGGACGTGAAACACTGAGCGCGGGGAGTTGGGAGCTGGTGCTGGCGGGTTGAGTGTACCGGGATAAAAGCAAAAGGTCGCCAATATGGCGACCTTTTGCATACAACACGAAGTCTTTATCCGCTACGCATTACGCAGCGAAAATTACACTTCTTCGCTGAACTGCGGAACCGGATTGCGGAAGGTGCGAGTAACAAACGCCAGGTAAATAATACCGACCGCTGCCCACACCAGGCCGAGCACCATTGAGGTCTCTTCCAGGTTGATCCACAACGCGCCCACTGTTAAAGCACCCATCACTGGCAACACCAGATAGTTGAGGTGATCTTTCAGCGTCTTGTTACGCTTTTCACGGATCCAGAACTGCGCAATCACTGAGAGGTTGACGAAGGTGAATGCCACCAGCGCACCGAAGTTAATCAGCGCAGTCGCCGTGACCAGGTCGAAGTTAATCGCCAGCAATGCCACAGCGCCGACCAACAGCACGTTCAGTGACGGCGTGCGGTATTTCGGATGCACGAAGCCAAAGAAACGCTGCGGGAACACGCCATCACGGCCCATCACATACATCAGACGGGAAACGCCTGCGTGTGCGGCCATACCAGACGCCAGCACGGTGACCACAGAGAAAATCAGGATGCCAATCTGCAGCGCTTTACCCGCTACAAACAGCATGATTTCAGGCTGTGAAGAGTCCGGATTCTGGAAACGCGAGATGTCCGGGAAGTACAACTGCAGGAAGTAAGACACACCGATAAAGATCACACCACCGATCAGCGCGGTCAGGAAAATCGCGCGCGGGATGGTACGTTCTGCATCTTTGGTCTCTTCTGACAGCGAACTGATGCCATCAAAGCCGAGGAACGAGAAGCACAGAATTGTCGCACCGGTAATCATCGGCACTACGTGAGCATTCTCAGACCAGAAAGGCTTGCTGCTGGTCAGGGTTCCTGCGCCAACACCGTGCGCCACACCGTAAACCACCATACCGGTAATCACCACCATCACGACCACTTGCAGCACGACGATCACGCTGTTGAAGTTGGCAACGGTTTTGATACCGCGGAGGTTAGAGATGGTCATAAAGGCCACCAGCAACACCACGAAAATCCACGATGGAATGCCCGGCACCAGCGTCTCAAAGTAGCTTTTCGCCAGCAGGATGTTGATCATCGGCATGAACAAATAGTCCAGCAGTGATGACCAGCCCACCATAAAGCCGACGTGCGGACTGATAGCCTTCTGAGCATAGGTGTAAGCGGAGCCCGCAGATGGGAAGCGGCGTACCAGCTTGCCGTAGCTCACGGCAGTAAACAGTATCGCGATCAGCGCGAAAGCATAAGCGGTGGCGACGTGGCCGTCGGTCAATCCAGAGACGATACCGAAAGTATCAAACAGGGTCATTGGCTGCATATACGCCAGGCCCATCATGACAACCGGGATCAGAGTCAGGGATTTTTTCAGGTGTGCACGCTGTGGTGCGGAGGTGTTAAGCGACATTGTTCAGGCCCCCAACAGAGGTGATCTGCGGGATACTGCGCAACGTGCTGCAGTGAGAAGTGATATTAGTGTTTGCGATTGTCGCCGCGCCGTAATCATCACGAAAGCGAGAACCAGCTTGCGCTGGTGCAATTGTAAACAGCCCCATCTTTGTTTTCCTCAAATCTCACGCCCAAGCGTGTTGTCAGTATCTATCTATCCGGATGCGTGTCCGGCCTCGGTAATTTGTGTGTGTACTGCAATCTGCAAAAAAATAACCGACGTGATAAGCGTCGGTTATTTTTCGTATTTTGCAGGGCACGTATTCTGCCCCAACTTATGCCATCGGCACAAGACGTTAGCGAAATTCTTCTGCAAGTCAGGCGTTCTTCAGCATCCAGTCAATCTCCGTGGCGGTGATAAGCCGTTCAAACTGCATTAACTCGTTCTGTTTGCAGCTGTGCCACACACCGCTGAAATGCTCGCCCAGCAGTTTTTGCAGTGGATAGCTATTTTCAAATTCATACAGCGCATCACTCTGGCGGACCGGTAATGGCAGCCCTTCCGCCTCATGACCATTGCCCTGCACCGCATGCGGTAAGGGCAGTTGATTATCCAGACCGTGCAAAATACCGGCAAGAATTGTTGACACTACCAGGTAAGGATTTGCATCCGCACCGGCTACGCGATACTCCACGCGGTGGTTATCCACATCGCCACAGGGAATACGTAAAGCAACGGTGCGATTGTTGTGTCCCCATGAAGCCTGCAAGGGCACGTAAGCCTCAGGCAGGAAGCGGCGATAAGCGTTCACGTTCGGTGCCAGCAGCGCCATTGAAGCGGGCATTAAATCGATCATCCCTGCTAACGCGCGTTTTAACAGCGGCGAATCGCTGCCGTCATCGAGAGAGAAAGCGTTGTGATCGGCGGCGTCCAGCATGCTGATGTGCACATGCATGCCACTCCCCGCATACTCTTCATAGGGCTTGGCCATAAAGGTCGCCGTCATGCCGTGATTTTCCGCCACCTGGCGCACCAGACGTTTGAGCAAAATGGCATGATCGCAGGCTTTTAATACATCACGAGTGTGATGCAGGTTGATCTCAAACTGGCCCGGCGAAGCTTCCGCCAGCGCGCCATCAGCAGGAATGCCCTGCTGTTTAGCAATATCGTCGATTTCACGCAAAACATCCGCAAAGTGGTCGAGATTATCGACCGAATAAACCTGACTCTGCATGTTACGTTCGTCGCTGCCCGGTGCACAGGGTGGCTGGATATAGCCTTCCGCATCGCGCTTTTTATCCACCAGATAGAACTCCAGCTCTACCGCTACCACCGGGAATAGCCCTCGATTGCGCAGTTGCTGCCACAAGCGGTTGAGGACATTGCGGGGTTCAACGTCAAAGGGAGTGCCATCTTGGTTACACATCGTGAGCAGCAGTTGCGCAATGCGTTCAGGATCGGCGGCAGAGGGAATTAAGGTTCCGGGAACCGGGATGCAGAGGTTGTCAGGTTCACCCAGGGACTGTCCGAGTCCGGCTTCTTCGACGGTATTACCGAGGATATCCATGGCGAAAACCGAGGCCGGGAAGTAACACCCTTTTTCCAGTTTTGCCAATGCAGCGATGGGAATGCGCTTTCCGCGAAATACCCCATTTAAATCATTTAGAAGAATATCGACATACTGCGTTTCAGGATGGCGTTCCAGCCAGGTTTTGACCTCCAGCTGGAACGCGCTTGTTCGTTTCTCTTCACTGTGCCGCGTGAAGTCTTCTACTTCTACGAGGTTCGTCATGTTCCCACCCGCCCTTTACCGTTTAGTATTGGTTCGCGCAATGCTCAAAATAACAGCCACTCTTCTAACATAGCGCTAACGCAAAAAGTGTGCAAATGTAACAATTCTGTTGGAAGAACGAACAACCGGTTGCTAGATTGACAATATATTGCACACTTTTTAGGCCGGACGCGCAAAAACGGTAAAAATATTGAACAGCAACGCGGAGACGTTATGGGCATTATTTTTGACAAACCCTTGATTGGCGTAGTGATGTGTCAGAACCACATCGGCAGCCATCTCGGACAGACGGTTCACAATAAGTATCTCGATGCCATCGTGCTTGCCGGTGGTGTTCCCTTGCCTTTGCCCCACCAACTGATGCACGCCCCTTATCTATTAGAAAACAGTATGACGCTGCTGGACGGCATTTTACTCACCGGCAGCCCGAGTAATATTGAGCCCTGGCATTATGGCGAAGAGGGTAAAGAGGAACATGCCGATCCGGCACGCGATCGCCTTGCATTTGGTGTGATCACTCATGCAATCGGTAAAAAAATGCCGATATTGGGTATTTGTCGGGGCTTGCAGGAGTTGGTGGTGGCCAACGGGGGTTCCCTGCATCGCCAGCTGCACATGACGCACCTGTTTCAGGAACATCGTGAGGATGATGCGCTACCGCTCGAACAGCAATACGCGCCGGTGCATGAAGTGCAGCCTGAAGCGGAAGGTTTATTGAGCCAGGTGCTGGGCAGCGCGCAATCCTTTGCCGTGAACTCTCTGCATGGACAAGGCATCCGCGAACCCGGCCCGCAGCTGCGTATTGAAGCACGTGCGCCTGATGGGCTGATTGAAGCGGTGAGTTTGCGTCAGCACCCGTTTGCACTTGCGGTACAGTGGCATCCGGAGTGGCATTCCGACCAGGACCCGGCCTCGCAACGCTTGTTCGCGGCTTTTATCCACGCTGCTGTCTGTTATCACAAGGAAAAACAGCCATGAATGATGCCACTCTGGCGCCCGGGCGACGTTTATCGCAAATCCGGCAGGAGATGGGATTGTCTCAGCGTCGCGTCGCTGAGTTGTCAGGACTCACTCACAGTGCCATCAGCACCATTGAGCAGGACAAAGTCAGCCCAGCGCTGAGTACCCTACAGAAACTGCTGAAGGTGTACGGCTTGTCGTTGTCAGAATTTTTCTCGGAGCCCAAGGTGAACAGCACACCGCGCGTTATTGTCCGTCCGGAAGAGTGCGTGGAGATCGGCAGCCTCGGCGTGTCGTTGCGTCTGGTGGAGAACGGCGCTGAAAAACGTGCGCTGGCGATGCTGATTGAACGCTACGAACCGGGTTCCAGCACCGGAGAGAAACTGCGTCACCCTGGCGAAGAGACCGGCACGGTGCTGGAAGGGGAAATCACGCTGGTGGTCAATGGTCAGAGTTATCACCTTTATTGTGGCGAGAGTTATGTGATCGATACCGGCTTGCCGCACAGTTTTACCAATACGTCTGAGCTGCCGTGTCGCATCGTCAGTGCGCACACCCCAGCGAATTTCTGAGTTCACGCGCTAAAGGAGGATGTGATGCAACATGTGGGAAGTTATTACGCAGCAACGGCTAATGCGCATGAGCCGTGGCCCGAACTGCAGGAATCGGTGCAGTGTGATGTCTGTATTATTGGCGGCGGATTTACCGGCCTCTCCTCGGCGCTGTTTCTGACCGAAGCCGGTTATGACGTGGTGCTACTCGAAGCGGCCAGGATTGGTTTCGGAGCCAGCGGTCGTAACGGCGGCCAGGTGGTGAATTCTTACAGCCGCGACGTGGACGTTATCGAACAGCGCTACGGCAAAGACGTGGCGAAGATGCTGGGCAATATGATGTTTGAGGGCGCTGAGATTATTCGCGATCGCATTGATCGTTACGCCATCGCCTGCGATTACCGCCCAGGCGGCATTTTTGCGGCGTTGAATCAGCGCCAGATGGGCCACTTGCGCAGCCAAAAAGCCAACTGGGAGCGCTATGGCAACCATCAATTAGAACTGCTGGATGAGCGCGCGATTCGTCGCGAAGTGGCGACCGATCGCTACGTCGGCGGCTTACTGGATAAGCGCGGCGGGCATCTGCATCCGCTTAATCTGGCGCTGGGTGAAGCCGAAGCAATTCGCCGGCACGGTGGGCGTATCTATGAACAATCCGCTGCGCTTGAAGTAAAATACGGCGAGCCGCATCGGGTAAAGACCGCTAAAGGCGAAGTCACTGCCACCTTTGTGATCTTTGCCGGTAATGCTTATCTCCCCTCACAACTTGAACCGCGCCTAAGCCGTAAAAGCATGCCGTGCGGCTCGCAAATCATCACCACAGAGCCATTAAGCCGCGATCAGGCATTGGGTTTATTGCCGAACAATCACTGCGTCGAAGATTGTAATTACCTGCTGGATTACTTCCGCCTCACCGCCGATAACCGCCTGTTGTATGGCGGCGGCGTGGTGTATGGCGCGCGCGAGCCGGATGATATTGAAGCGCTGATTCGCCCCAAGCTGTTGCGCACCTTCCCGCAGCTGAAGGAGGTGAAATTCAGCCACCGCTGGAGCGGTAACTTCCTGCTGACGCTGTCACGTATGCCACAGTTTGGACAGATCGAGAAGAATGCGTTCTTTATGCAGGGAGATAGCGGACATGGCGTGACCTGTACCCATTTGTCGGGAAGGCTGATTGCCGAGGTGCTGCGCGGACAGGCAGAAAGATTTGATGCCTTTGCCAAATTGCCGCATTTACCGTTTCCCGGCGGCAGGCGGTTTAAAGTGCCACTGACGGCGATGGGCGCAGTGTGGTACGCGTTACGGGATCGGTTGGGGGTTTAGCCGTAACGTATTGTAGCGGCAAAGTTTATTGCGTGGGTTTTGCACAACGCGTGATAAACCTCGCCGCTACGGAAAAAGTGCAAAAGTCGGCACTCGAACGCTAACCTCACTCCAGCGGCATTTTCATCGGATCATCGTAGCTGTACTCAAACCCCAGCTCATTACAGATCTTCGACCCATCCACCACTTTCCCCGCCTCGCGCTCCGGCTCGGCAACAAACGTTGGTGCCACCAGCCCTAACTGCTTCGAGACAAACGGATAGAAATCATCACGCGCAGGATGCTTTGAGGCACACAAGTTATACACGCGTCCACCCTTCGGCGTTTGCAGCAGCAGCACAATGGCATCCACGACATCATCCAGATGCACCAGATTGACCGCATGACCGCCATTCTCCAGTCCAATCTTCCCGGCGAGGAAGCGCCCTGGATGACGGTTTGGCCCGACGAGACCCGCCAGTCGTACAATATCCACGCTGGTACCGGGCAGATCATGCAACCAGTTTTCCAGTTCTACCAGCGTCTTGCCCGCCACACTTTCTGGCTGCAGCGCACTGCTCTCTTTCATGACGCCCGAACCGGTGCCGTACACCGACGACGAGCTGGTAAAAATGATGCGCGGCACCTTGTGTGCTAATGCCGTATCGACCACGTTCTGCACGGCTTGCATGTAATCTTCTCCGCCCTGCACCGTGCGGCTGGCAGGCAACGTCACCACCAGCGCGTCCACCGCCATCAGCGTGGCCAACTCATCCGCTTCACATTCAATCTCGGGTGTTAGCACCAGTTGAAATGCCTCAATACCGCAGCGGCGCGCAGCATCCACACCATCGGGGGAGGTTTTGCTACCGGTTACCTGCCAGCCGCGCGCCGTCAGCGCCATCGCCAGCGGCATACCCAGCCATCCCAGACCTACAATCGCGACTTTTTTCATACCGACTCCTGCTTTACAGCGCTAAGACACTTCATCTTAGTCCCAGCGATTATGGCAAACCAGCGCAAACTGTTGCGGAAGGTTCCGATAACTGACGTTAAAAAAGGGTTGCCAAGCGCCGCCATCTTCGTTAGGTTAATCAGCACGCAAATGAATACTCATTCAGCAACGGAATTTACTATGACACGCGTTCAGTTCAACCACCATCATCACCATCATCCTGACTAGTCTTTCAGGCGATGTGTGCTGGGAGACGATTAGGATCTTCCAGTGGTGCGAACGCAAAGAGAGCCCCCGGAAGATCATCTTCCGGGGGTTTTTTTATGGGCGAACGCAACCCAACTGAGTTCAGACAGGATTGAATAAGAGGATAGGAAACATGTTAGATAACACCCGTATTCGCATAGCTATGCAGAAATCTGGCCGTTTAAGTGATGAATCACGCGAACTGCTGGCCCGCTGCGGTATCAAAATCAACCTTCAGCAGCAGCGTCTGATTGCGTTTGCGGAGAACATGCCTATCGATATCCTGCGTGTGCGTGATGACGATATCCCTGGCCTGGTGATGGATGGCGTGGTGGATCTCGGCATCGTCGGTGAGAACGTGCTGGAAGAAGAGCTGCTGGACCGCCGTGCACAAGGCGAAGATCCTCGCTACTTCACCCTGCGCCGTCTCGATTTCGGCGGCTGCCGCCTGTCGCTGGCGATGCCCGTAGATGCAGAATACACCGGCCCGCAGTGCCTGCAGAACTCACGTATTGCCACCTCTTATCCGCACCTGCTGAAGAAATATCTCGATAAGCAAGGCGTTTCCTTTAAGTCTTGCCTGCTGAACGGCTCTGTAGAAGTCGCGCCACGTGCGGGTCTGGCTGATGCCATTTGCGACCTGGTATCGACCGGTGCCACCCTCGAAGCCAACGGCCTGCGCGAAGTGGAAGTCATTTACCGTTCTAAAGCGGTACTGATTCAGCGCGATGGCGAACTGCCAGCGGCGAAACAAGAACTGATCGACAAAATGATGACGCGCATTCAGGGCGTCATCAAAGCACGTGAATCCAAGTACATCATGCTGCACGCGCCAAGCGAGCGCCTGGAAGAAGTGATCGCCCTGCTGCCAGGTGCCGAGCGCCCAACCGTATTGCCGCTGGCAGGCGAAGTGAGCCGCGTGGCGATGCACATGGTGAGCAGTGAAACCTTGTTCTGGGAAACCATGGAAAAACTGAAAGCGCTGGGTGCCAGCTCCATCCTGGTACTGCCAATCGAAAAAATGTTGGAGTAACAGCATGAGCACAATCATGACCCCGATTGACTGGCAACAGTGTGATGAACAACAGCAGCAAGCGCTGCTGATGCGCCCGGCAATTTCTGCTTCGGCGAGCATCAGCGAAATCGTGCGCGATGTGCTGACGCAAGTAAAAGAACAAGGCGATGATG
This sequence comes from Pantoea sp. C8B4, assembly GCF_051336905.1. Lineage (NCBI taxonomy): Bacteria > Pseudomonadati > Pseudomonadota > Gammaproteobacteria > Enterobacterales > Erwiniaceae > Pantoea > Pantoea sp. C8B4. The sequence continues at coordinate 60,111 of NZ_JBGMNK010000004.1, forward strand.
CGCTGCGCGAGTTCAGCGCGCGCTTCGACAAGGCGCAGGTGGAAAACCTGCGCGTCACGCCAGAAGAGATGCAAGCCGCCAGCGATCGCTTGAGCGATACGCTGAAGCAGGCGATGGCAGTGGCTGTCGGTAATATCGAAACTTTCCATAACGCGCAGATTCTGCCCGCGGTGGATATCGAGACGCAGCCTGGCGTGCGCTGCCAGCAGATCACCCGTCCGGTGCAATCGGTTGGGTTGTATATTCCTGGCGGATCTGCCCCGCTGTTCTCTACGGTCTTGATGCTGGCAACCCCAGCACGTATCGCCGGTTGTGGTCGTGTGGTGCTCTGTTCTCCCCCGCCGATTGCCGACGAAATTCTCTATGCCGCGCAACTGTGCGGCGTGAAAGAAGTGTTTCAGGTTGGTGGCGCACAAGCGATTGCTGCGCTGGCTTTCGGCACTGAAACCGTGCCGAAAGTCGACAAGATCTTTGGCCCAGGCAACGCCTACGTCACCGAAGCTAAACGCCAGGTGAGCCAGCGTTTGGATGGTGCTGCGATTGATATGCCTGCTGGCCCATCAGAAGTTTTGGTGATTGCTGATGAAGGTGCCACTCCGGCATTTGTCGCTTCTGATCTGCTATCACAAGCAGAACACGGCCCGGATTCACAGGTCATCTTGCTGACCCCTTCGCTGAAACTGGCTGAAGGCGTGGCTCAGGCGGTGGAAGAACAGCTCGCGCAGTTGCCACGTGCTACCACGGCGCGTCAGGCGCTGGAGAGCAGCCGTCTGATCGTGCTGCGCGATCTGGCGCAGTGTGTGGAAATTTCCAACCTGTACGGTCCTGAGCACCTGATTATTCAGACGCGCCAGCCACGCGATCTGGTGGATACGATCACCAGTGCGGGTTCCGTTTTCCTGGGCGACTGGTCACCGGAATCGGCAGGTGATTACGCTTCCGGCACCAACCATGTGCTGCCGACTTACGGTTATACCGCAACCTGTTCCAGCCTGGGATTAGCCGATTTCCAGAAGCGTATGACGGTGCAAGAACTGACGCCGCAAGGCTTCCTCAATCTGGCTGCCACCATTGAAACCTTAGCCGCCGCTGAGCAGCTGGAAGCCCACAAGAACGCCGTTACCCTGCGTGTTGCCGCGCTGAAGGAGCAAGCATGAGCATTGAAGATTTAGCCCGCGCCAATGTGCGCGCGTTGACGCCATATCAATCTGCGCGTCGTTTGGGGGGGAACGGTGATGTGTGGCTGAATGCCAACGAATTCCCGCTTCCGGTGCCCTTTGAGCTGTCTCAGCAAACGCTGAACCGCTATCCGGAATGCCAGCCGAAGATGGTGATTGAGCGCTATGCGGCTTATGCCGGTTTATCGCCGGAGCAAGTGATTGTCAGCCGTGGCGCTGATGAAGGCATTGAGCTGTTAATGCGTGCCTTCTGTGAGCCGGGCAAGGATGCGATTCTGTTCTGTCCGCCGACTTATGGCATGTACAGCGTGAGCGCGGAAACCATCGGCATTGAGTATCGCACCGTGGCAGCGCTGGATGACTGGCAGCTGAACCTGCCGGCGATTGCGGACCAGTTAGACGGCGTGAAAGTGGTCTACATGTGCAGCCCGAACAATCCGACCGGCAACCTGATCAATCAAGATGATATCCGCAAACTGCTGGAGATGACCGCCGGTAAAGCACTGCTGGTCGCCGATGAAGCCTATATTGAGTTCTGCCCGGAAGCGACTCTCGCGGGTTGGTTGAAAGAATATCCACATCTGGTGATCCTGCGCACGTTGTCAAAAGCCTTTGCGCTGGCTGGCCTGCGCTGTGGCTTTACGCTGGCCAACAAGCCAGTGATCGACCTGTTGATGAAAGTGATCGCTCCTTACCCGCTGGCGACCCCGGTTGCTGATGTGGCGGGACAGGCGCTGAGCGAAGAAGGCATTGCACTGATGCGTCAGCACGTGGCGGAACTCAACGCCAATCGCGCCTGGCTGTTTGAACAGCTGCCACAGTTGAGCGTGGTGCAGCAGGTGTTCCCGAGCGAAACCAACTATATTCTGGCGCGTTTCACTGATTCGCCAAAAGTGTTTAAAACGCTGTGGGATCAAGGCATTATTCTGCGCGACCAAAACAAAAACCCCGGCCTTGCGGGATGCCTGCGCATCTCCATCGGCACCCGTGAAGAGTGCGAGCGCCTGATCGCCGCGCTGCAAGCCTTATCAGTGGAGCAAGCATGAGTCAGAAGACCCTTTTTATCGACCGCGACGGTACCATCATCTCTGAGCCGCCAACGGATTTTCAGGTAGATCGCATGGAGAAGCTGGCGTTTGAAAAGAACGCCATCCCTGCGCTGCTGGCCCTGCAAAATGCCGGCTATCAGCTGGTGATGATCACCAATCAGGATGGTCTGGGCACCGACAGCTTCCCACAGGCTGATTTTGATGGCCCACATAACCTGATGATGCAGATCCTGACTTCACAGGGTGTGAACTTCAGCGACATCCTGATCTGTCCGCACAAGCCAGAAGATAACTGTGATTGCCGCAAGCCGAAAACCAAAATGGTGGAAGCTTGGCTGGCACAAGGCGCATTGGATACCGCAAACAGCTACGTGATTGGCGATCGCCTGACCGATATCCAGCTGGCTGAGAACATGGGCATTCAGGGCCTGCGTTACGGTGCGGAAGGTATTGACTGGGACGCGATCCAGGCACGCCTGACAAAGCGTGACCGCCACGCGCTGGTGCAACGCAACACCAAAGAGACGCAGATCAAAGTGGAAGTGTGGCTGGACCGCGAAGGCGGCAGCAAGATCAACACCGGTGTCGGCTTCTTTGATCACATGCTGGATCAGATTGCCGTACACGGCGGCTTCCGCATGAACATCGACGTGAAAGGCGATCTCTATATTGACGATCACCACACCGTGGAAGATACCGGTCTGGCGCTGGGTGAAGCGCTGCTGAAAGCGCTGGGCGACAAGCGAGGCATCGGCCGTTTCGGCTTCGTGCTGCCGATGGACGAGTGCCTGGCGCGCTGCGCACTGGATATCTCTGGTCGTCCACACATCGAATTTAAAGCCGAGTTCAGCTACCAGCGTGTCGGCGATCTCAGCACCGAGATGGTTGAGCACTTCTTCAGCTCCCTCTCCTACGCCATGATGAGCACCCTGCACCTGAAAACCAAAGGTAAGAACGACCATCATCGTGTGGAAAGCCTGTTCAAAGCCTTTGGCCGCACCTTGCGCCAGGCAATTCGCGTGGATGGCAACACCCTGCCGAGTTCGAAAGGAGTGCTGTGATGAACGTGGTGATTCTCGATACCGGGTGCGCCAACCTTTCCTCCGTGAAGTGGGCAATTGAGCGCCTCGGCTATACGCCCGAGGTGAGCCGCGATCCGGATGTGGTGCTGCGCGCCGATAAGCTGTTGCTGCCGGGCGTGGGCACCGCCCAAGCCGCCATGAATCAGCTGCAAGAGCGTGACCTGATCGATCTGATCAAAGCCTGTACCCAACCGGTGCTCGGCATTTGTCTTGGTATGCAGCTGCTGGGTCGTGGGAGCGATGAGAACGGCGGCGTGACCACGCTGGGTCTGGTGGATGAACCCGTTTCGCTGATGGATACCCAGGGTTTGCCCTTGCCGCACATGGGCTGGAACCAGATCACTTCGCAAGCTGGCAACCACCTGTTCCGTAATATCCCGGACGGCAGCTACTTCTACTTTGTGCACAGCTACGCCATGCCAGTGAATGCTACCACCATCGCCCAGTGCGATTATGGCCATCCGTTCACCGCTGCGTTGCAGAAAGATAATTTCTTCGGCGTGCAGTTCCACCCGGAGCGTTCTGGCAAAGCAGGCGCACAGTTGCTGAAAAACTTCCTGGAGATGTGATGATTATCCCGGCATTAGATTTAATCGACGGCAAAGTGGTGCGTCTGCATCAGGGCGACTACGGCCAGCAGCGCGACTACGGTAGCGATCCGCTGCCGCGCCTGCAGGATTACGAACGTCAGGGCGCGGAAGTGCTGCACCTGGTGGATCTCACTGGCGCCAAAGATCCGGCTAAACGCCAGATCCCTCTGCTGACTACCCTGCTGCGCGGCGTGAATGTACCGGTGCAGGTCGGCGGCGGCATCCGCAATCGTGAAGACGTTGCAGCCTTGCTGGCGGCCGGCGCGACCCGCGTGGTGGTGGGCTCCACGGCAGTGAAGCAGCCAGAGGAAGTGAAAAGCTGGTTCAACGAGTTCGGCGCCGATGCCATCGTACTGGCGCTGGATGTGCGCATTGACGCCAATAATCGTAAAGAAGTGGCGATCAGTGGCTGGCAGGAAGCGGCTGGCGTAACACTGGAAGAAGTGATCGGCTGGTATCAGCCGGTTGGCCTGAAGCACGTGCTGTGCACCGATATCTCCCGCGATGGCACCTTAAGTGGTTCCAACGTGGCGCTGTATAAAGAAGTGTCTGATGCCTTCCCCGACATCGCGTTTCAGAGTTCCGGCGGCATTGGATCGCTAGATGACATCGCTGCCTTACGTGGCAGTGGCGCACAGGGCGTGATTGTCGGTCGTGCTTTACTGGAAGATAAATTCACCGTAGCGGAGGCGATTGCATGCTGGCAAAACGGATAATTCCTTGTCTCGATGTCCGTGACGGACAAGTGGTGAAAGGCGTGCAGTTCCGCAACCACGAAATTATTGGCGATATCGTGCCTCTGGCGCAGCGCTATGCGCAGGAAGGCGCTGACGAACTGGTGTTCTATGATATCACCGCCTCTTCCGATGGCCGCGTGGTGGATAAAAGCTGGGTGTCACGCGTCGCAGAAGTGATTGATATTCCGTTCTGCGTGGCGGGCGGTATCAAGAGTGAGGAGGATGCCGCGCGCATTCTGCAGTTCGGTGCGGATAAGATCTCCATCAACTCCCCGGCGCTGGCTGACCCAACTTTGATCACGCGTCTGGCGGATCGCTTTGGCGTGCAGTGCATCGTGGTGGGTATTGATACCTGGTTTGATGAAGCCACTGGCAAGTATCACGTCAACCAGTATACCGGCGATGAGTCACGTACCCGTGTCACCACCTGGGAAACCCTGGATTGGGTGCAGGAAGTGCAGAAGCTGGGCGCGGGCGAAATCGTGCTGAACATGATGAACCAGGATGGCGTACGTAATGGCTACGATCTGGTGCAGCTGAAGAAAGTCCGTGACGTGTGTAAAGTGCCCCTCATCGCTTCTGGCGGAGCAGGCACCATGCCGCACTTCCTCGAAGCCTTTGAACAGGCAAACGTCGATGGTGCGCTGGCCGCTTCAGTGTTTCACAAACAAATTATCAATATTGGCGAGTTGAAAAACTTCCTGATCGACAACGGTGTGGAGATTCGCGCGTGTTAACTGCAGAACAACTGGCCAAACTGGATTGGGCCAAAACCGCGGGCATGATGCCCGTCATCGTCCAGCACAACGTTTCTGGCGAAGTGCTGATGCACGGTTATATGAATGAGGAAGCGCTGCAAAAGACGCTGGCGGAAGGCAACGTCACTTTCTTCTCTCGCACCAAAAACCGCTTGTGGACCAAAGGGGAAACCTCCGGTCACTTCCTGCAGGTCGCGAGCATCACGCCGGATTGTGATAACGACACCCTGCTGGTGCTGGCAAACCCGATTGGGCCAACTTGCCACCTCGGAACATCAAGTTGCTTCTCACCGGCTGCGCCAGATTGGGCGTTCCTGTATCAGCTGGAGCAGCTGCTGGCTTCACGTAAGAGCGCCGATCCTGAGAGTTCTTACACCGCGAAACTGTATGCCAGCGGCACCAAGCGCATCGCACAGAAAGTGGGTGAAGAAGGTGTGGAAACCGCACTGGCTGCCACAGTGAATGACCGTCATGAGCTGACCAACGAAGCCTCTGACTTGCTGTATCACCTGATGGTGCTGCTGCAGGATCAAGAGTTGGATTTGAGCACGATTATTAATAATCTGCGTGCGCGTCATAAGTAACAGATTGTGCAATAAGCTGCTCAAAATTGGCTTCAAAGGCTGATTTTGAGCAGTATGCTTCTCATTATTGGCTTCAGCAGTAGGCTTCTCAAATTAACGCGTGAATCGTGTCGCAACTCACCCGCGCGTTTATCACCCTCTTCACCTGGCACTTCGCGGCTCAACCATGGCGCTTTATAAGGACGGTACCCCTGTGACCACGCATGAAAAACTGATCGCCCTACTCGACCAACACAAGGCGCGTTATCGCGTGATGGAGCATTCAGCGACTGGAAAATGTGAAGCTGTTGCTGAGATTCGCGGGACGGAAGTGGGGCAAGGCGCCAAAGCATTGGTGTGCCATGTCAAAGGCAACGGCATCAAACAGCATGTGCTGGCGGTTCTACCGGCTGACCAACAGGCGGATTTGAGCAAAGTGGCCGAAGCGGTTGGCGGTCGTCGTGCTTCATTAGCCTCTCCGGCTGAAGTGGATGCGTTAACCGGCTGCGTGTTTGGTGCCATTCCACCTTTTAGTTTCCATCCTGATCTACAGTTGGTCGTCGACCCACTGCTGTTTGAACGCTACGACGAAATTGCCTTTAATGCCGGTCTGCTGGAAAAATCCGTGGTGCTGAATGTGGCGGATTACAGTGCAATTCATAATGGTAACGTGATGAAAATAATCTGCTAATTGCCATGGCGGACAGTGATCGGTACTCTGCTTTGTTCCACATCACGAAAAAAGAAGACCGTTATTATGGCAAGTTCTCGTTTTACTGCCCGCCTGCGTCAAACGCTGGCGCTGGCCGTGCTGGCAGGTTGCGCATTTGGCGCGCAGGCAAAGATTGAACAGGTACGTTTCGCTGTAGATCCAACTTACCCTCCTTTTGAATCCAAAACACCACAAGGCAAGCTGGTTGGTTTTGATATCGACCTTGGCAATGCGCTGTGCGAGCAGATGAAAACCCAGTGCGTCTGGGTGGAGAGCCAGTTCGATGGCATGATCCCTGCGCTGAAAGCACGTAAGTTCGATGCCATCCTCTCTGATATGGGGATCACGGAAGAGCGTCTGAAGCAGATTGACTTCACCGTGCCGCTCTACGATACGCACACCCAGCTGATTGCGCGCAAAGGCTCTGGCCTGCTGCCAACGGCTGAATCGCTGAAAGGCAAAACGGTTGGCGTTGAGCAAGGAACCGTGCAGGAACGTTATGCGCTGGCAAAATGGCAGCCACACGGTGTAAACGTGGTGCCTTACGGCGATCAGGCGCAGGTGGAAAGTGATTTGATTTCTGGCCGTCTGGATGTGGTGTTCACCGATGCAGCACAGGCAGCTAACGGCTTCCTGAAACATCCGCAAGGCAAAGATTTCGAACTGGCTGGCCCGATTGTGGAAGATCCGATTATCGGTCCAGGTACGGCGATTGGTCTGCGTAAAGGCGATGAAGAGCTGAAAACAGCCCTGGATAACGCCTTTGCTGAAATCAAGAAAAACGGCACTTTTGACAAGATCCAGAAGAAGTACTTCGCCACTGACATTTCGATCCAGCATTAATCAATGCAGGGGCGGTCTTCAGGCCGCCCTGTTCGCGCTGCTAACATGAGCGAGCGCAAATTTAGCGGCTTCATACCCGCTCATTTTCACAGCAGCACTATAATTCCAGTCATCAAAATTAATCAGGCACGACGTTCAGCGTGCCGTAGATACAGGACATCGACCTCGCCATGCAACAACAACATCATCCCTTGTTAAGTGCTTCCCTCGGTACACAGCGCGAAATCGTCAGCTTTCATTTCGGTACCGATTCCCAGCAGCGCGTCTACATTCAGGCGGCACTGCACGGTGATGAACTGCCGGGTATGGCGGTGGCGTGGTATCTGAAACACAAGCTGCTGGCGCTGGAATCTGCCGGCCAGCTCAAATCCAAAATTACGCTGGTGCCGGTGGCAAATCCGCTGGCGATGGGTCAACACTGGCACGGCAGCCATTTGGGTCGATTCCATACGCTTTCAGGTCAGGATTTCAATCGCCGTTTCCCGGCGTTAGGCGATACCCTGGCTGAAGAGTTGGCCGGTTCGTTGACGCAAAGTGAATATGAGAACAAACGGCTGATCCGTGATGCCATTGATCGCCACTATCGCGATCGCATTGCTCGTACCGAACTGGATGCGCAGCGCTTCACGCTAATGCGTATGGCCAGTCAGGCAGATTTGATGATTGATCTGCACTGCGACTGGGACGCATTGCCGCATCTGTATACCACGCCGCACGCATGGCAGGATATCGAACCATTAGCGCGTTGGTTAGGCAGTGAAGTGCAACTGCTGGCGCAAATCTCCGGTGGCGAACCCTTTGATGAGGCCTGCTGTGAACCGTGGCTGACACTGGCTGAGCGATTTGGTGGTGAGTATCCAATGCCTCGTGGTTTGTTGCCAGTGACGCTGGAGTTACGTGGGGTTGCTGATGTGTCGCCGCAACAGGCGGAGAAGGATGCGGATGCGATAATTAATGCGTTGATTGAAGGCGGCTATATTGCGGGTGAAACAGGTGAGTCCCCTGCCCTGATCAATCCCGCGACACCGCTGGCAGGTTGTGAGTATATCCATGCACCGCATTCTGGATTGCTGTTGAATCGCCGTGAGTTGGGTGAGTGGATCAAGCCGGGTGAAGTGGTGGCGGAGATTGTGGATCCGATTACCGACCAGGTGACACCGTTGGTGGCAGAATTTGGTGGGGTGCTGTATGCGCGAAATCTTATGAAGTTTGCTACGGCGGGAATGCTGGTAGTGAGGTTGGCGGGGGAAAATGCGGGCAGAGAGGGAGAGTTGTTGGTGGGGTAAAAAATTGAGGCTTCCCGAAGGAAGCCTCACAATTATTAGTCGAGCCACTCAGTGTGGAATACACCGTCTTTATCAATGCGCTTGTAAGTATGCGCACCGAAGTAGTCACGCTGAGCCTGAATCAGGTTTGCTGGCAGAACTTCTGAACGATAGCTGTCGTAATAGGCGATGGCTGCCGAGAAGGTCGGAGTCGGGATGCCGTTCTGAATCGCGTAAGAAACAACATCACGCAGCGCCTGCTGGTATTCGTCAGCAATGTTTTTGAAATATGGATCCAGCAACAAGTTTGCGATGTCCGCATTGCTTGCGTAAGCATCGGTAATCTTCTGCAAGAACTGAGCACGGATGATGCAGCCAGCACGGAAGATCTTCGCGATTTCACCGTAGTGCAGATCCCAGCTATTCTCTTCTGAAGCAGCACGCAACTGAGAGAAGCCCTGAGCATATGAAACGATTTTGCCCAGATACAGTGCGCGACGTACTTTCTCAACAAACTCAGCTTTGTCACCGGTAAAGGCTTTAGCCTGCGGACCGCTCAGTACTTTAGAAGCAGCAACACGCTGAGATTTCAGTGAAGAGAGGTAACGTGCAAACACGGATTCGGTAATCAAAGACAGCGGCTCGCCGAGATCCAGTGAGCTCTGGCTAGTCCATTTACCGGTACCTTTGTTAGCGGCTTCGTCCAGGATCACATCAACCAAATACTTACCATCTTCATCTTTCTTGGTGAAGATATCTTTAGTGATGTCAATCAGGTAGCTGCTCAGCTCACCGTTATTCCAGTCAGTAAAGGTTTTAGCCAGTTCTTCGTTATTAAGACCCAACGCACCTTTCAGCAGCGCATAGGCTTCAGCAATCAGCTGCATGTCACCGTATTCGATGCCGTTATGCACCATCTTCACATAATGACCAGCACCGTTTGGACCGATGTAAGCAACGCAAGCTTCGCCATCTTCTGCACGTGCGGCAATTTTATCCAGAATCGGCGCAACCAGTTCATAGGCTTCTTTCTGGCCACCAGGCATGATGGAAGGACCTTTCAGTGCGCCCTCTTCACCGCCGGAAACGCCAGTACCGATGAAGTTAAAGCCTTGATCTGAAAGTTCTTTGTTGCGACGAATGGTGTCTTTGTAGAAAGTATTACCGCCGTCGATCAGGATGTCACCTTTGTCGAGGTGAGGAGTCAGAGAAGCGATAGTTTTATCAGTTGCCTCACCAGCCTGCACCATCAGCAGAATACGGCGTGGTTTTTCCAGCGATTCAACGAACTCTTCAACGGTGTAAAATGGAGCAAGTTTCTTGCCCTGACTTTCAGCGATAACTTCATCAGTCTTTTCGCGTGAACGGTTGAAGATAGAAACAGTGTAACCGCGGCTCTCAATGTTAAGAGCCAAGTTACGGCCCATTACTGCCATACCTACAACGCCGATCTGTTGCTTGGACATTACATACTCCTGTCAGGTGTGGATACCCTGCGAAACATGTCCACAGGGGTAAAATCATAGTTTATAACATCAAGCACGGTTATATCGACGGGAAAATCGTGCGCTCAGCAAGATAAGATAAGCACCTACAGTGATAATGGATATTTCAGGGAGATATCAATGAAGGAATTGATACTAAAAATGAGATATGCAGGGGTTAGTAAAGGATAACCTGCGAATGTCTTATAAATAAGACGTAAATGTCAGAGTCTAGTATGCAATCTGTTTAAAAAACGAACTCATGGCAAGCTAACCGATTAAATCATCGCGCCAGGCGAGCAAAATTGATTGGAGAGTACCAGTGATTAGTAAGATAGGCACACACCAATTGCTTATTTTTTAGCAAGTTGTCAAATGCAGTTGCCAATACAGACATAGGAAAGTAACATCTACAGAATAGCAACCTAAAAACGGCCAATGGCAAAACTGAGTATGATATTTTTAAGCATCATTAATCACAACCATGACCAGTTGATCGTCAACAATGCCACACTACCAAATCTCGCAAAAGACAATTTTATTGTAATAAAATCCAATACCCCTGCGACAACGCTATTAAAAGAGTTTTCAGTTAAAAATAATATCTTACTACTTGACGAAAACTATGGGCTTGGCTTTGGAGAAAATAACAACTACATTTTTAATTATCTCGTGCGCGAAGAGAAGATTAATGAAGATGACTACTTCCTGGTTATCAACCCTGACGTAATAATCGAAACTTCAGAAATGGCTAAATTACGCGAAGAGATAATAAATAGTGAATCAGACATCTTCACAATTAATCTCTTCTATGACGAAAATTATCTTAAGCCAGAGATGTCGGTGAGAAGATTTCCAAAGTTGACGGGGCCATTGAAAGGTCTTCTTAGCAAAGATCACCGTTCAGATGCATACGATAAATCAGCAATCAATAAACCCAAAAAAGTGGATTGGGCAGCTGGATCATTTTTGCTCTTTAAAAAGGCAGTCTATCAGAAATTGAGCGGGTTTGATCCAAAATATTTTATGTATTTTGAAGATGTCGATATTTGCAGACGTGCAAATAAAATGAAAATGCAAGTCACTTACCTACCAAATATAAAAGCAATTCATAAAGGGGCATTTAACAACCGGAAGCTCTTTTCGAGACACTTCCGGTGGTATTTAATGAGTTACTTTATTTACCACTTATCGAATTAACCCTTCAATGATTCGGCTATAGCATCAGCAATTCGTGCTGATGCCATTCCGTCGCCATATGGATTATGAGCATAACTCATATCATTATAAGCATCATTGTTTTCCAGCAGTAATGCGACTTCGTTAAATATCTTATTTTCGTCCGTACCAACCAGTTTGACTGTTCCTGCTGAGACCGCTTCAGGACGTTCCGTAGTATCACGCATGACTAATACAGGTTTTCCTAATGAAGGAGCTTCTTCCTGGATACCTCCTGAATCCGTCAAAATGATATACGCTGAGTCCATTAGATGAATAAATGGCAGGTAATCCTGAGGCTCGATGAGATAGACGTTATTTTGGCCCACTAACGTATTGTTAACAACACTGCGAACATTGGGGTTCATGTGTACGGGGTACACAAAATCGACGTCTGTAAATTTTTTCGATAACTTGAGAATTGCATTACAGATCCGTTCAAATCCACCGCCAAAACTTTCGCGACGATGGCCAGTAATTAAAACAATCTTTCTTTCTGAATTAATAAATTCAAAGGTTTTTGATACTTCTTTTGTAAGCTCAGGACTATCGGATAACTTTTGTTTAACCATGAACAAAGCATCGATAACCGTATTGCCTGTAATAATTATAGAATCTGGAGAAATATTTTCCCGAAGCAGATTATCGGCAGAAGTTTGAGTAGGCGCAAAGTTTAAACTTGCTAATGCACCTGTAATTTTACGATTTCCTTCTTCTGGCCAAGGTGAGTAGATATTGCCAGTGCGTAATCCTGCTTCGACATGTCCGACTTTAATCTGTTGATAGTAACTAGCAATAGTCGTTGAGAGTGTGGTCGCGGTATCACCGTGAACTAATACATAGTCAGGCTTAAATTCCTCAAAAACTGTTCGTAGGCCTAACAATATGGATGTTGTTACATCAGTTAAGTCTTGCCCAGGCCTCATAATATTGAGGTCAAAGTCTGGTTTAATATTAAATAGATTCAATACCTGGTCAAGCATTTGACGGTGCTGACCAGTCACGCAAACTTTACTATCAAACCGGGAATCATTCTTTAAATGCTCGACAACGGGTGCCATTTTAATGGCTTCTGGCCGAGTACCAAAAACCGAAAGAATTTTAATTTTGTTCATAAATTATCCTACGTTAAATTTTACGAGTTTAATTAACCAATTTTATCTTTGTTCGTGTCAACCAGTGTTGGAGTTACAGCTTCTTGAGGATAATTATTAATATCATAAGATAAAAAAGAAAGAAGAAGATGAAAACCAACAATTACACTAATAGCAGATATAATTATCGTACCTACTGGCGTTGCAACATCATGGACGGAGCTATGAATCCAATTTTCACGGCTAAAAACCACATATATCTATCAAAGCTGGAACCACGCCAATTGATACTCAAACTATAAAATATAATTATTTTAACTTAAAACTAAACGATTAAAGATATCGTTAAACATGAGTTAACTCTTCGATAATCGAGGAAAAACGTTCATGCCATTGCGGTGGTGATGATCTCAAAGGGGATTTGAAGTTAACATAGTTATCAAAATCTGAAACCTCTCCTTTTTCAATCCTCGATGTCATCTCACCAAAACGCGTACTTATTATTGTCAGACCGCAAGCTAAATACTCATAATACTTCACTGGATCAACAGATTGAGTTAGCTCATTAATCTTAAATGGTATTAAACCATAATCAAAAGAAGACATTATCTCAGGTATTTTGTCATGAGATACAGCTTTCTTTAACTCAATATTAGCAGGCAGGTTAGGTATGCTAACTTCATAATTCGGACCTATTAAGACGACTTTGTCTTGAGGATTGTCCAATGCAAGCTTAATGATGACATCCCAATCAAACCATTGAGCAATGCTCCCAACATATCCAAAAACCCTGTGATCGCGGTCATTGTCCTTTTTTATCATAAGACAACGTTGATAGAACTCTTGATCACATGCATTCAATATAAGATGGCTGGAGTCACATAAACCGCCATACTTATTCATCAAGTTGTTAGATGAAAAGAAGCTGCGATTAACACGCGAAATTATTGAATTAAAATTACGAGATATATTCTTTGATGAAATACCTTTTGAGAAATGTGAATAATCATCCATTACATCAAAGACTGTATCATCAAATGAGATATTATCGAGAAGTGAAATCGCCAGACGACTTGGCTTGCCAATAACTAGAACACTCCGTTTTCCCGAAATGATCTTTTTAACGCTGTCTGATACAGACTCAATCGCTTTACAGTTAACAATATCGTATATCTTACCAAGAGGTTCTATGGGTAAGAAATGACTATTGATGATGTGCACGTTATCGGGCTTTTCAAAGCTCTTTGCTTCAACTGACCTTACCTTAGTATTTAAGTCAGCAAGCTTTGGTAATCGGGATGCTGTTGGCTCTATCCAAATTACCGACTTAAACCCAGAATTGAGTGCTGTCTTAACAAAAAAGTGAGGACGCTGAGCAATACTATCCCAGCGTACAGGCGATAAATAGACAAGGATCATCTTAGTGTACACCTTTCCGGTATTTATGTGGAACCCACGGCCCCCATTTTTTTTCAAAGATGACTTTGTTCTCTTGCATCAGCAGTTCTTTTCTATTGTTTTTGAGCTGATTAAAACTGGCAGATAAATGGTGATGCACAAATGAGTCTTCTGCTGCCGCCATTCCCCATCCAGCTTCTTTAACCCGCTTGCAATAATCATCATCCTCAAAGAAGCCCAGCCCATAATCCAGAGATATACCACCAATTTCTTCATAAACATCGCGACGTATCGCTGCGCAGAAAAAGGCCAAACAATCCATGCGATAAAGTTGGTTGCTATGGGAGGTAATATATTGCAGAGATTTAACATTCATCTCAGACCAAGTATCATAATGAATATTAATTTTAGATTCATTACCTATATTATTGGTCACTGGGCCAACCAGACCAAGATCTGGATTCTGTTTGAGCGCTTTAACCAATCCGCCGAGCCAGAATGGCGAGACATAGGTATCATTGTTAAGAACAACAAGAATATCTCCTGTTGCCTTTTCTAATCCAATATTATTACCCGCAGCAAAACCTACATTTTCATCGTTCAGAATAATTGTGTAATTTTCTTTTTTAGAATAATTTTGAATGAGGTATTCACGAGTTTCATCAGTTGACAGATTATCTACAACAATAACTTCGTAGTTATCATACTCAGTATTTCTTTCAATACTGTGCAAACATTCTTTGGTTAAATTAAGATTATTATAGGTCAGAACCACTAAGCTAACTTTGGGTTTACTACTTTCTAATGAGTAGATAGCTTCACTTAATTGATGAGCGCGGCTTGCCCAATCATGACCTTTCGCCCACTCTCTGCGAGTCTCTCTTAGTGCTGCATTGTCGGTTTCACTCATTGCCAGGGCGATTTTTTGAATGAACTCGTTTTGCGAATAAGCTACATGAACAACTTCATCCATAATGATAACTTCTGGCATTGCAGTGCAAACTACGGGTTTACCAGCAGCTAAATATTCATAGACTTTAACAGGATTGGTGCAAAGCGTTAACTCAATGAGTTTAAATGGTATCAAACAAACATCAAAATCTTTTAAATATGGCGTTAATTGAGCATAAGGTACCTCGCCAAGAAACTTGATATTTTCAATTTTCTTCGCAGCAGAGATATCTCCGGTTACGCCCCCAATTAAAACAAAGTCATATTGTGGATATGCTTTTGCTGCGGCAATAAGCAGATCGAAATCAAACCATTCTGCAATAGCACCATAATAACCAACGACTGGGCGCGATTTAGTTAATACTCCGTTTTCAGGAATGCGAGAAAAATACTCAACCTCACAGCCATTACGAATAATGATGTTGTCACTATATTGTGCAACACTCTCGGACAACCGCTGAGCCGTAGTTATGACTAAATCAGAAGATTTAAAGAGCATTTCCTCCTCTGTTAGCATCGACGATTCATTATTTTCAAATCCTGCATGGTGATCCATACAATCATAAATAATATGATTAGATGCTAGCCCCTCAACAACCTCACGCCAAAACGGTAAGTCGATTATCGAGTTTGTAAAACCGAAGCCAAATGCTTGCCTCGCTAAATAAACGCTATGAATCAGGAATTTTACCTGCTCAGGATCCAACTTATCTTTATATATATTTACTTCGTGCTTATTAATGTTCAATTTACATAGCACAACACCGTCTGAGGCTATTCTCTGAATAACAAACCCAGGCACAGTACTTACATTGAACGTAGTTGCGAAATATATAATGCGGTGCTCTTGCTTTCCTAGCTCTCTAACCAATTGCTGGGGTCGTTGTAAGCGAAAATCCCAATCAATAACAGGGAATAACAAGATATCTAAACCTGATTTTTTTTCTCCCAATAATCTAAGACAAGAAATATCGCCTTGAACCCGGGCCGCATCATCAAAAGAAGTAGACAGTGGCTGTTGGACATCGTTGATGCCCCTTAGATTTCTATATAATTTTTTAACCCTGGCGCGCATTAAAGGTGACATGCGGTAATAAATTGGCCTTACAATGCTTTTAATAGAATCCTTCATAATCATTCTTTCCTAAATCATTTAAAAATACGACGAATACGATTAATCAACCTCTGTGCACGACTGCTGTTTTCATACTCTTGCAACCTGGCATTGAGTGTCTGTGCCCATTCTGAAATTTCCATCGCATTTTTTTCCGTAACTTTGAGTGACTCAATCCATTTTTCATAACCCAGAATTGAATTCTGTAATACTTTATTTTGGAAGCGATTAATCAAAATTTCGCGATCTTTAAAGAAAGAACCACTATCAAATAAATAAGAGGTACTCATCTTACCTGCAGATTTATTCAATAGGTATCTGCGTATGTGTGACTCAGCATTGAAAAACTTATCTTCACTAAAGAAATATTGATGATATGTGAGATAAGTGAACTTAAGAAGTTCATCATCATGTCCTGCGATCTTGTCACCTTTGAAAGACGGTTCTGAGAGCGTTTCTTTGGTCATGTCGACAACGAGACCATCAACTGCATATGGAGCAACACCAAATGTAAATACTTTTTTACCCGCAATTAATGCTTCAAAACCTAGCGAAGAATTGATAGTAAAAATGCCGTCGGCGATTGCTACAAGTTCCTGCGTGGAATACTCATTTGTGATCACTGGAACATTTTCGACTTCAATTTTACATTGCGCCTGCGCAGGGTGTTTTTTGATAATAAACTGGATATCATCCCTTGCATGGCTCAGGCATTCAGCGACAAATTCCTGCATCGTATCGAACTTAGAACCAGCAACGATATTAGAATCATCTTCAACTTGTAATGCGATCAATATGATTTTTTTATCTGACAGTCCCAATTGCAGACGCATCTCGGATTGTCGTTCAGTTGAAATGCGATAATTAGCTCTTACCTTACCTTGTGTTAAGCGTGCAATAGTTCGCTCATTTTCAGAAAGTTCAAAGTGTCGGAACTCCTGCCAAAAATCGACCAGCGAACTTGTGCTATTTACACCTTCTGCGTCACTATAATAAATTGTTGGATTAGGATTGCGCGACAACCCTAACTCATTAAAATACACACTAATATTATTATTTAAGCAGTGCTTTTTAAGAAGCCCATCATAGTTCCAACAAAAAATCATTTGCGGAGAGAGATGCTCAATAGATTGAGAGATAAATGCTTCATGCAGAACGTCCTCAGAACCATTCAACACCCCTTTCCAGCGCTCGAACCATTCATTATTATTATAATCCGTATTAAAATCAGCGGGTGAAATGCATTTCCACCCATCTTCGCGAATTACGTTTGCAAGTTCATTAGTAGAGATAAATGCAACATCCCAATTTTGTTCAATAAATGAATTTGCTAACTTTTTGTAACGGTCATAGATGCACTGGAAGGTTAATGCATCATTACGAATAGAGAATGGTAGTAAGTAGAAAACAACTGAGTTTTTTACGAGTTTTTGGGTTACTAATCCGTCTGCTGGTTTAACCATTGAATTTGGTAAAACGTCATCTTTAACTACACTATTAGCACCAATAACCGAGTTGTCTCCGATAGTCACTCCTTCGAGGATTGAAACATTGCTGCCAATCCATACGTTGGAACCAATAGTGACTTTTTTGAATGACATACCTTGTTCGCTAATTGGCACCTCTGATTTGAAATGATGCGAAGAAGAAGTGATTATCGTATTCGCACCAATTAAAGTGTTTTCACCAATTTCTATTCCACCTGTAGCATTAAGCCAACACCCATAACCTATGACTGACTTTTTCCCTAACGCTAATATGCCGGCATGGTGTGTTTCCAGGACGACATTTTCACGAATTTCAGCCCCATCGTTGATATGATAAATTCCGTCATCGAAGGAAGGCTTGTACACTACTGAATCTGCTACACTTGCTGATTCTGAAATGAAAGACTGTTCTCTTTGTTCGCTCATTTTTTTAGTCTCTTTATCTTTAATCAGTAAGCTAATATCTTGAATTGTTCTGTTCTTTGGATATTTACAGACTGCCACAACAAAACCCCAGTGTATTTCATCGTCAATACGATAGAATTTATCTTGATCCTGTAAATATATATCAACTTCAAGGAAGTAATAATTAAGGACTCGACGTAAATCGTCACTGGTATACTCTAAGTAATGATAACTATTCAGTGGATTACTTCTGCTAACTTCTCTTACAGGTGTTGAAACAATGAATTGTCCATCATCTTTTAGTACCTTCATGAATCCATCGAGCAAAATCCTCGGATCCGGGACATGTTCAAGAGTTTCAAGGCAGACAACAGTATCAACCATTTGCAATGAGTCGGCTAACTCACGAATGTCGCCGCAAAGATAGTTGATTTTTTCAGATGTATATTTCGATTTTGCAAAATCAACTGCACTTTGATCAATATCTACCCCCGTGACATTATTGCAATAATCTTTGAGTATGTCGCTACCGTATCCACTGCCACAGGCACAATCCAACACAGACATACTTGAAGATAGATGTTTTGCCGCAAAATAGTAACGGGATTCATGTCTTTCGATATTTTCTACGTCATACGCATTCTGTTTAATATCGAGGTTTTCATCTGATGAGAAGTATAGTCTTTCAGTTGCCATTAGAATGAGTCCTCTTGTTTAATCAAAATTGGTTCCATATTTATAAATCCAATTGTTTTACTGGTGCCAATAATGCTAAACAATTTCATTCCCCAACGATGATCATGTTCACTGAATTGTCCATCAGAAAGCATATCAATTAGGCCTGCATTTACAGTATAAGACCCTAAACCTAAATTATTTGGCACATTGAAAGTGATCTTACGTTTACCTGCACCAGGTTTAATTGAGATACCTAAATTCTTGCTATTAAAACCCCAGACATCTATCCCAGATGTATTACGAAGAGTAAGTGTAAAAACAGGATTTTCAAAATCACTTTCTAAATCGAGGGTAATTGAAATGGTGAGCGATTCACCAACCTGTGCTTCAGTCACGTTTTGATTAGATGCTGTTGAGAACATCACATCTTCGATCTTACCCCCACCTAAACCGAACCGATATTCTGATCTCAAAGCTACCTGGCTTTTTAGCCATTGGATTTCTTTGGTTTTCATTAACTCCTGATAAGAATTTACGACAATATCAGGTTTGTCATCTAATAACACACAACCTTTGTCAATCAAAATAGCCCTATCGCAGGTATTCCTGACTGCAGTCAAATCATGCGAAACAAAGAGAACCGTTCCTCCTTCTTCTTGAAACTGTTCAAATGCACGATGACATTTAGTCTGAAAGAGATAATCTCCAACTGATAGCGCTTCATCTACTATTAAAATATCAGGGCTAACATTAATTGCCACTGAAAATGCTAATCGTACAAACATACCACTCGAATATGTTTTCACAGGGCGGTAGATGAAATCACCGATTTCTGCGAAATCGCGTATGGCATCAATACGGCTTTCGGTTGTCTGCTTATTTATCCCAAGTAATGAAGCATAGAGATAGATATTTTCTATCCCTGTAAATTCAGGATTAAAACCGGCCCCTAATTCAAGTAAAGCCGCTACTTTTCCACGAACTTCGATGCTTCCACGAGTGGGCTGTAAAGTTCCTGCAATCATTTGCAAGATGGTAGATTTTCCTGCACCGTTGGCGCCTACAATACCAACCCTTTCACCTTTGCGTACGCCAAATGTAACGTTGTTGACAGCTGTAAATTTTGCAGTCCCTTCTCCGGGAGTTCTCTTTAGCAGGCTTGATACGTTATGGAACGGCGAACGATATTGATAAAAATCTTTCGATAAGTTTTCGATATTAATAATATAATCAGACGACATCGGCAAACCCTCTACTCAACCTTTTAAACATCCAACGGCCGATCACAAACAATGCAACTGCAGACAAAGTGTAAACAACATAGCCAACTATGGAAAATGCCTCAATGTTAAATGCTACAGAGCGAAAATCGATGACAATTAAAGATATTGGGTTTAAATAAACAATTGCTTTAACGATTTCTGGAAACACACTTAATGGGAACAGAATAGGACTCACGAATAAAAACATTGTAGAAGCTAAATTGACCACGTGCGTAATATCTTTGATATATGTTCCAAGTGCACTAAAAATATAAGAAAGCCCAAGCGTTAAAATAAGAAATGGAGGGAGAACAATTAACAAGGCTAAAACAGATCGCACAAAACTCTCGCCGGTGATGATAACAGCGACCAACAGTAAAACTGCACCAATAAGCAAGTTAAAAAACTGCGCTATAAAATTGGATAAAACCAGTACTTCTAATGGAAAAACAACTTTCTTAACATAATTTGAATTGCTGCTAATTAACTGCGTGCTACTCATTAGCAGTTCAATCAAGAAGAAATGAAATATTAAACCAGAAAAGAGTATGACGGGGTAACTTGCGAGTGAACCACCACCCCATTTTGTTTTAAAAGCAAAGCCAAATATCAGCGTATATACAGCTAAAAGAAAAAGAGGGTTAAGCAAGCTCCAAAAGATACCAAGTGTTGACCCCTTGTAGCGTGAATAAACATTTCGCCGTGCGATCTGCAATACTAAGTCTGTATGAGTGCTAAATTTCATTACTATCCTCAAATTGTCATAAAGTTTTTGAAAGATAGGCCTTTCATGTCTTTTTCTGACAAGAGAATTTCGATATCGTGGTCAATAGGCCAGGAAATATTCAAGTCAGAATCATCCCATTTTATTGAGTGTTCTGCTTTTGGGTTGTAGTAATCGGTGCACTTATAAATAAACTCGGCTGATTCGGACAACACATAAAAACCGTGAGCAAAACCTTCAGGAATCCAAAGTTGACGTTTATTCTCTGCCGAAAGTTCAACCCCAACCCACTGCCCGCAGGTTGGTGAGTTTTTACGTACATCAACAGCAACATCGTACACAGCTCCAACGCCCACGCGAACTAATTTCCCTTGTGTGTTTTCGCTCTGAATATGCAAGCCACGAAGGATCCCTTTTTTGGACTTCGAATGGTTATCCTGAACAAATCGGGTGGGTTTGCCAGAAACAAGCTCTTCAAATTTGTTTTGGTTCCATGTTTCCATGAAAAAACCTCGATCATCACCGAAAACCATCGGTTCAATGATTTTTACGTCTGGGATGTTAGTTCCAATAACTTTCATTGTTTATTAACTCTTATAAGCTTTAATTGAGTTTAATGCTTTCATCCAGTTACTTGCTGGCACACCAAAATCTTGCGTGATTCGTGTTGTATCTAATTTTGAATTGGCAGGCCGCTGTGCCGGTGTTGGGTATTCATCTGTAGTAATGGGTGATACCTCGGGAATGGATTCAATTAAACCCTGCTCACGAGCCTTTTTGAAAATTGATTGAGCAAACTCGCACCAACTCACATGCGGCAATCCCGTATAATGATAAACACCATTAGATAATTGTTGCTCAGGTGTTTTATTTAGCATGTGAATAATGGTATCGGCAATATCTCCGGCATATGTTGGACCGCCAAATTGATCTGAAACAATACGTAATTTAGAGTGTGTTTCTGCCAAGCGAAGCATGGTTTTAACAAAATTATTTCCGTGCTCGCCAAATACCCATGCAGTTCTGATTATAAAGTACCGACTGCTAATTTTCTTTATTTCATCCTCACCTGCAAGCTTTGACTGGCCATAAACACTTGTCGGCCCTGTTAAATCATCTTCTTTATAGTCCCCTATTTTGTTACCGGGAAATACATAATCTGTTGAAATATGAATTAACAATGCACCACACATTTCTGCAGCTTCAGCCAGATTCTTAACGCCTCTACAATTGACGTCGAATGCTAATTCTCTTTCTTGTTCTGCTTTATCAACAGCAGTGTAGGCCGCAGCATTGATTATTACATCAGGTTTGAATTCCGAAACCTTATATTTCACTTCAGCAGAATCAACTATATTTAACTCACGCCTATCAACTGCAAGTAATTCAATGTTGGAAATAAGAGCTAACTTTTGTGAAAGAAGGTATCCTACTTGCCCATTTTTTCCTGTCACGAGTACTTTCATCATTTATTTCCGGAGTCTTTGACCAGGTTTATTAAGTATTGGCCATAGTCGTTTTTCTTCATAGACATGCCATAATTATTCACCTGCTCAGAACTCAGCCAGCCATTTCTCCAGGCTATTTCTTCCAAACATGCAATCTTAAGTCCTTGCACATTTTCGATAGTTTGCACAAAAGATGAAGCTTCATGTAGACTTTCATGTGTACCTGTATCTAGCCATGCAAAACCACGCCCAAGAAGTTCCACATGAAGTGAACCGTCTTTTAAATACATTTCATTAATTGTCGTAATTTCTAATTCACCTCTGGAGGAAGGCTTAACCTTTTTTGCAAAATCAATTACACGGTTATCATAAAAATATAAGCCAGTAACAGCATAATTAGATTTTGGCTTTAATGGTTTTTCTTCAATTGAAACAGCCCGCATTTGCGCGTCAAACTCTACAACGCCAAAACGCTCAGGGTCTTTAACTTGATAGCCAAATACCGTTGCACCTTCCATCCTGTTTGCTGCATCTGCTAATGAACGAGTGAAAGACTGTCCATAAAAAATATTATCGCCCAATACTAAACAGACTTTTTCTTTTCCTATAAATTCTTCGCCAATTAGAAATGCCTGTGCTAATCCATCAGGACTAGGTTGTATAGCATATTGAATTTCAACGCCAAAATCCTTACCATCGCCTAGCAGTCTTCTAAAACTTTCATTATCTTCAGGCGTTGTAATAATAAGAATATCCTTTATCCCTGCCAACATCAGAGTTGAAAGAGGATAATAAATCATCGGCTTGTCGTATATTGGCAGTAACTGCTTAGATATTCCACGAGTAATTGGGTACAACCTGGTTCCAGATCCCCCCGCAAGTATAATCCCTTTCATATTATTCCCCTCCCTCAAGACGGTTAGTATCTGCATAACTTTTATCAAGAATACGCTGCCACCAGCGCTGATTGTTAAGATACCAAACTACAGTCTTACGAATTCCTGATTCAAAAGTTTCTTCCGGGACCCAACCTAAATCTTCTTGTATCTTGCTTGCATCAATAGCATAACGTCTATCATGCCCCGGTCGGTCTGTAACGTAAGTAATTAGTTCTTCGAATTGGCGAATGCCAGCAGGTTTTTCATTAACCACTTCATCCAGGATTTTGCAGATGGTTTTTACTACATCTATATTTCTTCGCTCGTTATGACCGCCAATGTTATAGGTCTCACCTATTTTCCCTTCTGACACAACTTTATACAAAGCGCTGGCATGATCTTCAACAAATAACCAATCCCTGATCTGCTCGCCATTGCCGTAAACCGGTAATGGTTTACCTGCCAATGCACTGAGAATCACCAATGGAATGAGTTTTTCAGGAAAATGATAAGGGCCATAGTTGTTTGAGCAGTTGGTGATTAATGTCGGTAATCCATAAGTTCTGCTCCAGGCCCTAACTAAATGGTCACTTGATGCTTTAGATGATGAATATGGGCTGCTTGGGGAGTAGGCTGTTTTCTCAGTAAACAACGGTAGAACAGCCCCTTCTGCACATTCATCAGGGTGAGGCAGGTCTCCATACACCTCATCTGTAGATATATGATGAAACCGGAATGCTTTTTTTCGCGTTTCATCAAGTTGGTTCCAATATGTGCGTGCTGTTTCAAGGAGCACATAGGTTCCAATTATATTTGTTTCAATAAAAGCCGCGGGGCCAGTGATAGAACGGTCAACATGACTTTCCGCAGCCAAGTGCATTACAGCATCAGGTTGATATTTAGCAAAAATGCCTACCATGGCTTCGCTGTCGCAGATATCTGCTCGCTCGAAAACATAGCGTTCATTATTTTCTATTTCAGTTAGCGATTCGAGATTTCCGGCATAAGTTAATTTATCAATATTAACAACGCTATCTTTCGTATTATTAATGATATAGCGAATAACTGCCGACCCAATAAATCCTGCACCACCAGTAACCAGTATTTTCACGTGTATGTTCCGCTCTTGCTCGCACTACATTTCAACTAAAAACTCGAGACCTGTTTAACTTTTAATTCAGAAAGATTGGATACATATAGCTTTCTAAAAGTCTTATCTACTTAACAGGACTCACATAAACTATTAACTTCGAATTCTTTATCAAACTTCTCACAACTGTGATTAACTATAATTCAAGCCTCAATTCTCGCGTCAACTTGCAACAAACAATCTATTGCGAAAGATATTAACTTTCACATTAACAAAGCAGTTCTGATTTTTAATATTTGTAAAGCGAAATCATGAAACCGATGCAAATACTGTAGTCCTGTGCAAAAAAACATCGTTAGCTTTAAAAATCAACAGAACCACATCCTGGAAGGATAATATTTGAACTTATCAGCATTGCTCTTTGCAAAACACAACGCTACCGCCCCTGGCTCAAAGCTACCAGCTTGCTACTTGCAACAGTCAATTGAAAGCTATCTTGCGTGAATTTCATTTAAGTCGCTAAATCCACAGCGATTGATAGTTTAAATGAAACTCACAGATGTTCTCAGGGTTTCCAGGTATTTTCAAAACCCTCAAGCATCATGAGTACTGTTCGCTTAAGAATCACAGGGCGCGAAAATAACTGATATGCGACAAATCCTATCATTTTGACTGATTTGAATAAAGCTTAGCACCCAGCTTAATTTGTCCAATCAGTGAGGTCTCAAATGCAAAAAGCCTGTCAGTTTTGACAGGCTTTTTGCTTAGAGAGCTGACGACTTACCTAAACCCATCCGGGTTCTTACTCTGCCAGTTCCACGTGTCGCGCATCATCGCATCGATCCCACGCGTTACCCGCCAGTCCAGCTCGGTATTCGCCAGACTTGCATCCGCCCAGAACGCCGGCAGATCGCCATCACGACGCGGCTTAAACTCAAACGGAATGGCCTTACCAGAAGCCTTCTCAAAAGCCTTAATCATTTCCAGCACCGAGAACCCTACCCCGCCGCCAAGATTATACGCCTTGTAACCGGTAACTTTTGGCAGATGATCCAGCGCCTTCAGGTGGCCTTCGGCCAAATCCACCACGTGGATGTAGTCGCGCTGAGCGGTGCCGTCTGGCGTGTCGTAGTCATCACCAAACACGCCCAGCTTCTCCAGGCGACCAATCGCCACCTGCGCGATATACGGCAGCAGGTTATTAGGAATACCGGTTGGGTCTTCACCAATCTCGCCAGACTCATGCGCGCCAACCGGGTTAAAGTAGCGCAGCGCGATGGCTTTTAAATTTGGGTCTGCTTTGGCGAAATCGCGCATCACGAATTCGATCATCAGCTTAGAGGTACCGTACGGGCTGGTGGTGCCACCGATTGGCGTGGTTTCCACGTAAGGAACCGGTGCATCGGCGCCGTATACGGTCGCAGAAGAGCTGAAAATGAAGTTCCACACGCCTGCAGCGCGCATCTCTTCCAGCAGCACCACAGTACCCGCCACGTTGTTCTCGTAGTATTCCAGCGGCATGCGGGTCGATTCACCTACGGCTTTCAACGCCGCGAAGTGAATCACTGCAGAGATGTCGTTGGCCGCAAACAAGTCACGCAGGCAAGCGCGATCGCGGATGTCGCCTTCAACGAACACCGCTTTCTTGCCAGACAGCTTCTCCACGCGATTGACGGCTTCGCGCGAAGCATTGCAAAGGTTATCCAGGACCACAACGTCGTCGCCACGCTCTAACAGCGCCAGCACCGTATGGGAGCCGATGTACCCTGCTCCGCCCGTTACCAAAATAGCCATGTGTACTCCTTTAAACCGCGCAAGCGGCGCGGCATGAGAATGGATTATTTCGCCAGAATTTTCTGGATAGCTTCGCGGAAATCACGACCCTGCGTGTTGTTACGCAGACCGTAAGAAACGAAGGCCTGCATGTAGCCCATTTTTTTACCACAGTCGAAGCTGGTACCGGTCAGCAGTTGTGCATCTACCGGTTTTTTCTTGCTGAGAGACGCAATGGCATCAGTCAGCTGAATACGGCCCCATGCACCCGGCTCGGTTTTTTCCAGCTCTTGCCAGATATCCGCAGACAGCACATAACGACCAACCGCAGTCAGGTCTGAATCCAGCTGGCCTACCTCTGGTTTTTCGATGATGTTGGTGATGGTGCTGATGTCGCCAGGATTGTCGATTGGCTGCTCGGTAGTCAGAACACCGTATTCGGTCAGGTCTTCGCCCGGCATGTGTTTCGCCAGCACCTGTGAGTGCCCGGTTTCTTCGAAGCGTGCGACCATCGCGGCGAGGTTGTAGCGCAGGTGGTCAGCGGTTGAGTCATCCAGCAGCACGTCTGGCAGCACCACGACGAACGGGTTATCACCGATCATTGGACGCGCACATAGCACTGAGTGGCCGAGGCCCAACGGGTTCGCCTGACGCACGTTCATGATAGTCACGCCAGGAGGACAGATTGATTGCACTTCGCTCAGCAGCTGACGTTTTACGCGCGCTTCAAGCAGCGCTTCCAGCTCATAAGTGGTGTCGAAGTGGTTTTCCACTGCATTTTTGGAAGCATGGGTGACCAGCACAATCTCCTTGATGCCCGCCGCTACGCACTCGTCAACGATGTATTGAATCATTGGTTTGTCGACGATAGGCAGCATCTCTTTCGGGATGGCTTTCGTTGCAGGGAGCATATGCATACCGAGACCCGCAACCGGGATTACTGCTTTAAGCTTGGTCATATTTATTCCATTTCATGAAGTGAATACGTGGGGTCGATTATGCAGGATCGGCCGGTGCAGCAAGTATAATCTTTATCTGAAAATCCGGCACTAACTCTCTGTCACCACATCAAAAATCGCCAAAATGGCGGGCTGCCGCTTCGCCTGACCGAAGCAAAATGGAGGCGCTAAACCGCTGAAAAACAGTGAGAGGTCAATGGAAAAGTGGCAGAGGTTAAGACCAGTGGTTTACAGAATGAGTTCAGCGGGATTTTATCGTGGTGCGTGCGGGTAGACTGCGCCATAAATGGAGTAATGCTTGTCAGTTGAGCGCGTTTTGGTCGCCATAAATGGCAACCCTACATTGTTCGGTGCGAATTTCGTAGGGTGCGCATTGAGGGAGAACCGGGTTGAATACGCACTCCCTGGCTTAAGCGAGCGGCATTACGCCATACATGTCGCCGTTACGGATCTGTGCAGACAGCAAGTGCATGCCCGCGCAGATCACGTAGTGATGGCAAAACCTACAGCCAACCCTCAAACCACTCCGGCATCACAAACAAGTTAAAGTGATTCACCAGCATCATCAGGCCGACAAACACCACCGACACCGAAACCCACTGGCGGGCATACGGCATAAAGCGGATACCAATCACCGGCTTGATAAAGAACGGATGGGCGAAGGCAGAAATCAGCACCTGCGAGATAGACAACGTCAGCGCCACATACAGCACGTTCGGCCAGATGTAGGTTGTCGCCAACACCACCACCACCACCAGACTGGCGACGATGTTCCAGTAGAACTCGACGTTAGTCTTGCCGTTCGCCTGGGAAATCGCGCCGGTTAAGCCACCCATCGGGCGCAGCATACCGAACAGCAGCATTAGTGGTATCAGATGGTAAACCTGCTCATGCGACGCGCCATACAGCACGCGTACGATCACCGGCGAAAGAATGCCAATCGCCAGATACATCGCGCTGCTGAACAACATGATGACGAAGGTGCCTTTCAGGAACAGATTTTTCAGCTGCTCCGGATCATGCTGCTTCTCGGCGAAACGCGGCAGCGCCAGACGGTTAATCACCGGCGAGACCAGTTTCAGCGGCTGCAGAATCAACTCTTTGGCCAGCGAGTAGATCCCCAGCATCTCCGCCCCCATCACTTTACCCACAATCAGTGCATCCGCCTGGGTACGCAGCTGGTTGATGGTCTGTGAACCCAGCTGGTAAATGCCGTAACGCACCGCGCTGATGAAGGTCGCCCCTTCAAACTCCCACGTTGGACGCCACGACTTCTCCCCGAAGTAAATCATGCACAGGATGCGCGTAAAGGCATTGATGAACAGTCCAAGGATCGCCGCCGCCACCGTGAGCGAAGTAAAGTACAGCATCGCCACGGTACAGATAAACGCGAACAGCTTGGTCGCCATCTCAATCTTCGCCAGCGTCACCATACGTTTGGATTTCACATAGTGCGCCTGATACTGCGACAGATGTCCCAGTACGAGGAAGTTGAGGCTGGTGAGCATAATCAGCCCTGTCAATTCAGGCAGGTGATAGAACCACGCCACCGGGAAGGCAATCGCCAGCATAATCAAGCCGGTACACAAGCTGAGCGAGACGTTGACCCAATAAATGGTACTCTGCTGGCGGCGGTTGATATCCTGGCGATGCACGATGTAGCTGCTCATCCCCATATCCTGCAACACCGTTGCCACCGCCAGAATGGCGTTGATAATGGCTAATAAACCCAACTCATGTGCTTCCAGTTTTCGCGCCAGAACGCTGAGCTGTAACACCTGCAGCAATGCCGCGAAGCAGGTACTGCCAAACAGCCAGACGGCCTGTTTTTTTAATCCGCTCACACCATGCGCTCCAGAATTTTAGCCAGCTCACCATAAGCGATGTGCTGATTGAACTCGGTTTCCACTTTGTGTCGCGCGGCAGCCACTACCGGCGCGACATCAACATCACCGCGTGACAGACGCAGCAACGTGTCGGCCAACTCTTCGGCATCGTTTTCCGAGACCAGCCAGCCGCTGACGTTGTTCTGAATCAGCTCCGGGATGCCGCTGTGATAGGTCGAGACCACCGGCAGCCCCACCGCCATCGCTTCCATCAACGCCACCGGAATGCCTTCCATATCGCCATCCGCCGCGGTTTTGGACGGCAACAGGAAGATATCGGCATCGTTCAACGCCTGACGAATCTCCTCTTGCGGCTTGAAACCTGGCATAGTGACAAAGGCTTCCAGTCCGGCACGCGCGATGTGTTCACGCATCATGCCGTCCTGCTCACCGTTGCCGATAATGGTGAACTCGAACTGCCCACCGTTGTTGCGCAGAATTTCACTGGCTTTTACCGCCACGTCTAAGCCCTTTTTCTCGGTCAAGCGCGCCACCGAGACAATTCGCAGCGGCTGATGAAACGCCTCACGCGGCCTGAAGTTAAACTTCTCCGGCTCGATGCCCATGCGCGTCACGTGCACCTTCTCGCGTGGACAACCCATCTCAATCAGCTTGTTCTCCCACAAATGGCTGATGGGCAACATCAACTCGCTTTGTTTGAACAGGTTGACGTAATCGAGCTTGTGCTCTTCGAGAATGTGACGGCGCGAAATATCCGCGCCGTGGAACACCGTTGCCTGCTTGCCTTTCAGCACGCCGAGCTCACGCAGTTTGTTGGCCAGCGCACCGGCATAACCAAAGTGCACCAGAAACACATCCGCAGTGTAGGTTTGCTTCGCGTTAGCAACAATCGCCGGCAGCAGCAGCTTTTTCGCCTGCTGGCCGTAGCGGCCGACATTGAGTGATTTGATCAACGCCGGCTTAGCGATTTTCGGCAGCATCAAACCAATGCGCTGCGTCAGCTTATCGAGATTCGAGACTTTCTCTTCCGGCAGTAAATAGTGAGTTTTCGCCGCCAGATTGTAATCATCGAACGCGGCGTGGCGATTGATCATATCGCCTGGAAACACGGAGATAATCTCCACGTCATAGCCTGCATCGATGAAATGCGTTACCTGATTGAGGACAAACGTCTCAGAGGCAACCGGAAAACGCATGGTGAAAAAGGTCAGCTTCATCACTTACCCCAGCACGTTGAGAATTTCTGCCGTTATGCGGTTACCAATTTCACGCTCCTGCGCCACCGCGGTATCCACTTTGCGCTTCACATTGTCGTAATCGGCCAGCACGGTTTGCACTTTGTCGATCAGCGAGCCATCCATCAGGCTTTGCACGTCGGTGGCCATTTGCGGCAGTCCAAGCTGCTTCATCACGCCGAGCGATTTGTGCTCATAGTTGATGGCCACGGCTGGGGTACCGAAGTTCATGGAAATGATGGCGGAGTGCAGGCGGGTGCCAATGGTCAGGTGACAATGGCTTAGCAGGATGCCGAGTTCGAGATCGTTGAACTCGTCCATGATGACATGGTAATGCTCGGGATTTTCGACGTGGTCACGCAGCGTCAGCGCGACCATCCGGTCGTCTTTGGCGTAGCTGTCGATGCCGGTACAGGTAGAGAAAGCCACCACCTGATAGCCTTCAGCAATCATCGCATTGATGACTTTCCCGAAGGCCGCTTCGTACTCTTTCTGCGTCACGCCGAGACGTTTATCGAACGGTGCCAGTTCACGCACGGTGATGGCGATGGTTTTACGCGCGCTGATGATGTTTTTCCAGTGCAGCAGATTGTGGCTCGGGTTCTCCACATCACGCGCCTTCACCAGGAAGGCGGTATCCACGCCCTTCTTCACTCGATTGGTGGTGACACCGTCTTGTTTTAGACGATCGAAGCTAACTTCTTCACGCAGCACCAGGCTATCGACGCGATCGAACACGAAGTTGGCCAGCGCATTCACGCGCGGGTTCTCAAAGGGTCCCACGGAGTGACCGACCATATGCAGCGGCTTTTTCGCCATCAATGCACAGAGCGCGTGGTCAAACTGCGTCACACCATACAGATCGACGAAGAACGAACCGCCCACCTGAATGATGGCGTCATACTGTTCCAGACTTTTGGTGAACTGCGCCAAATGTGGCGGCACAGAAAACGATTTGTACAGGCCACCCTTGCCCAGATGCGCCATCATGATCTCGGGCATCAGACGGTTGGCCACTTTACGTTTAACGCTGCCCACCAGCCCTTTCGCTGATTTGCTGTTATGCAGAAACAGGGAATCCTGCTGGATATCCTGTTGCAATAAGTACCCGGAGCTTGTTGGATAACGACTGATCACATCAATATCGAGGTCGCCACGCGCAGACTGCAAAGAGTCGATCAGTCCACGTAAAATCGCGCCATCCCCACGATTTCCACAGGTATGGTTTCCCACCAATAAAATCTTCATAAACACTCCAGAAAAATTTTTTTAATTTTTTACAAGCCACGCCATTTCCTGCACGGGCAAAGTGAACTCTGTGTTAAAAAACTGCAATGGGAACAATGCCCAAAATAGAAAATCTGTTCTCAAACGGGCGACCTGAAGGCCGCTCCCAACTTTTCCCGGAGAGGACGCAAACAGCTGCGTTCTCTCCGGTTCGTGCATTACGACTTCACTGCAAAATAGGGTAACGCTACCTGCTCGCCGTTAATCACCACCGAGACAAATCCTTTCGGCGCACGCGTATCTACCTGCTCCGGTTTCAGCGCGCGCGAGGCCAGCAGCAGATCGCCCTGCTCGTTGCCGCCGATACCCGCTTTACCGTTGTGCAGGCTGAAGCGCTGCGGTGCCTGCTGGCTGCCGCTGGCAGGACTGCCCTGCGCCATGGTGGCATCCACACGCGCACAGCGTCCGGTGAGGAAGCGGTCCTTGGCGGTGCTTTTAATCAAAATCGCGGTAGTAGGTGTCCAACCGGCCAGCTTGACGAACACTTTCGTGTCCGTCTCTGAACGCGGTTCAAAGCGAACATCCACCACCGGTGAACTGCCTTCGGCTGACCAGCTGGCTTCCGCATTTTTGGTTTTGCGTTGCAGATGAATCACCGCACGACCGCCGGTGCCTTTGCCATCAATGACATTCATTAACGGCTGATTAGCCGTGCCATTATTGAATTGCGATTGACCAAACACCTCGATCTCCCAGCTGTCACCCACCGTAGGTGAGTAAAAGTTGCCGAGTTCAAACCAGGTTTCCTGGTTGGTGTTATTCGCCAGGCGGAAGCGTGAAGTGATGTAGTTGTATTTCAGGCTGCCATCGATGGCGACACCGTAAGATTCCACGCGCGTTGATCCCATCTCCCAGATGTTGAGCCAACGCTCGCCTTCCATCGAGTTGTCGATCCAACTCCCCGCTTGCAGGTTGGTCTGGCGCATGTTCAGTCGCGAGTTGTGCGCGATCAGCGGATTTTTACAGTCTTCAATGCTGAGCGCGTCGATAATCCACTGCCCATTGGAAATGTCACCGGGAAACTCGCTGTGCTCGATCCAGCCGTTATGAATGATCGACTGGCTGCAACGCGGCAGATTCAACACCTTACCGCCTTTACAGTGCTGGGCGTTGAAGTTGGAGAGTTCAATCGCCGTGCTGTGATCCCAGGCGCCAGCCTTTTGGCCTGACCAACTGGCTTTGATCACATCGCCGGTACAGGCATTGGCGTACCACTGGTCGATTTTACAATCCAGCGTATCCAGTAAGCTCAACGACACCCCGCCAACCTGATTAAGGCGCAGGCAGGCACCGCGGAAAAATTGCCCGCCGGGACAAGTGTTGCGGAACAGCCCTTGCTTATTAGGCCGCTTATCGTTCTGGCCGTTGAAAATCAGATTGGAGATTTCCGTCCAACGCGCGTTCACCTGGAACAGGAATTCAGAGCGGCCGTCTGAAGTCAGCGTGGTCGCCGGGAAATAGCCAAAATTGACCATCGCGCCGGAGATGCGGAAGTAGCGTCGTTGTTCATTGCCGAAATCGCACTCGGTGACGAAGAAATTGCCTGCCGGGAACTGCACACAGATCTGCTGATTGGCATCAATTGACCATTGATACATCGCTTTTATCGCCGGTGCGGCATCGGTTTTGGCATCGGCAATGGCGCCAAAATCGAACAGCGTCAGGCGGTTAAAATCTTCAACCACGCGACGCCAATAGAAGCCTTGTCCACTGAAGATAACGCCGCCATCATCTTTGTCGTCACCAAAAGCGCCAACGAATTCCCCGCCGCCCACTTCTAAGCCTTCATGCCAGCTTTTCAGCTTGATTTTGGCACCGGCGAACAGCGGACGCGTTTTCCGTAACTCATCGACCGACGGGATTTCGCCAATCAACTGATAGCCATTCGGCTGCGCCAGACGCTGACTAAAGTTACTCGGGTTGGGTCGCGAAACATCTGCAATCGAAAACAGCGTATTCCCCTGGTCGTCTTCCACCACCATGGAGTGCGAAGGATTGGCGATCAACGCTGCATTATCGTGGATGAATTGCGCGAAGTTGCCCTTATTCAGCGCAATAGGCTGGCTGATTTGTGACACTTTACCGCTGGCATCGCGCAGGAAGACCGGAATCTGATTGCCCGCTTTGCTGGCATCCTGACCGGCCTGCCCAATCCACAATTTGCCCTCAAAGTTCTGCCAGAACTGTGGTGGCATGGTGTAGACATTTTCCGGCGTTAAAATCGGCACATCGCCCTGCGGTACGCTGGACGGATCGACTGCTTTCAAAGCAGGTTGACCACTTTTTGCTGCATAGCTGGAAAATGCGCTCACTGAGAGCGCGGCAACAATGGAGGAGGCTGCAGTTTGCAAGACTTCTCTTCTTTTCATGCTTTCAATCCCGTGGTCATGGGGCTGCGTAACAGCCATAAATGTGATCCCGGAGGCACGAGAACGGACGCTTAAACCAGCGCCAGCCAGCTTTGTTTGATCTGGTTACCGTCAAACTTCAGCGCAGTTTCTTTGGTTTTTTCGCTCATGGCGTAGAACAGGCTATCGTCACTCGCCAGCTGTTCCATCCGCGCCAGAAACGTCGATTTGTCATTCATCGGCACCAGGAAACCATCTTCCCCGTGGTTGATGATTTCCTGTGGGCCGGTTGGGCAGTCATACGCCACCACAGGCAATGACCAGGATTTCGCTTCGAGCAGGACCAGTGGCAAGCCCTCATAACGCGAGGTCATCAGCGCCATGTCGCTGTCACGGTAGTAATCGTTGATGTTGCTGACTTTGCCGACGAAATTCACGCTGTCGGTGATGCCCAACGCCGCAGCCTGATCGTGCAATTGCTGACGCAATTCACCGTC
Source organism: Pantoea sp. C8B4 (assembly GCF_051336905.1). NCBI lineage: Bacteria > Pseudomonadati > Pseudomonadota > Gammaproteobacteria > Enterobacterales > Erwiniaceae > Pantoea > Pantoea sp. C8B4. The sequence continues at coordinate 94,065 of NZ_JBGMNK010000004.1, forward strand.
ACCGGCAATCACCAGCGTCCACTCAGGATGGGTTTTGCTGAAATCAGCCCAGATATCCAGCAGCAGGTCGAAGCCTTTTTGATTATCCAGACGCCCCACCGCCAGCGCCTGACGGCTGCGGCTCTGGCGCTGAAAGGCCTTGTACACCACCGGGTTGGGGATCTGCTTGCTGGCGATATTCCAGCGGCTGAACACTTGATGATCCTTGTCCGTCAGCACGATGACCTGGTCGTAATAGCGCAGCAGCATCCACTTCAGCGCTTTGATCGGCTTGCTAAAGGAGTTAATCGCGATGTGTTCACAGGCGTAGGCTTTAAAGCGTTTTTTCTTCATCGCCATCAAATTCCAGAAGGCGAACATCACGCTCAGCCGGCCCATGCTGATCAGAAATACGCTGTCGAAGCCTTGCTGATGAATGCTGGCGACAGCGCTTTTAATCGGGTTGCTGTGCCCTTCAAAACTGACGATCTCTTTCACGCGATCGAACGGATAAAAGGTTTTTCCGTGCCCTTCCAGCGAATAAATGGTGACGGCGTGCTGCTCTCCGAGGCACTCCGACATGAAATTACAGATGTTTTCCGTGCCCGCGTAGGAGTAGGCATCCTTAATCACTAAAACGATCTTTTTCATATAACGCTTTCCACCTCAAAATGTGAACTTAAGGCCCAACGCCTGCGTGCTGCTCACGTCGTAACAACACGAAGGATGCCGGGTCTTAACGATGCTTCAGGGTGAAGAGAACGCCGTTCACCATATACCAGCCGTAATAGTAATAGATTTTTAACGGATTGTTTTTATAGATAATTCTTAATAATTCGAGGTGCCATTTCGCCGCTTTATTCTTATTGCGCGAGAGGGAATCGCCCAGCTCGTAATAGTTGACCAGCGTCTTCTGGATCACCCGAGCTTGCTTGTAGCGGAGGAACAGTTCGTAGAGGAACAGGAAATCTTCATGCCCTTTACGCTGGAAGAAGATGCCCTGAGGAGGACGGCGAAAACACACGGAAGAGAAGCAGACGCGATACTGCTTCTTCACGAAGTTTTCCTGCTGGAGATAGGGTTTGCTGTAGAGAATATCGTGGTCGGCGGTTTTGGTTTTGTAGTGATAATGCGTGATGACAAAATCATCACCCGCCGCGATCGCCGCAGTCTGTTCGGCGAGTTTATCGGCGTGCCATTCGTCGTCACTGTCAAGAAACGCGATGATCTCTTCTTTCGCGGCACGCAGACCCACGTTACGTGTTTCCGCCGCACCGAGGTTGACGTCATTGTTAAGAATGGTGATGCGCGCATCAGTGCAGTGTTCGCGTACAAAGGCCAGCGAATCATCGGTGGACTGATCGTTTATTAAATAAAGATGCCAGTCGCTATAGGTCTGATTGACGATCGACTCTACCGCACGCAATACCGTTTTACGCGCGTTATACATCGGCATCACGATACCGACGGTGCCAACATGATTTGTCATTTGCATACCCGGAGTGTCAGGAACCAAAAAATTGCTCCCGGTGCGGGAGCAAGTGAAATTTATATAAAGTGAATCAGGAGACGGCTCGCCCGCCAGAGAAGCGGGACTTCACCTTATCGAACAGTCGATTCAGGAAATAAGCCCGGTTATCACGATTGGTCAGGAAGAAGTAGCGCGCGAAACTGAGGCTCGCCTGCAGTGATTTACCATCCATCTTGTAGCGCAGCGGCAGCTTGAACGCCTTATAGGTATGGACGTCACGTGCCGTGAGGTGCGGCTTCATGGTGTCCAGCCAGAAGAAGGAGTACTTCACCGACTCGCCTTTGTGCTTGGAACCAAATTTGGTCACCAGATGGTAGGTGGCGAGCGGCTTATCGATCATCACAAATTCATAGCCCATGCGGTCAGCACGGATGCAGAAATCGTAATCCTGATGGCGAATATAACGCGCATCAAAACGGATTTTATCGGCATCTTCGCGCTTCAACACAATGGTGCTGGTTTGAATAAAGCCGTAACAGCCAAACAGATATTCAGCGATGGTTTCATTCTTGCCCGGTTCCTGCATCGGCATCACCTTGAGGAAACGGCCATCCTGATGAATGTTCACCTGGCTGAAAATCAGATAGTTCGACTTACCCTGCGCTTCAAGTTTGGTGATGGTGTCATAAACGGTGAGCAGCTTATCAACGCCCCACTCATCATCGGCATCAAGGAAGCTGATGAAATCGCCCTCAGCCAGTTCGATACCTTTGTTACGAGCACCGGCACCGTTGAGTTTCACCTCAGACAGCTCAAGTTTGATGTCCAGATCCTGATAACGCTCACTGCGCACCACCTGTGCCAGTTCAGCGGCATCAGCCGATTTGTCATCCACGATGATGACTTCAAAATTGCGATAGGTTTGCGCTTTGACGCAATCCAGCGTCGTTACAATCGACTTCGACGCGTTATACGCGGGAATTACAATTGAGAAACGAATATCCTGCATTGCCAGTACCTCTAAAAACTTCTGGTTAACAGTAATACGAATATTAAGCGAAGGTAATCAGTCAAATTCTTAATTTTCGGCTGCTGCTTTGGTTGCTGCTTTAGACTTACCGCCACTGCTGCCGATAAACGGTTTTTCCACCCAAAGATAGGTCATTTTTGCGACATAAAACGCCGCAACAAAGAACAGTGTAGATAACAGCGTGAACATCCAGTAATTATGCGGATATAACGTCGGTGGGATTTGCTCAATACCGTACAGCACCACGCCATGAATCAAATAGAGGCTATAGCTCACTTCACCAATCGACATCAAGGTCTTATTTTCCAGCAGTCCCATCAGCGAATTACCGCTACTGACAATAAAGAAGATCACCGTCAGGGATATCAGGAAGAAGACATAGAAGAAGGTATTTGAGGTGAAGAACAGAGAGAATACGGCCAATCCAAGGCTGAGGATTGCCGCACTGCGGGAATGGCGTAAACCAGCAAATCTATCGCGGAACTTATAAGCAAAATATCCCATCGCAAAGCCGAGTACCGGACGCGGATCGGTATAGGTTTTCCCATACAAGCGTAATGCGACGGCAATGATGAAAATAACGCCGATGGACGAGAGGATCAGCAGGGTTTTGTATTTCCCGCGCGTTAAACGGTTGAGGAAATAAATCACGGGAATAGACAAATACAGCAGCCATTCCAGACGCAGCGTCCACTCCACGCCGGAGTTCACCACCGCTGTAGACATCTCGCCAACGTTGTAACTGCCAATGAACAGCAGCCATAAAACGGCATCTTTCAGCGCTTGCAACGGCGGCACCAGCGCACCTTGCAGCGCACCAATGGTAAAAATAACGAAACCTGAGAACCAAAACATCGGCACAATACGTCGAACGCGTGAACGCCAGAGTTTTCCACTCAACTGTGCAGGGGTGAGCGTATCGTTATCCAGCCAGCGATAGAACAGGAATGCCGAAATCATAAAGAACAGCAAGACGCCGAATTTACCCGAGTTCACAAAAAAGTTGCCCTCAGAGAACCAGGCAAAATAGTTTTTATCATATATCCACGGTTGATCCAGCCCGTAAATATAATGAACAAAATGAGAAAAGGCGACAATACTGGCAAGGAAAGCACGCAGGCCAGAAATACTCTTCACGCCTTTATCATTATAAATACCGCGATGATATGAGCAGGCATGTAAAATGAGCAATGCAAGGCAGAACGAAACCACCATAATCATGATGTACATATCAGGATCCCTTATAAAATCGACACAACAAGGTTAGGGGCTTTGCTGCGCAAGACTTTGCTGAACAAGTGGGCTTACAATACTAAAGGTACGATCCGCTTTGGCTTTATACAGTGACTCCAGCGGATGAATACAGTCGTCAGACATCTGCGACTGCCAGTCACGATCTTCTTTAATCACGCTATACTGGTGAACCACGGCAACCTGTTGCTGCTTAGCCACCTGATTAAGTTGCCAGACGTAGGGCCAAACATTCCAACGTTCCGCTTTGCCGCAAATGGGATTCGGCTCCTGCAAAATAACCTGTTTATGGTTCTCCTTCGCCACTTCAACCAGGCGCGTGATAATCCGCCCATACTCTTCAGGGCTTTCAAGGTGCACCTTCTTATCCTTGAAAAAATAGTGTCGGGCATCGTTAATGGCGTAGTTGATCAAAACGATTTTGGCTGGGGAGGTTTTCATTAAGTCCTCCCAATGGCTTTGATCATCACCGCCATGCGGGTACAACAACTCAGCGGCCTGCGCACCGGGAACGCCGTGGTTTTTCACCACGATGTTGACCCGATCGCCATACTGCTGTTGCAGCATTTGCGTCAATTCACCGATTTCACTGGCTTGGGTGATGCTGCTTTTACGGTCTTTGCTGATGACACCCGCGGTCGTGGAATCACCGAATGCGTCAATCTGCAACGTGCTTAAACCCGGTGTTGCCATCGCCGCAATCGGTGCCAGCGCGAAGGCTAAAACCATCAATTTTCTTGTCATGTTACCTCTCTGTTACCTAAAGATTTTGAACTCCTGCGCCACCTCGTAGCCGACAACGGCCTGTTTCTGCGAGATGGTGTTGTAGTAGAGGTAATAAACAAGAAAGAAACTGAACATCGCGAACATCGCCGGTTTGAGTAATTGCCGTGATTGATAGATCAACGAGGTCAGTAAAATAGGCTCAACTTGCAACAGGTAGTTGGAAAGCCTTGCCCCGGATGAATAGTTATAGAAGAAGATCCTGATGGCCCCGCCCAGCGCGAAGGTCACAATCATCAGATAGTTAAAACGCCACTGCTCAGCGTTGTTGCGTTTCAATTCATCGCTGAGCATGAAATAGACAAACATACACACCAGCATGATGTTTTTAAGGTTAGAAACCGAGAAGATACTGCCATCCGCGGTATTCGATGCTTCAGCACTGTAGCCTTCCGCCCTCTCCCCCATCGCGCCCATATGCGCACTGATCAAGCTGATAAAGTTTGTCCCGCCGAACTTCGACATCGGGATACTCAGCAAGATAATCAGCACCGGCCAATAGCGCCATTGACGGATAAACAAGAATGGCAAGACCGTGACCACCATAATTCCGGTGTTGTGGCTGAAGAAAGAGAGCAGGAAAAAGCCGAACGCTCCCCAGTAACGCTTCAGATACAGACACCAGAGCACCCCCAAAAACAGCGCAGAACTGAGACCAAAGCGAATCTGGTTCATGTCTTTGTTGATGTAGATATGGGCGGAATAGAGTGCCAGCGCGAGGATCGGGTACGGTGACATTTTGCGGAAGAATACCGCATTGGTCCCCACCGCCAGAATGCTGAATACAAATAAGAAGGTGTCAGCATTACTGGAAATCAGGCTGGTTAGCCAGGCGATGGCAAAAATCAGCGGCTCATAACGGAAGAGCTCGACGGTGGCGCTAAAGCCGTTGATCTGCAGACTTTCAATAAAGCCGGTATAAAATGTCCGATACTGCAGGTCATCCATGCCGGTACCCAAACCGCGGATCCCGGCAAACACAATCAGAATAGCGGTGGCGATACACAGCAGGTAGAGCATCAGACCCGAAGTGCGCTCATCTTTTTTGACAATAAGCTCACTCAATGAAATCAGAAGCAACAATCCGGATATAACCCAATAGGGTGCCATGGTGTCATTCCTTACGCAAAAAGAGGCGGCAGATGCCGCCTCTAAGTCAATAACAGGGTGCGTTACACTTTCTGTTTATATTCGTAGTTGTAATAGTCGTAACCATAACCGTAGGAGTTCGCCGCTTTACGCACCACGGCGTTCAGGATGACACCCTTAATCTCGATACCGTTCTGCGCGAAGCGCTTGTAGCTAACATCCAACTCTTTGGTGGTGTTGGTTTCGAAACGCGCCACCATCAGCGACGTACCGGCCAACTTACCGATGATGGAAGCATCGGTCACCGCCAGAATTGGTGGGGTATCAATCAGCACCAGGTCGTAGTTCTTGCTCGCCCAATCCAGCAACTCACTCATGCGACGATGCATCAGCAGTTCAGACGGGTTCGGTGGTACCTGACCGCGTGGCAGGAAATCAAAACCGTACACGCCTTTCTGAATCATGGCCGGTGAGAACTCACTCTTGCCGGACAACACATTGGAGAGACCCATTTTGTTTTCCGAACCGAGCAGCTCATGGGTATAACCACGGCGCATATCACCATCGATGAACAGCACACGCTGGCCTGCTTTCGATACCAGAGTCGCCAGGTTGGCACAGATAAAGGTTTTACCAATTCCCGGGCTGGCACCGGTAATCATCAGAATGTTGTTTTTAGCTTCCATCATCGCGAAGTGCAGGCTGGTACGCAGGCTGCGAATCGCTTCGATGGAGAGGTCAGTCGGATTACCCAACGCCAGCAGCGTATTATGTGGGTCACTCTTCTCTTTGTGACCACGACGCGCCAGCGCTTCGGTATCTTTCTTACGTTGCCACTCTGACAGCGGTACGCTGGCATAGACGTTCATGCCCAGCTCTTCCAGCTGCTCAGGATTCTCAATACCGTGATGGAACAGCGCTTTCAGCAGCACCAGACCCACCGAGATAATCAGACCCAGAATAAAGCTGGCGGCAATAATCAACACTTTCTTCGGTGCCACCGGGCTACCGGCGGTTTCCGCACGGTCGATGATGCGCACATCACCCACGGTACTGGCTTTACTGATTCCCAGCTCTTGCTGGCGATTCAGCAACTGCATGTAGATTTCCTGACCTGACTGCACATCACGTGTCAGACGCAGAATTTCCTGTTGGGTCTGCGGCATACCGGCAATTTTCTTGTTCAGTTTTGCCTGCTCATCTTCCAGGGTTTTGCGTTTTTCAAGCAGCGCGCGATAAGTCGGGTGATCTTTGGTGTAGAGCTGTGACACTTCAGCTTCTCTGAAGGTCAGTTCGTTCAACTGGCTCTGCACGCTAACGGATGAGTCGAGCGCCGATTTCGCTTCCAGCGACATATCCACCGATTCATTCTGGCGGCGATAGGCGTTGAGCTTGTTCTCCGCATCATCCAGACTGCTACGCACTTGTGGCAGTTGGTTGCGCAGGAACTCCAGGCTCTTCTCAGCCTGCTCAGATTTGCGGTCAACGTTCTGCAGCAGATAGTTGTTCACGATCTGATTCAGTACTTTGCTGGCACGCTCCGGATCTTCATCCTGATATTCCAGACCCAGCACACCGGTCGTTTTGCCTTTATCGGCAACGGTCAGCGCGTTCAACACCGCTCTGATGGCCTGCAAGTCAGTGAGTTTGGTGACGTTGAAGCTGGTCCCTTCATCAGCCTGGATACCGCTGACCAGCATAGTGACTTCACCATGCTGCTCCAACTGACCCACGCGGCCTTTGAACAGCTCATCACCCTCGCTGGTCACGGTGTAAGTCTGCGGCCCTGTCACTTCCAACTGCACCGTACGCTTATCGATAGTGCGCGGAATTTCCAGGCGAGAAATGGCGATTTCAGACGGCTTGTTGCCCATCAGGCGCGACAGACCTTTACCAATCACTGGGAAGTAGTTCTGCTCCACCACGGTATCCAGACCTAAGTCATTGACCGTTTTGCCCAGCACCATACGGGATTCGAGGATTTGAATCTCAGTGTCGGAAGCGGGTGTGGTTGGAATCACATCCTGCAGTTCATTCAGAACAGAAGCCGTGTTTTTCTGCTCTACCTGAACCATGGCATCGGCGCTGTAAATAGGCGTTGCAAACAGTGTGTAGAGCGTTCCTGCCAACATGAAGAAGGCGGTAACGGCCACAATGATCCAGCGATGATCAATTAGCTGTCCCACAAGATGCGCCAGATCCCATCCACTCGAATCTTCTTTTGGCGCGGTCATAACCTTGTTTTTAATATTCATGGGTATTCCCAACTATCGGCTTAGTACGTTGACCCATTTCTGGGTAGCGTTTTCCAGTAACCCGTAGACCTCTTCGAAGGCCTCGCGACTTTTTTTGTACGGATCCGCAATTTCCTGCTGATTGAGCCAGTGCCCAAGCAGCATGGTTTTTCCGCGTGCGGCTGGGTCGATGCGATTCACCTGCTCAACGTGGCGCTTCTCCATCACCAGAATCAGGTCATAGTCACGGCACATACTGGCCGTTAACTGCTGAGCATGATGGCCTTCCAGCGATACGCCGTGTAATGCGGCAACATCGCTGGCAGTCTGGTCCGCCGGGAACCCCTTCAGAGCGCCTAGCCCTGCAGAAGCCACCCGAGTTGAAGGTAGCGCGCGTTGGAACAGACGCTCCCCGGTAGGGGAGCGGCAGATATTGCCGACGCAGACGACTAACACGGACTTGATCATACTGAAACCTTAGTTAGACCAGTTGCGGAAACGCAGTGCTGCGGAGCTTGCATCGTCGATACCCACGATGGTTGGCAGCAGCCCAGAAATCACACGGTTCCAACGGGTAATTGGCGTGGCGGTGACGTAGACGATGTCGTACGGCTCCAGTTGGAATTCAGTGCCCATCACCATCGATGCCGCATCTTTGGTATTCAACTGATAGATGTTGGCGATCTTGGTGCGGTTGGCACCACGAATAGGACGAATAACGAAGACACCGGTGGCATCGGACGTGGTTTGATCCATCCCAGCCGCATTACCCAGCGCTTCGGCCAGCGTCATGCCGCTGCGGTCCATTTTCAGCGTGGATTGCTGTTTCACTTCGCCCATCACGAAGACTTTCAGGTCATCGTTACGCGGTACGTAGAGAATATCGCCCGGATACAGCAGATGGTTCTGGCTCAGGTCGCCGTTTTGCATCAGCGCCTGCAGCGAAATGCGCTGCTCTTTACCCTGGTGCGTCAGCACGACGTTACGCCAGTCTGCATCGGCAGCTAAGCCACCGGCGGCGTTGACGGCATCGAGTACGGTAAGCGGGACGTTGGTGATCGCCTGCTGGCCGGAGGTGGTCACCGAACCGGTCACGTAGGTTTTCTGTGAGCGGAACGCCGCAACATTGACATCCACCTGCGGGCTTTCAATGAACTGCGCAAGGCGGCGCGCAATTTCAGCGCGGATTTCCGTTACGGTGCGGCCGGCTACACGTACTTTACCGATGTACGGGTAGAAAATCGTGCCATCGGCCTGTACCCAGTTACCGGTGTCACTGGCGCTACGATACTGACCCGCTGGTGTGGTCAGCTCCGGGTGGTCCCATACGGTGACATTCAGCACGTCGCCAATGCCCACGCGATATTCGTAGCTTTGAATTTCGGTTTGCAGCGCCGGGTTGGCCTGCGCAACCAGTGGCTTCGGACGCATCTGTTCAACCAGACGCGGCGTCAGCGGGAAGACGTTGACGTATTTATCGATGTCAAAGTTGCTATCCTGTTGCTCAATGACATCTTTTCCGCTAGTGGAAAGGTGCGAACCTGGTTCAATGGTGCACCCGGAGAGAAAAGTCGCGGATACCAGTAAAGGTATCAATTTAATTTTCATTATCATCTGATTCTTCGCTATCAGTTAATGATTGATAGAGGCGAAAACGCCGCTGTGTAGCGTCTTATAAAAAAATAAAACTGACGGGTTAAACACTGAAACTGTGGGTCATTATTATGCGCTCCCTTGGTTTTATGTTGTCACCGTGCCCTGAGACGACATCAACTAAAGTCGGTGATTACCCTGCCGGCAAGTCACCGACTCTATTCAGGCTCGATAATGGCAGTTGTCAGTTAAGGCACTCCCAGCACCGGCATTTCAGACGGGGATAATGACGTCGTCCCCTGCCCTTCTACTCTCAATAAGCGCCATCGCGTTTCAGCACGACACCCACTGTCTTAAACAGAATCGCGATGTCATTCCACAGCGACCAGTTTTTGACATACCACGAATCGAAATAGACGCGCGTTTCATAGTCAACGTCGTTACGACCGCTAACCTGCCACAATCCCGTCATGCCGGGTTTCGCCATCAGGTAATAATCAACATCACCGGCATAACGACAGAGTTCGTCTTCAATCACTGGACGTGGGCCCACCAGGCTCATGTCGCCGCGTACCACATTCCACAGCTGCGGCAGTTCATCCAGACTGGTTTTACGGATGAAGTGGCCAACTTTGGTAATACGCGGGTCATTCTTCAGTTTGAAATCTTTATCCCACTCGGCGCGAGCGACCGGATCAGTGCGCAGGACTTCCTCCAGCACCTCTTTCGAGTTGATCACCATCGAGCGGAATTTAAGGCATTTGAACTTACGGCCATTCAAACCGACGCGTTCATGACCGTAAATCGGTGGGCCACCGTCGCGTCCAACCATAAAGCCGAGGACCAGCAGCGCTGGCGACAGCGCAATGATGATGCCGAGGGCGCCGACGATATCGAAAGCACGTTTCAGGAAGCGCGAAGTGCGTTTCGCCAGATTATTGTTCACGCGCAGAATCATCACTTCATGGCTGAAGATGTAGGCCATGTCGGTACCGTAAAGGGGTACGCCGCGCAGGGTTGGAATCACTGAGACTGAACGGCAGTTATGCATTGCCAGCATTTTCAGCCAGTTGTCGCGATGCTGGCTCTGTTCAAACTCCACCGCCACGATGAACTGGGTTTCGCTGTGCGTCAGCTGCCACAACTCTTGTTCATTGTGCAGTACCGGTACGCCAGAGATGCTGGCCTGCGGACAACTGCCATCGACATCGAAGAAGGCAATCACATCAAAACCCATCACCTCTTCGCTCTGCAGCGCCTGCCAGGCTTCTTCAGCATTCCGGCTGCTGCCGATGATGATGGTTTGTTTCTTCCACATACCGAAGTGATTGAGTACGCGCTTAGAGATGGCGCGTGCCAGTGGAATTAAAATCAGCGCCAGAATCCAGGTGGTGACCCAGACAAAGCGCGACAGCTGCCACTGTGATAAGGCTGAAATTGACAAATCGATGACAGAGAAAATAAGAATGGTACGAAATATCTCTTTCAGCTCAAACCAGAATGGCTTGCGATAAGTGTAATGACGCAGGCGAACCCAGAACCAGCCTACGCAAATAATCGATAAACAAACGTGGGTGGCGATTTTTAAGTGCAGGTATTTTTCAGATATATCTGCCAGTGGAGAATCTGTGAACGAATTAATCACCGCCAGAGCAATAAACAATGCCGCGTTGAAACAAATTAAATCCGAGCACGCCAGTAAAATTTTAGTGAGGAGACTTTTATATGTAATTTGGTTATCGCGCATATTTAACTCTTTTATTTTATTTCCCTAATCCCTAACGCCTCTGCCCTGTGTAATAAATGAGCGATATATCCACTGCTAACGGAGAGGCTATCTGCGGCAAACGCTCCGGTGTTTATGCCAATTCTCTTTTTAGTAAAGCCAAAGAATTGCAATAAATACCAACAGATTAGTCTGACTTCCCTTGCCACGATTTAGCCCTAATCTGAACGGAGAAAAGCACTTCAGGCACGCTACCGCCCTTGGCTGTCGCTGCCAATACCGCTGCAATCGCATCTATTTTTATCGCATTCACTGAGATTATTCTTAGCCAGCGCCAGACTAATCCCGTGCACGATCACAATTCATAACATTAAGAAGCTAAACAGCGCGCTATTAACAACTTCGGCGCAGACATTTACTAACACGTTGCTATACTAGTTATTACTGGCTTGTTTACAAGTAGGCCCCGTGTCCCCTGCACTATTTTAGGAAAAAGACTACCAGCCATAAGTATTGATGCCATCCCTTTCAGCCCATTCCTGCGTAAAATTCAGAATAATTCGATACTCACCTTCGGACTGCTTCGCATTAAAAACGTACGCTTGCGCGTGAATATTAGAATTAATCGTCACTATCACGATGCGGTGAAGTTTATCCATACATTCATCTTATCGACGAAATGTCGCTTCTCAGAATATGCCTAAAACCCAGGTCAACGGGGTGATATAGCGCGATTTGCCTCATTTGTACCTTGCCTGTTGATTCACTATCATCAGACAAAACGCATTTTCAGACATTCAGGTGATGCAAGCATGATGGAGTGGATCCTCGATCCGTCGCTCTGGGCAGGATTAGTCACGCTAATCGTTCTCGAGCTGGTGCTGGGTATTGATAACCTGGTTTTTATTGCCATTCTGGTCGAAAAGTTACCGCCTGCAGCGCGTGACCGTGCGCGCGTGATCGGTTTACTGTTGGCGTTGCTGTTGCGACTGGTGTTGCTGGCATCGCTTTCCTGGCTAGTGACTCTCACGCAACCGCTGTTTACCCTGTTCCAGCACAATTTCAGCGCCCGCGATCTGCTGCTGCTCTCCGGCGGGCTGTTTCTTCTTTATAAAGCGACGACCGAACTCAATAGTCGCCTGGAGGGGAGCGACGAAGAGAGCGGTCAAAGTAAGAACGGTGCTAAATTCTGGCCAGTGGTCGCGCAAATTGTGGTGCTGGATGCCATCTTCTCGCTTGATGCGGTGATTACCGCTGTCGGCATGGTGAACGAGCTGCCGGTGATGATGGCGGCGGTCACCATTGCCATTTTGCTCATGCTGCTGGCGAGTAAGCCGCTCACGCGATTTGTGAATGGTCATCCCACCATTGTGATTCTCTGCCTGAGTTTCCTGCTGATGATTGGCTTCAGTCTGGTCGCGGAAGGCCTCGGCTTTATTATTCCAAAAGGCTATCTCTATGCGGCGATTGGTTTCTCAATAGTGATCGAGATGTTTAATCAGCTGGCGCTGTTTAATCGCCGCCGCTTCCTCACCGCCGGACGCCCGCTGCGCCAGCGTACCTCAGAAGCCGTGCTGCGCATTCTGCGCGGTGAAGCCCAGCGTGCCGAACTGGACGCCGATACCGCTTCATTGCTCAGTGACAGCGATGAAGGCGCGTTATTCAATCGCCAGGAGCGGCGCATGATTGCCCGCGTACTCGGTTTAGGGCAGCGGCACATCAGCAGCATCATGACGTCACGCCACGATATTGAGCACATCGATTTGAGTGAAGATCCGGCCGCAATCATGACTAAGCTGGATAACAATCAGCACACCCGCATCCTGATTACCGAGCGCGGGCAAGATCCGCTCGGCGTGGTACATGTGATTGATTTGCTCCATCAGTCGCTGCACAGCCATTCTCTTGATTTACGTGCTTTGGTGAAGCAACCGCTGATTTTTCCCGAACGCCTGACGTTATTGCAGGCACTGGAGCAGTTCCGCCACGCCCGCACCCATTTTGCGTTTGTGGTCGATGAGTTTGGATCGGTGGAAGGCGTGGTCACCCTGAGCGACCTGATGGAGACGATCGCCGGGAATCTGCCGAATGAAGGCGAGGAGATTGATGCGCGCTATGATATCCAGCCATTACCGCATGGCGGTTGGGTGGCGAACGGACATATTCCTTTAGAGGATTTGGCAGCCTATGTGCACTTACCACTGGATGAGAAACGCAATTACCACACGCTGGCCGGATTATTAATGGACAGCCTGCAACATGTGCCTGAAGAGGGAGAAGAGTTACAGGTGGGAGATTATTTATTGCGCACGCTGCAGGTGGAAAATCATCGGGTACAGAAAGTGGAAATTGTGCCCGCGCCTGAGTTGTCACAGTAACCGACGCCGTTATGCCCAATCAAGTCAGGCATAACGGCATCACAGGTAGATTAATGTTGTTGCACCGCAGGCTTTTGGCGATCCAGCCACTCGTTCAGGCGCGACTTCGCTTCGCTCTGCAACTGCTGGCGCACCACATCATCAACCGGTAGTGAGTACTGCAAGTTGTCCCAGCCACCGTACATCCGCAGTGGAATCGACTGGCCGTTGAGCAGACTCGCTAACTTAGCGTCACCTTTCCAGCCGCGCAGCATCATATTGAAGGTGACGTCGAGTTGCTGGTTCACCACATCAACCGTGCCTTTGGTCTGCACTGCCAGGCGGCTACTGCCACCCTGCAGATCTGGCATGACAACCTTGCCCTGATTCAGGCTAATACGACCGCTCAGCTGCTGGATCCCCTGATCATCAGGCTCATCATTGGTTACGCTATTACTCACGCGCGCCACAGCACGGCGCACCATCTGTTGCAGATTAAGCTGGGCGAGTTGCAGGTTGGTGGCCTCCAGCTCGGCGTTACCCTGCCAGTTACGCTTCGCTTCATCCACGCTCAGGCCCGTGCCGCTGAGATCGCCTTTCAGAGAGACCGTGCCCTGCAAACTCTCCGGTAGTTCCAGCGCTTTCATTAATGGTGCAATGGCGATGTTTTCAATTTCCGGCTGCAAGGCGACTTTTGTCGCCGGCTGGCGGATATCAATGCTGCCCGGAATCGAGAAGTGCCCATCGCCGATTTTCCCCTGCAGTTTGTTCAGGGTCATTAACCCTTCCTGATTGCTGGCATCGATCTGCAGATTGCTCAACGTCAATCCGCGCCACACGCTGGAATCCGCATTCAGGCTCAGCGTTAAATCCATCAGATTCAACGGCGAGTCAGCGTTGGTACGCGTGCGTGGTTCAGCGATCACGGGCGTGCGCGTCACGCTGGCATGCTGCGGGGTGCTGTTGTCGCTGGCGGGCGCGCTGGCCATCAGATTATCAAGATTCAACGTCGTGGCGTGTAAAGCCAGATTGAGCTGCTGCGGCAACATTAAACGCCCTTCGGCACTGCCATCCAGCGTACTGTCGTTGGCCGTCAACTGCATCTTTTGCAACGCGAATTGCTGTTTATCGGCATTCCACTCGCCCTGCCCGCTCAGCGCCCCTTTGATGCCCTGCGGCGGGAGGTTAGCGCCATCCAGCGTGTAATCCATCTCCTCTATCTGCCCCACCAGCCGATGTGGATACTGCGCCACATTCATCTGCCCTTTCAGGTTGACGCTCACATTACGCTGATTGCGTGAAATGCGCGTGGCGAGTTCGATGCTGGCGGTTTTGCTGGCATCCTGATCGAGGCTGAGATTGAGATTACGGAAGTTGTATTCGTCGCCGCCGGGTTGCTGCCAGATCAGCAGACTATCGGCAAGGCGCAGTTTAGCAATATCGAATGACCAACCATTGGTACGCGTTACCACCGGCTCCGCGTCCGTGGGTGCCACCGGTGAACCGCTCGGTTTCTGGGCGGCGCTGTCAGGCGTGACGCGAATCACGGCATTTTTCAGCATCACCTGGCTGACACTCAGCTGATGCGAAAGTAGCGGCCAGAGGTTGACATCCAGACGCATATTTTCTGCGGTGACCATCGGCTGACTGGCGCCAGGTGCGGTCAGGCTCATGCGCCCGGCGAGAATACTGAGCTGCGGCCAGACGTGCCAGCGCAGGCCACCGCTGACTTCAAGTTGATAACCACTGCGCTGTTCTACCTGCTGTACCATATAGGTACGAAAGTCGTTGGGATTGACCAGCAACACCAGTGCCGTCATGCCCGCCACGACCACCACTAACAGGATGGCCAGCGTCGTTATCACTCTTCTCATAATCCCTCATCACCGTCATTCTTCATGCTGCAGCGGCGTTGGCTGCGTTCATTTACCCCAGTCACACACTGATGCCAGCTACCGGGGATTCACCCTCTTACCGCTTTGCCGCACGTTGAATCATTAGGCGAACATCAGTCTTTGTCGATACGGCTGGCATCGGCACCCTGCTGACCACGATATTTTGCATCTTCGCGGCGGTTATAGGGGCGTGCTGCCGGGCCAGACAATGGCTCGAAGCTCAATGCGCCAATCAGCATGCCCGGGCGCAGCGCCAGCGGCAGCTTACCGGAGTTGTAGAATTCCAGCACGATGCGGCCCTGCCAGCCTGGATCGATACGGTGTGCCGTCACGTGCACCATCAAGCCCAGACGCGCCAGCGATGAGCGGCCATCGAGCCAACCCACCAGATCATCCGGAATCGTGACCGATTCCAGCGTCACTGCCAGCGCTAACTCACCCGGATGCAGGAAGAACGCTTCCCCTTCCGGCAGCACAATCTCATCGCTCATGACGCGATCCAGTGCGGCGCTGACTTCGTGTTTTGGGCCACTCAAATCAATAAACGGTGCAGTGTGACCACTGAAAGTGCGGAACTGGTTGCCGAGGCGCACATCCACGGTAGCGCCATTAATGCGCTCAACCGGTGGGCGCGGGTCAATCGCCAGTTTACCGTTGTCGAGCCAGGCTTCAATGTCGCGATCGCATAATCTCATCGCAGAGTCTCCATGCTTTAAGTGTAGCGAAAGGTCGCCACTGTTGTGACAACCTTCACGCGTCACGTCCATCCGGACGCAGTAATTTCAAAGATATTGGTTAATCTTGGCTTTGAGAATATCGATGGCGATCCGGTTCTTCCCGCCACGCGGCACGATAATGTCAGCGTATTGTTTGGATGGCTCAATAAACTGCAGGAACATTGGACGCACGGTCTTTTGATACTGGCTCATCACCGAATCCATCGAACGACCACGCTCATTCACATCGCGCTTCATGCGACGCATCAGACAGATATCCAGCGGAGTATCCACGAAGATGGAGAAGTTCATCTCCTGACGCAGACGCGCATCGGTCAGCAGCAGAATGCCCTCAAGGATGATCACTTTTTTCGGCTTAAGATGAATACAGTCACTGGTGCGCGTGTGTTCAACGTAGCTGTAAACCGGTAACTCAATATCCTGACCCGCCTTTAACGCGCGCAGATGCTGCAACAGCAGATCGTGGTCCATGGCGCTGGGATGGTCATAGTTGGTTTTCACCCTCTCTTCCATGGTGAGGTGGCTCTGATCTTTGTAGTAGGCATCTTCGGGGATCACACCGATATGCTCGTCACCGACCTGGTCACGGATTTCACGATAGAGCGTGCTGGCGATAAGACTTTTTCCGGATGCGGATGCACCTGCGATGCCAACGATCACGCACTGATGAGACTTGTCAGTCATACTTTTTTAAGACCTGATAACTGGAGCCAATTGAAGCCGAAACCGCAATGGGCCGATTGAGAGGGTTAGTTGGCGGCAATTATAGGTATTTCACCTGTTTGATGCCAGAGAAATGGGCCCGCCGCTTTTCAGAATATCCCCTTTTGCAGCCAGATGCTTAATCGATACACTGTTCTCCTGCCTGAGTGGTGTACCACCCAGGTTGACTCAATAAAGCCCAAGGAAAAATATGAGTTGGAAAACCCTGACCTATTTTGGTGACAGCATGTTGCTGATCCCGACCGCCGTGATTATCGCGCTGGTGTTGCCGTGGAAAAGCGACAACCGCCAGACTGTCTGGTATTGGCTGCTCGCGTTTGGCCTGGCGGGCCTGCTGGTTAGCCTGTCTAAAATCCTGTTTCTCGGGTTTGGCATTGGCAGCGCCAGATTTAACTTCACCGGATTCAGCGGCCACAGCGCCATGTCAGCGACGCTTTGGCCGGTGATGATGTGGCTGGTTTCGGGCCGCTTCCCCATCTTCTGGCGCGCATTCACCATCGGTATTGGCTATCTGATCCCGATGATGGTCGGCCTGTCACGCCTTGTGATCCACGCGCACTCCTTCAGTGAAGTGCTCACCGGCCTGATGCTGGGCTTTACGCTGAGCAGTGCATTCCTGCTGACACAGCGCCGCACCGCCCTGAAGGGCTTCAGCCTGGCACAAGTGTGTGTCGCCCTGCTGGTACCGCTGGTGTTGATGAGTCATGGCCGCGTTGCCACCACGCAGCAATTTCTTGAACGTTTTTCCGCCCATCTCGCCGGATTAGAAAAACCCTATACGCGCGCCGATCTGTTTCGCGATTAATCTTTTTTCTGTCAGGGCCAAAACTTTCATTGAATCAGGGCTAAACTAGATTCTGCGCAGACATCTTATGCAGATGTGCTAGCATGCAAAACAGAGAATGATTGGCGCATTTTTCGACGTGTAACGAATGCGCGCTGCTGGATTCGTGCATGACCCTGGAAATATTAACCTCACAGGATAGACCGCAAAGAAAATGGCTCAACGCACTGTTTCTGGGTGCATTGGCCTTTTTATTGACGCTATTTTGTCTCGAACTGATTGTGGTCAGCGGACGTATTTCCCCGCTTTGGTACTCCACCGCCCTGATGACGGTGGTGGTGTTCCGCGCCCCCTCAAAACATGTGCCGCTGTTGCTGCTAAGCTGTGTCATCGGCACCACGCTGGCCAACTTAATCGTTATTGGCCCGGCGCTGAGCAACATAAAGTTTTCCATTCTGAATATGGTACAGGCCATTCTGGGCGGCCTGATGTTGCGCGCGCTGCTTGACCGCAGAAATCCCCTTAACTCGCTACTCGACTGGGTGCGTTTCGCCGTTTGCGCCGGTTTGATTGCCCCCCTGATTGGCGGTGTGGTGGCAGTGTGGATGCTGCATGTGGGGCATCGCGCGTCTCTGCCCTTCTTTTCGACATGGGTGATCTCCGAGGTGATCGGCGTACTGGCATTTGGACCCGTGCTGTTACTGTGGCCCAATAAGCCACTGCGCCAATTAATCAGCCCCGGCCATCAGCTGGAAACCCTGTTGACCCTGATCGTCACCCTGCTCGCCAGTTACTTATCGCTGCGATTTCTGCCGTGGCCGTTCACTTTTATCGTGGTGATCCTGTTTTGGTGCGCCGTGCGGCTACCGAAATTCGAAGCCTTTGTGCTGTTCTTCCTGAATGCGAGTTTCATCTCGATTCTGCTGGCGTTTAACTTTGTTAATCTGGCGCAAAACGGCTTGTTGCTCGGCCAGGTCAGCACCTGGCTGCCGTTCTTGTTAGTGCTCCTTCCCAGCCATGTCATGGCGCTGGTGATGGATGCGTTCCAGCGCGAAAAGCATCATATCAGCGAGAGTGAAACCCGCTTCCGTAATGCAATGGAGTACTCGGCGATTGGCATGGCGCTGGTGTCGCCCAACGGTGGCTGGCAGCAGGTCAATCAGTCGCTGTGCCACACGCTGGGCTTTCCGGCTGACGAACTGAAAAAACTCACTTTCCAGCAGATTACCCATCCCGACGATCTCAACAGCGACCTGCAACAGCTGGAACGTCTGGTGGCGGGTGACATCATGACTTACACCATGGAGAAGCGCTATTTCCGCAAAGATGGCGAAATCGTCTGGGCGCGCCTGACGGTTTCCATGGTGCGCGATGCTGGATACCAGCCGCTCTATTTTATTGCGCAGATAGTCGATATTTCTGAACTCAAACAGAGTGAACAGGTGAATCGCCGCCTGATGGAACGCATCACGCTGGCTAACGAGGCGGGCGGTATCGGCGTGTGGGAGTGGAACCTGCTGAGCGGTGAGATGCTGTGGGATAAACGCATGTATGAACTGTTCGCGCTCGGACCCCATCAGGTGCCCACCTATGACGTGTGGCTGCATCTGTTGGATCCCGCCGAACGTGAAAACGCCGCGCTGACCGTGCAGCAGGCGATCGAACGGCGCAGCGCTTTCCACCTGGAATATCGTGTCAATCTGCCCGGCGGCCCGCGCTATGTGCGCACCGAGGCAAACCGTATTCTCAGTCAGGATGGTCAAATCGAGCGCATGCTCGGCATCTGTCAGGACATTACGCCACTGCGCGCGCTCAACGAAGCGCTGTTCCAGGAAAAAGAGCGGATGGCGATCACCCTCGATTCGATTGGCGAAGCGGTGATCAGTACCGACGATGAGATGCGCGTGACCTTTATGAACCCGGTGGCCGAAACACTGAGCGGCTGGCCGCAGGAAAAAGCGGCGGGAGTGGCGTTAAGCGAGCTGTTAAATATCACGCGCGGTGCTAACGGTCCGCGCGTAGAGAATTTGCTGCTGTGTAACTTGCCAGGCATAAAAACCTCACCCGATCTGGAAGAAGAGCTGGTGCTGCATACGCCAGAGGGTGTGCAGGTGGAAATTCACTACAGCATTACCCCCTTGAAAACCCTTACCGGCGCCAGCATCGGTGCGGTGATGGTTATTCAGGATGTCAGTGAATCACGCAAAATGATGAAACGCCTCAGCTACAGTGCTTCGCACGATATGCTGACGCGGCTACCGAATCGCCATAGCTTTGAACAGCAACTCAAACGCGTGGTGAACGATGCCGCGGCTAACAACACTCAGCATGTGCTGGTGTTTATCGATCTGGATAAATTCAAAGCGGTGAATGACAACGCTGGTCATGCGGCAGGCGACGCCCTGCTGCGTGAACTGGCGGAGTTGATGCAAAAACATCTGCGCAGCAGCGATATGCTGGCGCGTTTGGGCGGCGATGAATTTGGCGTGCTGCTGCCGAACAGTCACGTTGACCAGGTGCGCGATGTGGTTCAGCGCATTGTCACCTCAGTCAACGAATACACCTTCCTGTGGCACGATCATCCTTATCATGTGGGCGCCAGCGCCGGGATCACGCAGATTGATCAGCAAAACTGCATCCGCAATGTGGTGATGTCACAGGCAGATGTCGCCTGCTACAGCGCGAAACATGCGGGCCGTGGTCAATATCACGTTTATCAGGAAGTACAAATGTGATCATTGCCAGCCCGCGCTGGCTGCGCTAAAGTCGCCCCCTTTTTTCTGGCATGGGGGATAAAATGTTCATTGGATTCGATTACGGCACGGCCAACTGTTCTATCGCGGTCAGCGATAACGGTACACCGCGCCTGCTGACACTGGAGAAGGGTCAGCGCCTGCTTCCCTCCATGATTTGTGCACCCACGCGTGAAGCGATCAGCGAATGGCTGCACCGCCACCATCAGGTGCCAACACCGGACACCGAGGGTACCGCGCTGCTCCAGCGTGCCCTGCGCTATAACCGCGAAGAAGATATCGAAGTGACCGCGGCAAGCGTGCAGTTCGGCCTGACCGCGCTGCAACACTATATGGTGGATCCGGAAGAAGTGTGGTTCGTGAAATCACCGAAATCTTTCCTTGGCGCCAACGGCCTTAAACCACAGCAAATTGCCTTCTTCGAAGATCTGGTGTGCGCCATGATGCTGCACATTCGCCAACAGGGCGAAACCCAACTAGACCGTGCGATTGAGCAAGCCGTGATCGGCCGCCCGATCAACTTCCAGGGCCTGGGCGGCGAAGAGGCAAACCAGCAGGCGCAGGGTATTCTGCTGCGTGCGGCGAAGCGTGCGGGTTTCCGCGACGTGGAATTTCAGTTTGAACCGGTTGCCGCCGGGCTGGACTTTGAAGCCACGCTGGAGAAAGAGACGCGTGTGCTGGTGGTGGATATCGGCGGCGGTACGACCGACTGCTCGATGCTGTTGATGGGCCCAGAGTGGCGCAATAAAACCGACCGTCGTGAAAGTTTGCTGGGCCACAGTGGTTGCCGCGTGGGCGGTAACGATCTCGACATTATCCTCGCGTTCAAAACCCTGATGCCTCTGCTGGGTCTCGGTGGTAACACGCAAAAAGGCACCGCCCTGCCCGCACTGCCGTGGTGGAATGCGGTGGCGATTAACGATGTTCCGGCGCAAAGCGACTTCTACTCTGCCGCGAGCGGTAAACTGCTGCGCGATTTGATTCGCGATGCCGAGCAGGGCGATAAAGTGGCGCACCTGATGAAAGTGTGGCAACAGAAGCTAAGCTATCGTCTGGTGCGTGCCGCTGAAGAGAGCAAAATCGCGCTGTCCGAGTTGCCGGAGACCGAAGCGTCACTGGCGTTTATCGCCCAGTCATTGCAGGCTGAAATCAGTGCCGCCCAGCTGGAAGAAGCCATCAACCAGCCACTGGAGCGTATCCTGGAGCAAGTGCATCTGGCACTCGCCACCTGTGAAACCAAGCCGGAAGTGATTTACCTGACCGGCGGCAGCGCACGTTCACCGGTGCTGCGTGCGGCATTGCAGCAAGCATTGCCGGACACACCGATTGCCGGTGGCGATGACTTTGGCTCGGTCACCGCCGGTCTGGCGCGCTGGGCAGAAGTGATGTTCCGTTAATCGCTACCGCGACCTGCTCCATCGCTTACCGCTGAAGTCACTGACTCGCCGGCAGAGGCGAATGGCGTTGTGACGCTATGGGTAAGCGACAAAAAAATGGCGGCCCATCTGGCCGCCATTTTCATGGGCATCCGCGAATCAGAAGTTGATATTCGCCGCGATGCCACCGACAAACGCATCTTTCACTTCGCTCACTGCACCCGGCGCCACCACATACTGCAGGTTCGGACGCAGCTGCAGCCATTTGGTCAGCTGAGCGTTGTAATAGATCTCATAGTTATATTCCGAGCCATCCTGAATCGGCAGATAGGTCGGGCTGTTGAAGTCAGTTTCGCCGTTAGCGTTGTTCTGCTCACGCAGCGAACGGGTATAGGCGCTGTTAACGTGAATACGCGCCGCACCGACACCGATTTCATCCTGTGGACGCGCATCAAACGGCCCTTTCCAGGTGAAACTGATGGACTGGTAATTGTCGGTTTTCGACGTTTTGTGGTCGTTCATCACCGCCTGCACCGTCACGCCCAAACCACGGCTGGCGTCCCCGCCTTGCGCTGTCAATTGCTGTTGCAACAGCACATAACCGCCGTAGGCGTGATCCTGGCTCTGATAAGCCCCATCGCGCCAACTGCCGTAGTTATCGCTGTTGGCAGACGAGTAGTAATACCCGATACGGTAGTTACCCGGCAGTTTGTCGGCACCGAAAGTCGGTTTCCAGCCCAGTTCCACCGGCACCATGTTGCCTTCAGAGTTGCTGGTATCCAGACGGAAGCCATCGCCGCGATCGTAGTTCGAGCTGTTCTGGTTATAGAAGCCGACCTGGAAGAACACTTCCGGTGTGATGTTGAATTTCACACGGCCGCCCCATTGGGAGACAGGCCAGTTGAACCAGCGATCGCCACGCCAGTTACCCGCCTGACCACTACCAAAAGCAAGGTTCTGGAACTTACTGTCGAAGTTATCGAAGTCTTCACCTACGGTGACACGACCGGCTTTCAAATCCACCACATCGTTGAACAGCCCTTTACGCAACCAGAACTGTGTCAGGCGCCAGGTTTGCCCGCGACCATACACTTCCTGCACTGAAGAGAGCATACCGGTACGACGGTCGGCGACCTGATCGGAGATATTCTGGCCATTACGGTCGGTGATGGTCATCTGGAATTCTGCATCCTGCCAGTTCAGCAGTTTTTCCAGGTCAAAGTTGGCGCCAAACGCCCACTGATCGCTGTAGCGCATGGATGTGTTGGTATCCGCGCCGCCGCCGAGGTTAGAGGCGCTCTCCATGGTGTAGTTGACGTCGAATTTAATGCCGTCTTTTTCCAGCTGCGTTCGGGAACCACCCCAATCGCCAAACATGTAAGGTGAGTCATAGCTGAATGCATCAGCCGCCATTGCTGATGTACTCAACATCGCAAACATCAGGGTGCCCGCTGCCAGACGGGGCATATGCTGCACTGCTTTTTTTCTGTTCATGATCATTATTCTTTTGTGATGTGACGGGAAAGGATCGAACAGAGGATAGTGCTGGCGTTATGTCAATTTTTGCAAATATGTGCGCACTGATTGGAAGGGTGATAGTTAATTAACGCAACTGTGACAAGGGTCTATGAATGAATATTTTTTTACAGAAATGGCATTTTTTGCATGGCAAAAAAACAAAATAAAGCGGGACGCCGCAGCGTCCCGTGAGGATTACAGCTTACTGGCGCTCGCCAGTTCTTCGATTTCCTGCTTGCTCAGCTCTAATTCGGTGGCTTTCACCAGCTCATTAATCTGTTCCAGCGAGGTCGCACTCACAATCGGCGCGGTGATGCTCGGGCGCGCAATCTGCCACGCCAGAGCCACCTGAGTCGCTGACGCATCATGCGAAGCCGCGACATCTTCCAGCGCTTCAACAATGCGCTTGCCGCGCTCATTCAGGTACTTCTCAACGATGCCCTGTCCGCGCTTACTTTTGCTGGCGTCTTCCGGCTTTTTGTATTTGCCGCTCAGGAAGCCACTGGCCAGTGAGTAGTAGTTAATCACGCCGAGGCCATTTTTAACCGCCACCTGCTCCAGCCCGCTTTCATACTCCTGGCGGTCATACAGATTGTATTCTGGCTGCAGCGTTTCATAGCGCGCCAGCCCCTCTTTCTTGCTGATATCCAGCGCTTCCTGCAGGCGTTTTGCGTTGTAGTTGGAGGCGCCAATCGCGCGCACTTTGCCCTCTTTAATCAACGAATCAAAGGCTTTGAGAGTTTCAACCAGCGGCGTATCCTGGTCGTCGCGGTGCGCCTGATAGAGATCGATCACATCGGTTTGCAAACGACGCAGCGAATCTTCCACCGCCTGACGGATGTAAGCCGGTTTTAGACCGGTTTTCTCCGGAGACAGCTCCATCCCCACTTTCGTCGCCAGCACGATACTGTCGCGCTTGCCGCTTTTTTTCAGCCATTTACCAATGATAGTTTCAGACTCGCCCCCTTCATTACCGGGTGCCCAGCGCGAATAAACGTCCGCAGTATCGATAAAGAACAGCCCTTTTTCCACCAGCGCGTCGAGCAGTGAGAACGAGGTTTTCTCGTCGACTGTCCAGCCGAAAACGTTGCCGCCAAAAGTGAGAAGCGGAACCTGAATACCACTGTCGCCAAGCTGACGGGTTTTCTGTTGACTCATTTTGTTCTCCTTATTGAAACGAGACATGACTGCCTTTGAGCTTAGCAAAGGAAATCGCTGCGCTTATGCGTTTTCCTGCCAAAATGTTTACGTAATATGAATACTTAGCGCCTCAGGGGCGATATTCTTAATTCCTTCAATTTTTGCCCGGTACGGGCGACTACAATCATTTCGTTTGCGAAACAGCCATTTTGCTTTCGCATTTGGGGAATACGAAACCGCTGGAGAGCACGCAAGCAGATGAACAGTCGACTGAAAACAAGCCTGATAACGATCGTCGCGGTCGCCGCACTGGCCGGTGGATATTACTGGTGGCAGCATCCTGCGGAACCGAGTAAACAGCCGCAAGCCGAGGGCCAACAGCATCATGGTCGTGGCGCAGGCGGCGCCAATCGCCGTCCTCTGGCACCGGTGCAGGCGGCTGCCGCAACCACGCAAAGCGTGCCCTACTATCTCAGCGGACTCGGCACCGTGACCGCCGCGAATACCGTTACCGTTCGCAGCCGCGTTGACGGCCAGCTGATGGCTTTACATTTCCAGGAAGGTCAGCAGGTGGCCGCGGGTGCAGTGCTTGCCGAAATCGATCCCCGCCCTT
This sequence comes from Pantoea sp. C8B4, assembly GCF_051336905.1. Lineage (NCBI taxonomy): Bacteria > Pseudomonadati > Pseudomonadota > Gammaproteobacteria > Enterobacterales > Erwiniaceae > Pantoea > Pantoea sp. C8B4. The sequence continues at coordinate 119,117 of NZ_JBGMNK010000004.1, forward strand.
ATCAGGTCGCGTTAATTCAGGCCCAGGGACAGCTGGCAAAAGATCAGGCCACGCTCGCCAATGCACGTCGCGATCTTAGTCGCTATGAAAAACTGGCGAAAACCTCACTGGTGTCGCAGCAGGAACTGGACACACAACGCTCGCTGGTGAGTGAAACGCTGGGCACGATTAAAGCCGATGAAGGTAACGTCGCCAGCGCGCAGCTTAATCTTACCTACAGCCGCATTACCGCGCCGATCGCCGGTCGCGTCGGGCTGAAGCAGGTTGATGTCGGTAATTACATCACTTCTGGCGATACCACTGGCTTAGTGGTGATCACCGAAACCCATCCGATTGACGTGGTGTTCAGCGTCGCCGAAAACAACATTAGCCAGATTCTCAAGGCACAGAAAAGTGGACAGCCGTTGATTGTCGAAGCCTGGGATCGCAGTAACAAAACCTTGCTCACCAGCGGCACGCTGCTCAGCCTCGATAACCAGATTGATGCCACCACCGGCACCATCAAACTCAAAGCGCGCTTTGATAATCAGGATGATGCGCTGTTCCCCAATCAGTTCGTCAACGCGCGCCTGAAAGTGGACACGCTGCAGGATGCGGTGGTTATCCCAACGGCTGCGCTGCAAATGAGCAACGACGGCCACTTTGTCTGGGTGGTCAACAGCGAAAACAAAGTGAGCAAGAAGCGCGTGACGGCGGGCTTGCAGGACAGCCAGAAAGTGGTGATCAGTGCCGGGCTCGACGCCGGTGAGCGCGTGGTCACTGACGGATTGGACCGTCTGACCGAAGGTGCCACTGTTGAAGTGGTATCACCGCAAAGTACCGCCACACACAGCACGCGCGCCGCCCAGCCTGCGCGCGGAGAGCGTCAATAATGCAGGTGATGCCCCCAGACAGCAGTGGCGGCCCGTCACGCCTGTTTATTCTGCGCCCGGTGGCGACCACGCTGCTGATGATTGCCATTCTGCTGGCGGGCGTGCTCGGTTACCGCTTTCTGCCGGTATCGGCGCTGCCCGAAGTGGATTACCCGACGATTCAGGTGGTCACGCTCTATCCCGGCGCCAGCCCGGATGTGGTGACGTCCTCGATTACCGCCCCGCTTGAGCGCCAGTTCGGCCAGATGTCAGGACTGAAGCAGATGGCCTCGCAGAGTTCCGGCGGTGCCTCCGTGGTGACCTTGCAGTTCCAGCTTTCCCTCTCTTTGGATGTTGCCGAGCAGGAAGTACAGGCGGCGATCAACTCTGCCACCAATCTGCTGCCCAGCGATCTGCCCAACCCGCCGGTCTACAGTAAGGTCAATCCTGCCGATCCCCCGATCATGACGCTCGCCGTCACCACCACCAGCATGCCGCTGACGCAAGTGCAGGACATGGTCGAAACGCGCGTGGCGCAGAAAATTTCGCAGGTCACAGGTGTAGGCCTGGTGACGCTATCCGGCGGACAGCGCCCGGCCGTACGCGTGAAAATGAATACCCAGGCGCTGGCCGCATTAGGTTTGACCAGCGAAACCGTGCGCACCGCGATTACCAACGCCAACGTCAACTCCGCCAAAGGTAGCCTGGATGGCCCAACGCGCTCGATTACGCTGGCGGCCAATGACCAAATGACCTCGGCCGAAGATTACCGCAAGCTGATCATCAGCTATAACAACGGCGCGCCGGTACGCTTAGGCGATGTCGCCAGCATTGAACAAGGTGCGGAGAACAGCTGGCTCGGAGCCTGGGCTAACCGTCAGCAGGCAATTGTGCTCAACGTACAGCGCCAGCCGGGCGCCAATATCATTGCCACCGCTGACAGCATTCGTACGCTGCTGCCCTCCCTTACCGCCACGCTGCCCAAATCGGTGGACGTGAAACTGCTCACCGACCGCACCACCAATATCCGTGCATCGGTGGCGGATACGCAGCACGAGCTGATGCTGGCGATTGGTCTGGTGGTGATGATCATCTATCTGTTTCTGCGTAACGTGCCTGCCACCATCATCCCGGCCGTGGCTGTGCCGCTGTCGCTGGTCGGGACGTTTGCGGCGATGTATTTTCTTGGCTTCTCGATCAATAACCTGACGCTAATGGCACTCACCATTGCCACCGGCTTTGTGGTCGATGATGCCATCGTAGTGATCGAGAATATCTCGCGCTATATCGAAAAAGGCGAAAAGCCGATGACGGCAGCGCTGAAAGGCGCGGGCGAAATCGGCTTCACCATTATCTCCCTCACCTTCTCGCTGATTGCGGTGCTGATCCCGCTGCTGTTTATGGGCGATGTGATTGGTCGCCTGTTCCGTGAGTTTGCGGTGACGCTGGCGGTGGCGATACTGATCTCCGCCGTGGTATCGCTCACGCTGACGCCGATGATGTGTGCACGCATGCTCAGCGCCGAATCGTTGCGCAAACAGAACCGTTTTTCCCGCGCCAGTGAAGCGATGTTTGATCGGGTGATTGCCGGTTATGGCCGCTGGCTAACCCGCGTATTGCAACATCCATGGATCACATTGTCGGTGGCGCTCGGCACCCTGCTGCTGACGGTGTTGATGTGGATCGCCATCCCGAAAGGCTTTTTCCCGCAGCAGGACAACGGCATTATTCAGGGCACCTTGCAGGCGCCGCAGTCGGTGTCGTACAGCAGCATGGCGGAACGCACGCGCGATGTGGCGTCGATCATCATGAAAGATCCGGCGGTGCAGAGCATGACGTCGTTTGTCGGCGTCGATGGTACCAATGCAGCACTGAACAGCGCACGTTTGCAGATCAACCTGAAACCGCTGAGTGAGCGTGATGACCGCATTCCCGCGGTGCAGAAACGCCTGCAGCAAGAGATTGATAAAGTGCCTGGCGTCTCACTGTGGCTGCAGCCCGTGCAGGATTTGACCATTGAAACCCAGGCAAGCCGCACGCCGTACCAGTTCACGCTGCAATCGGGCTCGCTGGAATCACTCAGCACCTGGGTACCGAAGCTGCTGGCACAACTCAATAGCTTGCCGCAGCTGCGTGACGTCAGCAGCGACTGGCAGGATCAGGGGCTGGAAGCCTTTATCCGCGTCGATCGCGACAGCGCCAGCCGTCTCGGTATCACCATGGCGGATGTCGATAACGCGCTGTACAACGCCTTCGGTCAACGATTGATCTCCACCATTTATACCCAGGCCAATCAGTATCGCGTGGTACTGGAGCAGAACAATGAGCAAACGCCGGGGCTGGCCAGTCTCGACGGTATTCGGCTGACCAGCACCGATGGCGGCAGCGTGCCGCTCAGTGCCATCGCGCAGATCGAAGAGCGTCATGCGGCGTTGAGCATTAATCACCTCGATCAATTCCCGTCAGCCACTTTCTCGTTTGATGTCGCCGAAGGCTATTCGCTGGGCGAAGCGGTGAAAGCCATCAGTGCAGCCGAAGATCAGGTCGGCATGCCGGCCGAAATGATGACGCAGTTCCAGGGCAGCACGCTGGCGTTTGAAGCGGCGCTCACCAGTACCGTGTGGCTGATTATCGCGGCGGTGGTGGCGATGTATATCGTGCTCGGTGTGCTGTATGAGAGCTTTATCCATCCGATCACCATTCTCTCCACGCTGCCAACAGCGGGTGTGGGCGCGCTGCTGGCGCTGATGCTGAGCGGCAATGAGCTGGATATTATCGCCATCATTGGCATTATCTTGCTGATTGGTATCGTGAAGAAAAACGCCATCATGATGATCGACTTTGCGCTGGCCGCCGAGCGTGAGCAAGGTATGGCACCGCGTGACGCGATCTATCAGGCTTGTTTACTGCGTTTCCGTCCGATTCTAATGACCACCATGGCGGCACTGCTCGGTGCCTTGCCATTGATGTTGAGCACCGGTGTTGGCGCTGAACTGCGCCATCCTTTAGGCATTGCCATGGTCGGCGGCTTGATCCTCAGCCAAATCCTGACGTTGTTTACCACGCCAGTGATCTATCTGCTGTTTGACCGACTGGCCCACGCCACGCGCCGTCGCTTTAAGCGTTCTGAGGCGCAGCCGTGAAGTTCTTCGCACTGTTTATCCATCGGCCAGTGGCAACCACGCTGCTGACGCTGGCGATTGCGCTGGCCGGTATTCTCGGTTTCCGCCTGCTGCCGGTGGCCCCGCTGCCGCAGCTGGATTTCCCGGTGATCGTGATTACCGCTTCGCTGCCCGGCGCGTCGCCTGAAACTATGGCGGCTTCGGTCGCCACGCCGCTGGAACGTTCGCTGGGGCGCATTGCCGGTGTCAGTGAAATGACCTCCACCAGTTCACTCGGCAGCACGCGCGTGATTCTGGTGTTTGATTTTGACCGCGACATCAACGGCGCAGCGCGTGACGTGCAGGCCGCGATCAACGCCGCACAAAGCCTGCTGCCGACCGGCATGCCGAGCCGTCCGACCTATCGCAAAGCGAACCCGTCAGATGCACCGATCATGATCCTGACGCTGACCTCGGACATTTATAATCCCGGTCAGCTGTATGATTACGCTTCAACGCAACTGGCGCAGAAGCTGTCGCAGATTCAGGGTGTCGGTGATGTGACCGTGGGCGGCAGTTCGCTGCCTGCGGTGCGCGTCGATCTCAACCCGCAGGCATTGTTTAATCAGGGCGTATCACTGGATGCGGTACGTACCGCCATCAGCAACGCCAACCAGCGCCGTCCGCAAGGGGCGATTGATGATGTGCAGCAGCGCTGGCAGGTACGCACCAACGATGAACTGCAAACCGCCAGCGAATATCAGCCGCTGGTGGTGCATTACAGCAATGGCGCAGCCGTCCGCCTGAGCGATGTCGCCAACGTGCAGGATTCGGTGCAGGACGTGCGCAACGCCGGGATGACCAATGGCAAACCGGCGGTGCTGCTGGTGGTGCGCAAATCGCCGGATGCCAACATCATTGAAACCGTCGATCGAATTCGCAGCGAGATGCCGCTACTGCATGAAGTGATCCCCGCCGCCATCGATTTACAGATCGCGCAGGACCGTTCCCCCACCATTCGCGCCTCGCTGCAGGAAGTGGAGCAGTCATTGATGATTGCGGTTGCGCTGGTGATTCTGGTGGTGTTTGTCTTCCTGCGGGATGGACGCGCCACCTTAATCCCTGCCGCCGCCGTGCCGGTTTCGCTGATTGGTACTTTCGCCGCCATGTATCTGTGCGGTTTTAGCCTCAACAACCTGTCGCTGATGGCACTCACCATCGCCACCGGATTTGTCGTCGATGATGCGATTGTGGTGCTGGAAAATATCGCGCGTCACGTCGAAGCAGGGATGAAACCGCTACAGGCGGCGCTAACCGGCGTGCGCGAAGTGGGCTTTACCGTGCTGTCGATGAGTCTGTCGCTGATTGCCGTGTTCCTGCCGCTGCTGATGCTGGGCGGCATTATTGGGCGCTTCTTCTCGGAATTTGCCATCACGCTGTCGGTGGCGATCCTGATCTCACTGTTTATCTCCATCACACTGACGCCAATGATGTGCGCCTACCTGTTGAAACCGCAGGAAAAGCGCAGCCAGCCGCGCACGCGGGGTTTTGCCAAAGTGATGCTGAGTGTGCAAAACGGCTACGCGCGCTCGTTGGGATGGGTGCTGAACCACGCCATCTGGGTACTGATGCTGCTGCTCGCCACCGTTGGGCTGACCGTGTATCTGTTTATCTCGATCCCCAAAACCTTTATGCCGGAGCAGGACACCGGACGACTGAACGGTTTTATCTCGGCGGATCAGAGCATTTCGTTCCAGGCGATGCGCGGCAAGCTGCAGGACTTTATGAACATCATCAAGGCCGATCCGGCGGTGGATAACGTCACTGGCTTTACCGGCGGTTCGCGCACCAACAGCGGTTCGATGTTCGTCTCACTCAAGCCGCTGTCGGAGCGCAGTGAAAACGCCCAGGAAGTGATTGCGCGCCTGCGCACCAAGCTGGCGAAAGAGCCGGGCGCCAACCTGTATCTCAACGCGGTGCAGGATATTCGCATCGGTGGACGTGAATCCAATGCCAGCTATCAGTACAGCTTGCTGTCGGATAATCTCGCCGACCTGCGTGAGTGGGAGCCGAAAATTCGTCAGGCATTTTCCGCGTTGCCGGAGTTGGTAGACGTGAACTCCGATCAGCAAGACAAAGGCAGTGAGATGGATCTGACCTACGACCGTGAAAGTATGGCGCGACTGGGCATTGAGGTGTCGACCGCCAACGCGCTGTTGAACAATGCTTTCGGTCAACGGCAGATCTCTACCATTTATCAGCCGCTGAACCAGTACAAGGTGGTGATGGAGGTCGATCCGCGCTACACCCAGGATATCAGTGCGCTGGATCAGATGTTCGTGATCAACAATGATGGCAAAGCGATCCCGCTCAGCTGGTTCGCCAAATGGCAGCCCGCCAATGCACCACTGTCGGTGAACCATGAAGGTTTGTCTGCCGCCTCAACCATTTCGTTCAATCTGCCGGAAGGCGTGTCGTTATCTCAGGCTTCAGAGGCGGTTGAACGCACCATGACGGCGCTCGGTGTGCCCTCCAGCGTGCGCGGCAGTTTTGCCGGCACCGCGCAGGTGTTCGAGCAGTCGCAATCCAATCAGCTGTATCTGATGCTGGCAGCGATTGCCGCGGTGTATATCGTGCTGGGGATTTTGTACGAGAGCTATGTGCATCCGCTGACCATCCTCTCGACTTTGCCCTCGGCGGGCGTGGGGGCGCTGCTGGCGCTGGAGCTGTTTAATACGCCGTTCAGTTTAATTGCGCTGATTGGCATTTTGCTGCTGATCGGCATCGTGAAGAAGAATGCCATCATGATGGTGGATTTCGCGCTGGAGGCACAGCGCAACGGCAATCTCAGCGCGCGTGATGCGATCTTCATGGCGTGTCAGCTGCGCTTCCGCCCGATTCTAATGACCACGCTGGCCGCGCTGTTTGGTGCACTGCCGCTGGTGCTGACCAGCGGCGATGGTGCCGAACTGCGCCAGCCGCTGGGGATCACTATTGCAGGCGGATTGGTGATGAGCCAGCTACTCACGCTCTACACCACGCCGGTGGTGTTTCTGATGATGGATAAGCTGAGTCGGCGTAAAAAAACGGCATTGATTACCGAATGACCATGCTATACACCTTTGCTACATAGCATAAAGCGAGTAAACTTTATCCAGTCACTATGAAGGAGGTTTATATGTCTCAAGGTACAGTGTTTACCAATAATCGTACGCAAAACGTGCGTATTCCTGCTGACGTGCGCTTTCCAGATAATGTGAAAAATGTCACGGTACGTGCGATTGGCAAAGAGCGCATTCTCACACCAATAGAAAACGCCTGGGATAGCTTTTTCCTCGATGGCCCCAGCGTAAGCGATGATTTTATGAATGAACGTGCGTCACAGGAGCAATCTGACAGGGAAGATATTTAATGCATCGCTATATGCTGGATACCAACATCGTTATCTATGTCATCAAACGCCGCCCGATTGAGGTTTTAGAACGCTTTAATGCCAACGTCGGGCGCATGGTCATCTCATCGATTACGCTTGCTGAACTCGTTCATGGTGCGGAGAAAAGTGCTTTTCCTGAAAGGAATCTACGCACTGTTGAAGACTTTATTTCCCGTCTGGACGTACTCAGTTACGACCAAAAGGCAGCATTTCATTACGGCTCGATTCGCGCTGAGCTTGAAAAGAAAGGCACCCCCATTGGTCTGAATGATTTGCACATCGCTGCACATGCGAGAAGTGAAGCGCTAACACTCATTACCAACAACCTGCGCGAATTTTCACGGGTGAACGGGTTAATCAGCGACAACTGGCTTTAATACAACGGTACTCTCCATGAACTCGCAAAACGCCACCGTGCGCTGGCAGCTGTGGATCGTCGCCTTCGGCTTCTTTATGCAGGCGCTGGATACCACCATCGTGAATACCGCCATCCCTTCGATGGCGCGCGACCTCAACGTCAGCCCACTCAACATGCATTCGGTGATCGTGTCGTATGTGCTCACGGTGGCGGTGACACTGCCGATCAGCGGCTGGCTGGCGGATCGCTTCGGCGTGCGCAACATTTTCTTCTGCGCCATTGTGCTGTTCAGCATCGGATCGGTGCTGTGCGCCTTCTCCACCTCACTCGATCAACTGGTGATGGCGCGTGTGGTGCAAGGCGTGGGCGGTGCAATGATGGTGCCGGTGGGGCGTTTGACCGTAATGAAAATCGTGCCGCGCGAACAGTACATGTCGGCGATGACCTTTGTCACCACGCCCGGTCAAATCGGTCCGCTGCTCGGCCCGGCGTTGGGTGGGATTTTGGTGCAGTACGCCAGCTGGCACTGGATTTTCCTGATCAACATTCCGGTCGGCATTATCGGTGCGATTGCCACCCTGATGCTGATGCCCAATTACACCATGCAAACCAAACGCTTTGATTTCCTCGGCTTCGTGCTGCTGGCGGTTGGCATGGCAACGTTGACGCTGGCGCTCGACGGTCAGCGCAGCACCGGCGGTTCCCCGCTGCTGCTCGGCCTGTTGATTCTGGTCGGTGTGTTCTCCCTGCTGTTCTACCTGATGCACGGCCGCAATAACGACAATGCGCTGTTTAGCCTCAAGCTGTTCGACAACCGTATTTATTCGATTGGCCTGCTCGGCAGCTTCACCGGCCGTATCGGTAGCGGCATGCTGCCGTTTATGACACCGATCTTTCTACAGGTGGGCCTCGGCTACAGCCCATTCCACGCCGGATTGATGATGATCCCGATGGTGCTGGGCAATATGGGCACCAAACGCGTGGTGGTGCGCATCGTGAATCTGTTCGGCTACCGTAATGCGCTGGTCGGTGCGACAGTCGCGCTGGCGCTGGTGGTATTGCTGTTCCCGACAGTGGCGCTGCTCGGTTGGGTGTGGATGCTGCCGGTGGTTCTGCTACTGCAAGGAATGGTGAATGCCATCCGCTTCTCCTCAATGAATACTTTAACGCTGAAAGAGTTGCCGGATGATTTGGCCTCCAGCGGCAACAGCTTGCTCTCGATGATCATGCAGTTGTCGATGAGTATTGGCGTCACGGTGGCCGGTTTACTGCTGGGTGCCTTCGCACACGGTGCCGTGACCAACAGCGCCGCCGCGCATCAAACCTTTATTTATACCTATCTGTGCATGGCGTTAGTGATTGTGTTGCCGGCACTGGTGTTCTGGCGCGTACCCAAAGATGTGAGTAAGAACGTGGATCTCAGAGGCAGGAGAAAAGCATGAAGCAGCCGGTGAAACTCGGCATTGGCGCCAAGCTGTTTGTGGCGATTTTTTCCACCTGCATGCTGGTGATCATCACCATGCACTGGGGCGTGCGCCTCAGCTTTGAGCATGGCTTTGTCGATTACATCAAAAAGGGCAATGAGCAACGCTTAACCCTGCTGAGCGATGCACTGGCGGATCAGTACGAGCAGCACGGCGACTGGGATTTCCTGCGGAACAACGATCGGCTGATTTTCACCATTCTGCGTTCGATGGAACAAAATCCCGGCAGCAGTACGCAGCTACCGCCACACGGCTGGCGCACCCAATTCTGGATTATTGATCAGCAGTATAAAGTGTTGTCCGGGCCGCACTCGCCGGTGCCGCCGGAAGGCACCCGTCGCAACATCACCACCAGCACCGGCAAAGTGGTGGGTTGGGTGATCGCCTCGCCCGCTGAGCGGTTAACACGCAGCACCGATATCAACTTTGATCTGCAGCAGCGGCGTACCAGCTGGATGATCGTCACGCTCACCACGCTGCTGGCGGCGCTGGTCACCTGGCTACTGGCGCGTGGCTTGCTCGCCCCGGTGAAACGGCTGGTGGATGGCACCCACGAGCTGGCGGCAGGTAAATTTTCCACACGTGTGGAAGTGGGCAGCAGTGATGAAATCGGCCAGCTGGCGCGCGATTTTAACCAGCTCGCCAGTTCGCTGGAAAAGAACGAGAGTAACCGCCGCGCTTTTATGGCCGATATCTCCCACGAACTGCGCACGCCGCTGGCGATCATGCGCGGTGAGCTGGAAGCGATGCAGGATGGTGTGCGCAAGCTGACGCCGGAAGCCATCACCTCACTGCAGAGCGAAGTGGTGGTGCTGACCAAACTGGTGGACGATCTGCATCAGCTGTCGCTGTCTGACGCGGGCGCCCTCGCCTACCGCAAACAGCCGGTGGATGTGGTGAATCTGCTGGAAGTGGTGGCGGGCAGCTTCGGCGAGCGCTATCGCAGCCGGGATTTAACGCTCACTCTCGCACTGCCGTACAAAGCGGAAAGCTTTGGCGATCCCGATCGTTTAATGCAGTTGTTCACGAATCTGCTGGAGAATAGCCTGCGCTACACGGATGCCGGTGGCGAAGTACGGGTCAGCCTGCAGCAACACGGCGAATACTGGCAGTTACGCTTTGCGGATAGCGCGCCTGGCGTGGACGCTGAGCATCAGGCACATCTTTTTGAGCGTTTTTTCCGCGCTGAAAGTTCACGCAATCGCGCCAGCGGCGGCTCTGGATTGGGTCTGGCGATCTGTAAAAACATTGTTGAAGCACACAGCGGCAGCATTTCTGCGGATCACTCTGATTTAGGTGGGCTGCAAATCGCGCTAAACTTGCCGTATGTTCCTCACCAGAAATAGCTTATGAGCCCGGATAATCACGATCCACTGATCCTTGTTGTTGAAGATGAACCCAAACTGGCGCAGCTGATGATTGATTATCTGCAGGCGTCCAACTATCGCACTCATCATATTGCGGATGGCAATGAGGTGCTGAGCTATGTGCAGCACTCGCCGCCAGATTTGATGCTGCTGGATTTGATGCTGCCGGGCCGTGATGGCTTAACGCTGTGCCGCGAGATCCGCCGTTTCTCTGAGCTGCCGATCATTATGGTCACCGCGCGCACCGAGGAAATTGACCGCTTGCTGGGGCTGGAGATTGGCGCAGACGATTACATCTGCAAGCCTTTCAGCCCGCGTGAAGTGGTGGCGCGTGTGAAAACCATTCTGCGCCGCGTGAAACGTTCGCCGGAAGAGGCGCAACTCGCCTCGCATCTGCTGATTGATGAAGGACGTTTTCAGGCCAGCTGGCGTGAACAGCAGCTGGAACTGACCCCTGCTGAATTCCGCTTGCTGAAAACCCTGGCGCTGGAGCCGGGTAAAGTGTTCTCGCGCGAACAGTTGCTGAACCATCTTTATGACGATTATCGCGTGGTCACCGACCGTACTATCGATAGCCATATCAAGAACCTGCGTCGTAAGCTGGAAAACCTCGATGCGGAACAGCCGTTTATTCGCGCGGTGTACGGCATGGGTTATCGCTGGGAAGCGGACGTCTGTCGCCTGATGTAGCGCTTAGCTTGATGTAGATCAATTTACTTCAGCGGCGGCCCTGCCTACAATTCCCCACCTTTTGCAGGGCCGTTTGATGCGGCTCGTGCACCTGCCATCGCCGATGGCATGCTGACCTGACATCAGTGAGATTTCCCTCCATGTTTAAACCTGAACTCCTTTCTCCAGCGGGATCGCTGAAGAATATGCGCTATGCCTTTGCCTATGGCGCTGACGCGGTGTATGCCGGTCAGCCGCGCTACAGCCTGCGCGTACGCAACAATGAATTCACCCACGAAGTGCTGGCCAAAGGCATTGACGAAGCCCACCAGCTGGGTAAGAAATTCTACGTGGTGGTGAACATCGCGCCGCATAACGCGAAGCTGAAAACCTTTATCCGCGACCTGACGCCGGTGGTGGAGATGCAGCCCGATGCGTTGATCATGTCCGATCCCGGCCTGATTATGCTGGTGCGCGAAGCCTTTCCTGAGATGCCGATTCATCTGTCAGTGCAGGCGAATGCGGTGAACTGGGCGACCGTGAAGTTCTGGCAGCAGATGGGGCTAACCCGCGTGATCTTGTCGCGCGAGCTGTCGCTGGAGGAGATTGCAGAAATTCGACAGCAGGTGCCAGAGATGGAGATCGAGATCTTCGTGCACGGCGCGCTGTGCATGGCCTATTCCGGCCGCTGCCTGCTGTCGGGTTATCTCAACAAGCGCGACCCCAATCAGGGCACCTGCACTAACGCCTGCCGCTGGGAATATAAAGTGGAGGAAGGCAAACAGGATGAGGTGGGCAATATTGTCGGTTTCCATCAACCGGTTGAGGTGCAGGAGCCCACGCTGGGCGTTGGCGCAACGACCGACCGCGTATTTTTGTTAGAAGAGAAGATGAAGCCCGGTGAAGTGATGAGTGCCTTTGAAGATGAGCACGGCACTTACATCATGAACTCAAAGGATTTGCGCGCGGTGGCCCACGTCGAGCGCCTGAGCCAGATGGGCGTGCATTCATTAAAAATTGAAGGCCGTACCAAATCTTTCTATTACTGCGCGCGCACCGCGCAGGTGTATCGTCGCGCCATCGATGATGCGGCAGCCGGCAAGCCGTTCGATCCGGCGCTGCTGGAGACGCTGGAAGGTCTGGCGCATCGCGGCTATACCGAGGGTTTCCTGCGTCGTCATACTCACGACAGTTATCAGAACTATGAACAGGGTTTCTCCGTTTCCGAACGCCAGCAGTTTGTCGGGGAATTTACCGGTGAGCGTCGCGGTGACTGGGCGCAGATCGCGGTGAAGAATAAGTTTCTGCTCGGTGACTCCGTGGAGATCATGACGCCGCAAGGCAATCTGAACTGTACGCTGGAATCGATGCAAAATGATAAAGGCGCGGCGGTGGAGGTGGCACCGGGCGATGGGCATCGCGTGTGGATCCCAGTACCGGAATCGGTGGATCTGGCCTTTGCCTTGTTGATGCGTAATTTTACTGACGGCAATAGCACCTACGATCCGCACGGAAAAAAGCGCACATAATGAAAAGAAAGGCGCGAAGTTAGAACAGGATCACAGACCGCCGCTGCGCCTCGCTTTAGAATCCCGCCTGCTGCTAACGAGTAACAATAAACAGCAGGTAGTACCAGGAACCACCTCATTCACCCGCCCGGCTCCCCCGTGCGGGTTTTCTTTTTTTCATCGCCCGCCGATAAAGTTCCCTGTCCAGCTATGCTATAACCACTGCATCGTATTTCGCCTCAAGGAACTGATTATGCAAAACAAACCACTGACGCTGCTTATCCTCAATGGAAAAGGCGCGGGCAATGAAGATTTGCGTGCGGCGGTTAATACGCTGCGTGAGGAAGGCTTTAATCTGGCGGTGCGCGTGACCTGGGAAAAGGGCGACGGCGACCGTTACGTGCAGGAAGCGGTGGAGTTGCAGGCTGAAACCGTGGTAGCCGGTGGCGGCGATGGCACCATCAATGAGATCGCCACGGCGCTGGCGGCGGTGGCTGCAGAGCAGCGTCCGGCGCTGGGTATTCTGCCGCTTGGCACGGCCAATGATTTCGCCACCAGCGTCGGTATTCCAGCGGAGATTGAACCGGCACTGCGTCTGGCGGTGTTGGGCAAAGCCAGCGCGATTGATTTGGCGCGCGTGAATGGCGATCGCTATTTTATCAATATGGCGACCGGCGGCTTTGGCACGCGTATCACCACGGAGACGCCGGAGAAATTGAAATCGGCTTTGGGCGGCGTGTCGTACTTTATTCACGGTTTGATGCGGGTGGATGCGCTGAAGCCGGATAGTTGTGAGATCAGCGGACCGGGCTTTGCGTGGCAAGGCGATGCATTGGTGATCGGCATTGGTAATGGTCGCCAGGCGGGCGGCGGGCAGAAGTTGTGTCCGGATGCGTTGATCAATGATGGGCAGCTGAATCTGAGCATTGTGACCGCGCAGGAGCTGTTGCCAACGCTGCTGCATTCGCTGACGCGCAATGATGAGAACCCGAATATTGTTTCGGCGCAGTTGCAGTCGCTACGCATTCGCTCCCCGCATGAGATGACGTTTAATCTGGATGGCGAGCCGTTGACCGGCAGTGAATTTGAAATTGAAGTGATGCCCGGCGCGCTGAGCTGCCGCCTGCCGCCGCAGTGCCCACTGCTGGCGTGATGTTTGTCAGTTGAGAGGCGGGTGATAAGAGCGGGTTGGTTGCCGGGGATGACGCAGTCTGGAGAGCTGGTGGTGATGGATTTTAGGGTGCCCGCGGTGTCGCCGTCTGGGGACCGTTCTGGGCCTGGCGGTCCTCGCGCCGCTGACGCGGTACCTTCACTTCACTCGTCAGCCTGACGGACCGGCGCAGACGGAACATCCCTGTTCCGGCTGCGCCTTTCGCCAGCATCCATGCTGGCTCTCCTGGCTTCCTCATTCCGTTCAGCGCTGCGAAATGCCTGCCCCAGAACGGCCCCCAGCCTGCTTATTAGCTTGAGTGCGTGCTATTAATCCAGGGCTTGCGCTTGACGAGTAGGCGTTACACCTTCATCCAGCGACGCTCGACGGCGGACACCGCGACCGCTTCCAGTACTTTCTGTACCTGCAAGCCTTCGGCAAAATCAGGCCACATGCGATCGCCTGCCGCGATACCGTTGATTAAATCGCGGATCTCGACGGTTTTCTGATCGTTAAAACCAATACCATGACCGGCTGATACGCAGAAATTAGCGTAATCGGGATGGGCCGGGCCGGTCAAAATGGTTTTGAAGCCCTGACGTCCAGCGGGTTCATCATGGATATACAGCTCAAGCTCGGCCATACGCTCCTGGGTGTAGCGCAGGGTGCCTTTGGTGCCAGTGACCACATAGGTCAGGCCCATTTTGCTGCCGCAGGCGATGCGTGAAGTTTCAAACACACCGTGCGCACCGTTTTTAAAGCGCAGCAGCGCGCTGGCCTGATCTTCGTTCTCAACTGGCAACAAACGTGAATGATCTTTCGGATCGGGACGCTGTTTAATCACCGTCATCATATCGCCGCTGACTTCTTCGATATCCCCGACCAGATAGTGCGCCATATTGACGATATGCGCCGCCAGATCGCCCAGCGCACCTAAACCGGCCAGCGCTTTCTGGCAGTGCCAGTCGAGCGGTGTTTCCGGACGTGCCAGATAATCTTCATTATGCGTACCGTAGAAATGAATCACTTCTCCAATCTCACCGCGCGCAATGATTTCACGCGCCAGCTGGCTGGTGGGGTTTTTCATGTAGTTGAAGCCCACCAGCGTTTTGACGCCTGCCTGCTGCGCGGCCTGCACCATCTCTTCTGCATCGGACACGGACAGGGAGAGCGGTTTCTCCGAGTAAACGTGTTTGCCGTTACGAATCGCTTCCAGCGCCATCTCTTTGTGCAGGAAGTTCGGCGCGCAGATATCGACCACATCAATGTTGGGATCGCGTACCAGCTCATGCCAGTCGCCGGTTGAACGGGCAAAGCCAAAGGTTGCCGCCTGTTTCGCGGCCAGTTCCGGGTTCACCTCTGCCAGCATTTCCCGCACGATTTCACCTTTCAGTGCGAAAACAGTGGGGGCCTGCGCGTAAGCAATGGCGTGACAACGACCAATGTAACCACTGCCGATCATACCGATTCTGACTTTGTTCATGCTGCACCTGGAGTTGTGGGTGGGAATTGATCTGGAATATATGTTTCGCTTTTGGCCCCGACAACGACGAAATGAAATATCTGTGATCATACCTGCGAGGTATTCGACAGAATCGACAAATCAGAATGTAATTTTGCATAGCATTAGTGACTTACATCACAAATAGGCCCGATATCGAGTGTGATTCGCCGCGAGAGAGGGAAGAGAAACGCAAAATTGACGCTTTATTCAGCAGTCAGTAAAAAATGTGGAAAAGGCCTTTGACAACCCAGAGCCTGCTCGTTACTATGCGCCCCGTTCCAAACGATTCCTCTGTAGTTCAGTCGGTAGAACGGCGGACTGTTAATCCGTATGTCACTGGTTCGAGTCCAGTCAGAGGAGCCAAATTCTTGAAAAGAGCAGCCTAACAGGCTGCTTTTTTTATGCCTGAAATTTGGGGGCGAGCGGGTTGAATAACCGGACGACACCCTATCCAAAGTCCTTGTGAGTTCAATCTGACGGTCTCGGCCAAATCTGCATATCGCATCCCAGCTTAAACACCTCAGCCTGGCCTGAACATCTCCAACCCAACTCAACATCTCAATCCTGGCTGAACATCCCGAACCCAACTCACCTCCTCAATCCTGCCTGAAGACCTTAAACTCAATCTGAACATCGCCACCCAGCTTGAATACCTTTGGCCTGCCTAAGCATCTCAACCCAGGCTGAACATCCCACATCCCACATCTCAAATCCCACATCTCACATCTCACATCTCACATCTCACATCTCTGCATGTTTTGATTCTTGCAGCCTCACATCAAATTCCCCCGCCCCATCTCCCAAACCGACACCGTTCTTCGCTCACCCTCCCTGCACTCTGTGACTCTCTTCACAACTCTTTAACGCCGACTTGTATGGTAGTATTAGCAAGCGTATTTTTCATTCATTGCATTCCCGTTGATGCCAAATCCAGCGATTGAGCGTGTATCTGGCAAGGAGTAAATGATGAAAAGTGTCGTAATTGAACAACCGGGTGAACTGGTGCTGGCGGAACGCACATTGCCAGAACCAGCCGCAGGCGAAGTGCGTGTCAAAGTACAGTTTGCCAGTATCTGCGGTTCAGATGTGCACATCTGGCACGGCCACAATCCCTTCGCCAAATACCCGCGCGTGATTGGTCACGAGTTCTTCGGCTTGATCGATGCCGTCGGTGAAGGCGTGGATGCCGCGCGAATCGGTGAACGTGTCGCGGTGGATCCGGTGGTGAGTTGCGGACACTGCTACCCTTGCTCTGTTGGACGCCCGAACGTCTGCAAAGAATTGCAGGTGATCGGTGTACACCGTGACGGCGGTTTCAGCGAGTTCGCGGTGGCACCGGCGAAGAACGCATTCGCTCTGCCGGCTTCCATTCCCGACAAACTGGCCAGCCTGGTAGAGCCCTTCACCATCGCGGCGAACATCACCGCCTTCCTTAAGCCGCAGGTCAATGACGTGGCGCTGATTTACGGCGCAGGCCCGATGGGCTTAACCGCGATTCAGGTGCTGAAAGGCGTCTACGGCGTAGAAAAAGTGCTGGTGGTGGATCGTCTGCCGGAACGTCTGGCGCTGGCGCAAGCAAATGGTGCCGATCTGGTGTTCAACAACAGCGACATTCCGCTGGCCGCACAGCTTGAAGGCGTGCAACCCACGCTGATCATTGATGCCGCCTGCCATCCCACCATCCTGGCCGAAGCCGCTGCCCTCGCCTCTCCGGCGGCGCGTATTGGCCTGCTGGGCTTCTCTGGTGAACCTTGCAGCATTACGCAGCAGGCATTAACCAGCAAAGAGCTGTCACTGTTCACTTCGCGTCTTAATAGCCATCGCTTCCCGCAGGTGATTGAGTGGATGGAAAAAGGTCAGATTCAGCCAGAAAAACTCGTCACGCACTATTTCCCGCTGGCGGAGATTGAACGTGCGATGACGCTGTTCGAAAAAGATCCGCGCACTTGCTGCAAAGTGATTCTGCACATGGGTTAAGTTAATCTTCACACCAGGTGTCCTTAATCCGGTGCGTACCTGCCGGCCAATATAATAATCCTCTCAATGCTTCAGGCTGTATCAAGGCGGCCAGTGATTAAGCCCCCAGACGCTTACAACGATAAGTGAATGGGGTGCAATCACGCAGCCAACTTAAAGACAGATTGAAGCATGACGAGGAAACGGAGTTTCTATGTTAAAGAATCTACGCTGGACCCTCGTACTGCTGTTGTTCCTGGTTTATATGATCAACTACCTCGATCGTATTGCCCTTTCTCTGACTGTACCGCTGGTAGAAAAAGACCTGATGATCAACGCCGAACAGTTCGGCATGATTTTCGGTAGCTTCTTCTTTGGCTACGCGCTGTTTAACTTTATCGGTGGCCTGGCGACCGATAAATTCGGCCCCACCATCGTGCTCGGCACCGCCGTCGGTATGTGGTCGCTGTTCTGCGGCATGACCGCACTGGCGACCGGCTTCTGGTCGATGATGATTCTGCGCGTGCTGTTCGGCATGGCGGAAGGTCCGATCTGCGCCTCGGCAAACAAAGCGATTAACGGCTGGTTCCCGAAAAAACAGGCGGCTACCGCGATGGGCTTGCTCAGTGCCGGTTCACCGTTGGGTGGCGCGGTAGCCGGTCCGATTGTCGGCTATCTGGCATTGTCATTCGGCTGGCGTCCGGCGTTCGTGGTGATCTGCCTGATTGGTCTGGTATGGATGTGCCTGTGGTTCTACTTCGCCGCAGATAATCCCGCGCGCAGCAAAAAAGTCTCTGCAGAAGAGCGCGCACTGGTGGAAAAACTGAAAGCGGAAGAACCGGCTGACGTTATCGATCCGACCGGCAAAGCGCACGGCATGGGCTACTACCTGCGTCAGCCGATTATCCTGGTGACCGCTTTTGCCTTCTTCTGCTACAACTACATTCTGTTCTTCTTCCTGAGCTGGTTCCCGGCCTATCTGGTGCAGGCGCACGGCCTGGACATCAAATCCATGAGTATCACCACCATGATCCCGTGGATTGTCGGCTTCGTCGGCCTGGCATTGGGCGGCTGGATCTCAGATAAGATTTTCAACATCACGGGCAAGCTGCTGCTGTCGCGCAAAATCGTGCTGGTGGTCTCGCTGCTGGCTGCCGCGATCTGCGTGGCACTGGCGGGAACGATTAAAGAGGTGAATTCGGCGGTGATCATGATGTCGATCTCCATCTTCTTCCTCTACATCACCGGTGCGATTTACTGGGCGATTATTCAGGATGTGGTGCATAAAAGCCGTGTCGGCAGCATCAGTGGCTTTATCCATCTGATTGGCAGCCTGTCCGGGATTGTTGGACCGATTGTCACGGGCTTTATCGTGCAGCACACCGGCAAATTCGATAGCGCCTTTATTCTGGCGGGCTGTGTCGCCGGGATTGGTGCGATGTTAGTGCTGTTTGTGATTCGTAGCCCAAAGACCATAGATAAACCGGTGTCCGCATAACAGATTGACCATAATGGGGCGCTCAGCGCCCCGTTTGCTAAAAGGAAAACGCATGTTAGAGCTTGATCGCCTTCCCGCCGACGTCCAACGTCCCGCTTATGACCGCAGCCAGTTGAAAACCCGCATGGTGCACATCGGCTTTGGTGCTTTTCACCGTGCGCATCAGGCGCTCGCCACCGATAAACTGGCGGCGGAAGGCAGTGACTGGGGCTACTGCGAAGTGAATCTCAACAGCGGCGCATTGATTCAGGCGCTGCGCCAACAGGATTTGCTCTATACCCTCACCGAGATGGCCGATAGCAGCCTGCACACCCGCGTGATTGGCGTGGTGACGCAAGCGCTGCATGGCAAAGGCGACGGCATTGATGCGGTGATTGAGGCGATGAGCCAGCCCGATGTGGCGATTGTCTCGATGACGGTGACCGAGAAAGGCTATTGCTATATGCCCTCCAGCGGCAAGCTCAACCCGGATCATCCTGATATCGTGCATGATCTGGAAAACCCCACGCAGCCCCGTTCCCTGCCGGGCCTGATTCTGGCGGCGATTATCCGTCGTCGCGAGCGTGGATTAGCGCCGTTCAGCGTGATGTCCTGCGACAACATGCCAGAGAACGGCCATGTCACGCGCAACGTCATCACCCAACTGGCAGAGCGCCATAGCCACGAACTGGCAGAGTACATTCAAACGCACATCACCTTCCCTTCCACCATGGTGGACCGCATCGTCCCCGCGATGACTGATGCGGCGTTTGATGCGCTGGAAGCACGCTTAGGCAGCAGCGATCCGGTCGCGGTAGAAGCCGAGCCTTTCTTCCAGTGGGTCATTGAAGATAACTTCGTCAATGGACGCCCGGCATGGGAAAACGCCGGTGCTGAGCTGGTGAGTGATGTATTGCCGTTCGAAGAGATGAAGCTGCGCATGCTCAACGGCAGCCACTCCTTCCTCGCCTATCTTGGCTTCCTCGCCGGGTATGAACACATCAGCGATTGCATGGCCGACAACCACTTCCGCACGGCAGCGCGCGCGCTGATGTTGCAGGATCAGGCCCCGACACTGCGCACTCAGGGCGTGGATCTCACCGCTTATGCCGACTCGCTGATTGCACGCTACGAAAACCGCGCCATCAAGCATCGTACTTACCAGATCGCCACCGATGGCACACAGAAGCTGCCGCAGCGTTTGCTGGACAGCGTGCGCTGGCATCTGCGTAACGGCACATCTTGTGACTATCTGCTGCTCGGTGTGGCGGGCTGGATGCGTTACGTGAGCGGTGTCGATGAGCAAGGGCAGGCGATTGAGATTCGCGACCCAATGAAAGAACAATTGGCGAGTATCGTTGCGCATAGCGATGACGGTGCACAGCGCGTCGAAGCCTTACTGCGGATACAAGCGGTGTTTGGCGATGATTTACGTTATCAGACCGCCTTTGTCTCACGCGTCACTGAGTTGTATAACCAGCTTAATACCCAAGGTGCACGCGCCACGGTGCAAGCCCTTGTGACGCAGGCGTAAGCGCTTTCACAAATGTGTAGCGCAGATGCAGCGTGCTGATTAGACTGAACCTTTCTCATCGGGCTGGCGTAGGCCAGCCGTAATACGGATATTGCTGCATGTCGATTGCCTATACCATAACCACCAGCGAACCCGTAAATCAGCAGATCTATCGTTATCTGCGCAAAGATATCGTGACCTGCGCCATTCATCCGGGCTCGTTGCTGTCCGAAAAGGAAGTGTCCGCGCGCTTTAATGTGTCGCGCCAGCCGGTACGCGA
The DNA here is from genome assembly GCF_051336905.1 of Pantoea sp. C8B4. Lineage (NCBI taxonomy): Bacteria > Pseudomonadati > Pseudomonadota > Gammaproteobacteria > Enterobacterales > Erwiniaceae > Pantoea > Pantoea sp. C8B4. The sequence continues at coordinate 139,768 of NZ_JBGMNK010000004.1, forward strand.
AGCCTTTATCAAACTGGCGGAAGCGGGTCTGGTGCAGGTGCTGCCGCAGCGTGGCACTTTTGTGCGCAAGATTTCCGCCCAGCGCGTGGCCGACGGCCGTTTTATCCGTGAAGCGGTGGAGATTGCCGTGGTGCGTCGCGCTGCGCAGGAGATCACCCCCGAGGGATTGATGGCGCTGGAGCATAACCTACAGCTGCAACGCTTAGCTGCTGAACGCCACGACAGCCAGGCGTTTTTAGCGCTGGACGATGAGTTTCATCGCCTGATTGCCGAAGGGATTAACTGCCTGCTGGCGTGGGAAACGGTGGAGAACATCAAAGCCACCATGGACCGCGTGCGCTTCCTGACTCTGAGCGAAGTGTCGCCACCGGAAAGCTTGATTCAGCAGCATGAAAACATCTACCAGGCGTTAAAAGCGCAAGATGTTGAAGCGGCAGAAGCGGCGATGCGCCGTCATCTGCAGGAGATGATTTTGACCATTACGCCGATTGCTGAGCGTAATAGCGAGTGGTTTGAAGCGCCTTAGTTCCTCTGCAATTTGATGCCTCACCCCGCCCCTTACACACAACTAAGGGGGATAAAGCAGAGCGTGAGTAAAGTGTGGTTTGCGGGTGAGTGAAAAGCGAAGTGCTGGCCAGTAAAGCGAGCTTTGCAGATAAGATTTCGTCCCAATGCTGCCATTGATACTTCGTTGGATCGGTTCCCCTCCCGCTTGCGGGAAGGGATTTGGGCAATCAATTACGCAATCGTCACATCTTTCGCCAGATAAACATCCTGCACCGCATTAATCAGCTGCACGCCCTCTTTCAGCGACTTCTTAAACGCCTTGCGACCCAGAATCAGCCCCATACCGCCCGCACGCTTGTTGATCACCGCAGTACGCACTGATTCGGCAATGTCGGTGTCTCCGGCTGATGCGCCGCCAGAGTTGATCAATCCCGCACGGCCCATATAGCAGTTCGCCAGCTGGTAGCGCACCAGATCGATGGGGTTCTCCGTGGTCAGCTTGCTGTAGACGCGCTCATCGGTGTGACCGAATTTCACCGCCTTGTAGCCGCCGTTGTTCTCGGCCATCTTCTGCTTCACGATGTCTGCGCCAATGGTCGCTGCCAGATGGTTGGCCTGGCCGGTCAAATCGGCGCTTGCATGGTAATCCACGCCGTCTTTCTTGAAGCCATCATTGCGCAGATAAGCCCACAGCACCGTCACCATACCCAGTTCATGGGCACGCTCAAAGGCGGCCGAGATCTCTTCAATCTGACGGCGTGACTGCTCAGAACCAAAATAGATGGTCGCGCCCACCGCGATCGCACCCAAGTTGAATGCCTGCTCAACGCTGGCATACAGGGTTTGATCGTATTGGGTCGGATAGCTCAGGGTTTCGTTGTGGTTAAGTTTCACCATGAACGGAATGCGGTGCGCATAGCGGCGTGATACCGAGGCCAGCACGCCATAGGTCGAAGCCACGCAGTTGCAGCCCGCTTCAATCGCCAGCTCAACGATGTTCTTCGGATCAAAATAAGCCGGGTTAGCGGCGAAGGAGGCGCCCGCTGAGTGTTCAACGCCCTGATCGACCGGCAAAATCGACAGATAGCCAGTGCCCGCCAGGCGACCGGTGTTGTACAGGGTTTGCATATTGCGTAATACGGCAGGAGAACGATTGTTGTCGATCATCACGCGATCGACGAAATCCGCGCCCGGTAAATAAAGGCTGTCCGCTGGAATGGTCATGCAGCGATGTTGAAGAAGAGAATCCGCTTCTTTGCCCAATAACTGTACGATGTCCGTCATGTTGGCTCCTGAATAAATGGCTGGAATGGAACCGGCAATGGCCGATTCGCCCCCAACAGCCTGGACCGAAAAGCGCCAGGCTGGCAAATTGCTGACACCATTTTTCAGACGGATACGCAGTAAAAAAATTCTGCCACCTTGCGATGGGCGGCCTGCAGATTGCATCCTGCAACGCTGAGGCACGCCATAATGCTTGCCTACCACCACTGATGGAAATGGTGCACCGGCCCAATGCCTTTACCGACTTCCAGCGAGTCCGCATGCAGCAAGGCCTGCTGCAACCAGGCTTTAGCTTCGGTGACTGTGTCCGCCCAGTTATCATGACGTGGACGCAACGCCGCTAAAGCAGCGGACAGCGAACAGCCGGTGCCGTGGGTATGGCGCGTATTGACGCGTGGGGCGGTAAAGCGCTGGCGGCCCGCGCGGGTGATCAGCCAGTCCGGGCTTTCGGCATCACTGAGATGTCCGCCTTTCATCAATACGGCTTCACAACCGAGATCCAACAGCGCATCGCCCTGCATCAGCATGGTATTTTCATCCTGCGCCATATCCCGCCCCAGCAGCGCAGCGGCTTCGGGCAGATTGGGGGTGATCAGCGACACCTGCGGAAGCAGCAGTTCACGCACGCTGGCCACCGCATCGGGCGACAGCAGCGGATCGCCACTCTTGGCGATCATCACCGTATCCAGCACCACAAACGGCAGGCTGGCGCGTTTCAGCCGCTCGGCAACCACTTCGACAATCGCGGTTTCAGACAGCATGCCGATTTTGGCGGCATCAATGCGCACATCATCCAGCACGGAATCCAGCTGCGCGCCAACAAAATCGGGTTCGATGCGATACACCGACTGCACGCCGCAGGTGTTCTGCGCCACCAGCGCGGTGATCACGCTGGTGCCATACGCGCCCAGTGCGGAGAAGGCTTTCAAATCGGCCTGAATGCCCGCGCCGCCGCTTGGGTCAGTGCCAGCAATGGTTAACGCGTTGATGCGTTTCATACAGTGACCTCCAGCGTCCAGAGGTTATCCAGAAAAGCCGCAACAAAGCTGCCTGGCCCCTGAACGGCACGTGCCGCCTGTTCACCCGCCAGAGACATCACACGACACGCCGCCGCGACATGCTGTAAACGGTCGCCCGGCAAGCTGCTGAAGGCTGCGACCACGGCTGAAAGCGCGCAGCCGGTACCGACCACGCGCGTCATTAGCGGGCTACCGCCAGGAATCGCCAGCGTGCGTGTGCCATCGGTGATGTAATCGACTTCGCCAGTGACCGCCACCAGCGTGTGGTAATCCTGCGCCAGCTGTTGTGCCGCGCTCAGTGCCGCATCGGCCTGATGCACGCTGTCCACGCCGCGTCCGCCCGCAGCCTGGTTAGCCAGCGCGAGGATTTCCGACGCGTTGCCACGAATTGCGGCGGGATGCAGGTTCAGCAGCTGCTGGCTGAATTCGGTACGGAATGAGAGTGCGCCCACGGCCACCGGATCGAGCGTCCAGGGCGTGCCAGCCTTTTGAGCAGCCTGCACCGCCGCCAGCATTGCATCCCGACGATCGCGGGTTAAGGTGCCCACGTTGATCAGCAGCGCATCGGCAAAACTCACAAACTGCACGGCTTCTTCGGCATCGATCACCATTGCAGGAGAGGCTTGTAGAGCCAGCAGCACATTGGCAGTGAAGGTTTGCACCACGTCATTGGTCATGCAGTGCACCAGCGGCGCCTGCTGACGCAGCAGCTGTAGGGATTGCGCGAGTTGCGCGGGGGTAAGAAGGTCAGGCTGTGTCATAAAACTCCCAACCGGCGATCAAGAAGGCGAATGCGGTCAGGCATCTGACTTCCCTACGCTGGCATTATCCAGATCAGGTCAGCGGGTGTATCTCAGCCCTGTTTAACAGGGGCACCCCGAGTCATGGCATGGTGAACATGCCGCACACAGAATAAGGGCAGTTCGGGATGTTGTAAATCGTGGTGCTTTGAAAGACGCTGAAAACGGCACTAAATCAAAATAGTTAAAATCATTCGATAGGCTGAATTTTAAAAAAAGCTGTATCGGTCAATTATCATCATTAAATAATTCTCATCTGAATTTGCCAGATTTATTCTAATCACTGAAAAATCGACTAATAAACACCCGCCTTCGCATTCATTGATGCACATCAACGCCCCGCCCACTGTGGCAAGGCCTAATCCCCCTCCGGACTTGAAGAGAGTCACTGCCTATCCAATTCCGGAATCGATAATGATCTCAAAATTATTCAGCTTTATTCCGCACGCCCATAAATGGCACGACATTCGTATTTCGCGTAAAGGCGCAATTTGCCCTTCCGGCCGCCACTATTTTTCTACCCATGTTGAAGCGCAATGCAAAGGTTGCGGTGAGCGTTTGCATAAAATTTATTATCGCGACGTCAGCGATGCGGAAGCACGCCGTTGGTTAGGATGAATAACAGGCAAAAAAAAGCCCCGTAACATCCGTTACGGGGCTGCTGCGTGGCTATCGCAATAAAACTTATTCAGCCGGTTGGGTGCGGATCAGGTAATCGAACGCGCTGAGTGAGGCTTTCGCACCTTCACCGCTGGCGATAATGATCTGCTTGTACGGCACCGTGGTGCAGTCACCGGCCGCGAACACGCCTTTCAGGCTGGTTTCGCATTTGGCGTCGATGATGATCTCGCCCATTTTGTTACGTTCCACCGCGCCTTCGAGGAAGGTGGTGTTGGGCAGCAGACCAATCTGCACGAAGATGCCGCTCAGCGCGATTTCATGGCTGGTCTGGTTGTTACGATCGATGTAGCTCAAGCCCGTCACTTTGCTGCCGTCGCCTTTCACTTCGGTGGTCTGGGCATTCAGAATCACATCGACGTTTTTCAGGCTGCGCAGTTTGTCCTGCAGTACTTTGTCGGCACGCATTTCGCTGGCAAATTCCAGCAGCGTCACGTGCTCAACCAGGCCAGCCAGATCGATAGCCGCTTCGACACCGGAGTTACCGCCGCCGATCACCGCAGTGCGTTTACCTTTAAACAGCGGGCCATCGCAGTGTGGGCAGTAAGTCACGCCTTTGGTGCGATACTGCTCTTCACCCGGCACACCCATGTTGCGCCAGCGTGCACCGGTGGCAATGATGATACTGCGTGATTTCAATACCGCGCCAGACGCGGTTTCAATCGCGTGCAGACCGCCCTCTTTGGCTGCGGGAATCAGCTTGATGGCGCTCTGGGTGTCGATGACGTCAACATCGTAATCATCAACGTGGGCGCGCAGTGAACCCGCCAGCTTAGCGCCTTCGGTTTTCTGGACTGAGATGTAGTTTTCGATGTCTACGGTGTCGAGTACCTGGCCACCAAAACGCTCGCCCATCAGGCCAGTGCGGATACCTTTACGCGCCGAGTAAATCGCTGCCGCTGCGCCCGCTGGGCCGCTGCCGACGATCAGCACTTCATAGGCTTCACGCTTGTTCAGCTCTTCTGCCGCACGCTTCTCTGCGTTGGTGTCCACTTTGCCGACGATTTCCGCCAGGCTCAAACGGCCCTGACCGAACTCTTTGCCGTTGAGGAATACCGCAGGAACGCCCATCACATTACGCTCAGTGATTTCGTTCTGGAACATGCCGCCATCAATCGCGGTGTGGCTGATGCGTGGGTTCAGCACCGCCATCAGGTTCAGTGCCTGTACTACGTCAGGGCAGTTATGGCATGACAGTGAGTAATAGGTTTCGAAATGCAGGTCAGTATCCAGAGCCACCACTTGCTCCAGCAGGCTCTGCGACTCTTTCGAAGGGTGTCCACCGGTCTGCAACAGTGCCAGCACCAGTGAAGTAAATTCGTGTCCCATTGGCGAACCGGCAAAGCGAGGACCGCTCTGGCTGCCTGGGTTAGTGATCAGGAAAGAGGGTTTACGAACCGGACGATCATTCTCTTCACGGAAGCTGACTTTTTCTGACAAGCTCGCGATATCGGTCAGCAGAGAACGGATCTCCGCAGATTTAGCGCCATCATCCAGTGTGGCAATCAACTCAACCGGTTTCGTTAATTTCTCAAGGTAAGCCTTGAGCTGTGTTTTTAAATTGGTATCGAGCATAGTGAGTTCCTGTCAAGAAAATCGGGTGCCGTAGCACCCGATTGAGAAAGATCGAATGGCTGGGTGTGACTTAGATTTTGCCAACCAGGTCCAGAGATGGAGCCAGTGTTGCTTCGCCTTCTTTCCATTTAGCCGGGCAAACTTCGCCTGGGTGAGAAGCAACATACTGAGCCGCTTTGATTTTGCGGATCAGGTCAGATGCGTCACGGCCAATGCCTTCAGCGGTGATTTCGATAGCCTGAATGATGCCCTGTGGGTCAACAATGAAGGTACCGCGATCTGCCAGACCTTCGTCTTCGCGCATGATTTCGAAGTTACGGGTCAGTGCGCCAGTTGGGTCGCCGATCATCGCGTATTTGATTTTTGCGATGGTTTCGGAAGAACCGTGCCAGGCTTTGTGGGTAAAGTGCGTGTCGGTAGAAACAGAGTAGATGTCTACGCCCAGTTTCTGCAACTCTTCATGATGGTCTGCCACGTCACCCAGTTCAGTCGGGCATACGAAGGTGAAGTCAGCCGGGTAGAAGAAGAAAACACTCCATTTACCTTCAACGTCTTTCTCGGTTACGTCGATGAATTCGCCGTTTTTGAACGCTGCGTTTTTGAATGGTTTGATTTTGGTATTAATGATGGACATGGTGACCTCCGTTAAAAGATGTGATGCAAGTTACAGTTTTTCCGGGCCAACTTCTAATATGCAGTCGTTATCAATCAGATAATCAAAAGCTATCAAAGTGCTGATGCCAGATTCCATGCGGCTTGCCGCGGCATTCTACACAGAAAGCCTGATGATTTGACAGGCTTTATCTTTTTGGTCGGCTATTGTTACCTAAGGTTGCCCTGTATGGCGACAGATGCGCATCAATGCGCACCCTACGAAAATCCTGCTTTGCTGTAGGGTCACCCTTCCCTGGGACTGTTGCGATATAAACACCCTGCTTTGATGTAGGGTCAGCATTTATGGCGACCAACACACGATTTGCCATTCTTCAACTGGAGCCCCTGCTTGGACATTCGATTATTTGAGGAAGCCGATCGCCCTTTTCTGCGCACACTGTTTCTGGCTGCACGACGTCATAGCTGGACCTGGCTGGATGGCGATGATTGGGCGCTGGAAGATCTGGATGGGGTGATATTGGGTGAAACGGTGTTAGTGGCGTTCGTCGAGGGCCACCGCGCCGGATTTGCCGGCATCCTTCCTAACGACAATTTCCTGCACAGCCTGTATGTCGATCCTGACTTTCAGGGCCGCGGCATTGGCAGCGCTCTGCTGGAGGCGGTGCAGCGCCGCTTCACCTCAACCGGTGCGTTGAAATGCCTGATGCTGAATGAGCCCGCGCAGGCGTTTTACCTGAAACACGGCTGGCAGCGTGAAGCCACCGGTGTGAGCGAACAGGGAAAGTACGTGCTGATGCATTTTCCGCTGACGGCGCGCGCCAGCGGAAAAACGTTGCGTTAAACTGCGCGGAAGGCAATATCGGCCGGGATCACGTCACCCTGCCAATAAAGCTGGGCGGCCACGCGACCGGCTAATTGACGATAGAGTGCGGTGAATTCGCTGTCCGGACGACGGATCACCGTCGGCTCACCATCATCCAGATCCTCACGCAGATTGATGTGCAGCGGCAATTGCGCCAGCAGCTGCGTGTGGTAATCAGCCGCCAGCTTCTGCGCGCCGCCCGTGCCAAATATCGGCTCGTGATGGCCACATTCGCTGCAAATGTGAATACTCATGTTCTCCACAATGCCCAACACCGGCACGCTGACCTTCTCAAACATCACAATGCCTTTGCGCGCATCAATCAGGGCGATGTCCTGTGGTGTCGTCACCACCAGCGCGCCTGTCACCGGTACGTTTTGCGCCAGCGTTAACTGGATATCACCGGTGCCTGGCGGCATATCGAGAATCAAATAATCGAGATCAGGCCACATCGTCTCGTTCAACAGTTGCATCAGCGCTTTGCTGGCCATCGGACCGCGCCACACCATCGCATTCTCATCGGTGACCAGATAGCCAATCGAGTTGGTCGCCAATCCGTGCGCCATAATCGGTGCCATGTGCGTGCCATCCGGTGAGGTTGGACGCTGGCTTTCGGTGCCGAGCATATTGGGAATCGACGGGCCGTAAATATCGGCATCGAGAATACCGACCTTCGCGCCTTCGGCAATCAGCGCCAGCGCCATGTTCACCGCCGTGCTGGATTTGCCGACGCCGCCTTTACCGGAACTCACCGCAATGATGTTCTTCACGCCTGTCGCGCCGGGATGATTTTTCACCCGCTTGAGCGTGGCAATATCATGGCGCAAACGCCAGTCAATGGCGCTGGCATGGGTTAAGCGCAGTAGTTCAGCGCTGGTTTGCGCCTTAAGCTCCTCAAAGGCTGAGGCCCACGCAAACGGCATCACCAGTTCGATGTGCAGTTTGCCGTCGAGTAACGCCACATGACGCAGCGCTTTGAGGGTAGTCAGATTGTGATGCAGCGTCGGATGTTCAAAGTCACTCAGCACGCCGATAACCACAGCGCGCAATGCTTCGGGTGAATGATGTTCCCGGGATTGTGAAGTCATCCCAACTCCTTGTGTTTTCATAACGCCAGATAACGGCGGTGTGCTTTCAATAATATCAGATGCCGTCCAGTTGTGTTTACGCCAGAGGGTGCTTCGGGTAACATCTAAGCCCGATTTTTATTCACGGAACGCTACGCAAACTATGACTCAAGTCGCTAAAAAAATTCTGGTAACGTGCGCACTGCCGTACGCAAACGGTTCTATCCATCTCGGTCACATGCTTGAACATATTCAGGCTGACATTTGGGTCCGTTACCAGCGAATGCGTGGCAACCAGGTTTACTTCATCTGCGCAGACGATGCCCACGGCACGCCGATCATGCTGAAAGCACAGCAGCTTGGTATCCCACCTGAGCAGATGATCGCTGAGATGAAGCAGGAGCACGAAACTGACTTCGCTGGCTTCGACATCAGCTACGACAACTATCACTCCACCCACGGCGACGAAAACCGTCAGCTGTCGGAGTTGATTTACGGTCGTCTGAAAGAAAACGGCTTTATCAAGAACCGCACCATTTCACAGCTGTACGATCCGGAAAAAGGCATGTTCCTGCCGGACCGTTTTGTCAAAGGCACCTGCCCGAAATGTAAGTCACCGGATCAATACGGCGATAACTGCGAAGTGTGCAGCGCGACCTACAGCCCAACCGAGCTGATCGATCCGAAATCCGTGGTATCCGGCGCGACGCCAGTACTGCGTGATTCCGAGCACTTCTTCTTCGATCTGCCGTCGTTCAGCGCGATGTTGCAGACCTGGACCCGTTCAGGTGCGTTGCAGGAGCAGGTGGCGAACAAAATGCAGGAGTGGTTCGAATCGGGCTTGCAGCAGTGGGACATCTCCCGTGATGCGCCTTATTTCGGTTTCGAAATTCCAGGTGCGCCGGGCAAATACTTCTACGTGTGGCTGGATGCGCCAATCGGTTACATGGGTTCCTTTAAGAACCTGTGCGACAAGCGCGGTAACATCGATTTCGACGAGTTCTGGAAAAAAGATTCTTCTACCGAGCTGTATCACTTCATCGGTAAAGACATCGTTTACTTCCACAGCCTGTTCTGGCCAGCGATGCTGGAAGGCAGCAACTTCCGCAAGCCGACCAATCTGTTCGTGCACGGTTATGTGACAGTGAACGGCGCGAAGATGTCCAAATCGCGCGGAACCTTCATTAAAGCCAGCACCTGGCTGCAGCATCTGGATGCGGACAGCCTGCGTTACTACTACGCGGCGAAACTCTCTTCACGCATCGACGACATCGACCTGAATCTGGAAGATTTCGTGCAGCGCGTGAATGCCGATATCGTTAACAAGGTGGTGAACCTCGCGTCTCGTAACGCCGGTTTCATCACTAAACGCTTTGGCGGCAAACTGGCGAGCGAGCTGGCCGATCCGGCGCTGTATCAGACCTTTGTCGATGCTTCAGAGAAGATTGGTGAAGCCTGGGCGAGCCGCGAGTATAACCGCGCGATCCGTGAAATCATGGCGCTGGCGGATATCGCCAACCGTTATGTGGACGAGCAGGCACCGTGGGTGGTGGCGAAACAGGAAGGCCGCGATGCTGACCTGCAAGCGATCTGCTCTATGGGCATTAACCTGTTCCGCATTCTGATGACCTGGCTGAAGCCGGTGCTGCCTTCACTGAGCGCGCGTACCGAAGCTTTCCTGAACACGGAACTGAGCTGGGATGCGATTGCGCAGCCGTTGCTGGATCACGATGTTGCACCGTTCAAAGCCTTGTATGGTCGTATCGAAATGGCCAAGGTTGAAGGGCTGATTGAAGCGTCTAAAGAAGACGCGGCAGCGGCGAACAAACCTGCGGTCACCGGTCCTCTGGCTGACGCACCGATTGGTGACACCATCACCATCGACGATTTCGCCAAGGTCGATATGCGTGTGGCGCTGATCGAGAAAGCGGAACTGGTTGAAGGTTCTGACAAGCTGCTGCGTCTGGAACTGGATCTCGGCGGTGAGAAGCGCCAGATCTTCTCTGGCATTCGCGCGGCCTATCCGGACCCGTCTGTGTTGGTCGGCAAAATGACCATCATCGTCGCCAACCTGGCACCGCGTAAGATGCGCTTCGGCGTGTCAGAAGGCATGGTGCTGTCTGCCGGTTCTGGCGGTTCAGACCTGTTTGTGTTGTCCGTTGATAGCGGTGCAAAACCTGGAATGCAGGTGAAGTAATTGAACAAGCCGCCTTCAGGGCGGCTTTTTTATCGAGACTCTGTTGTGGAGCCTGTCGTGCTAACTGCTTGCTGGCACTATTTGCGTGCCTTTGTGATTATCTATGCCGCGCTCTATGCCGGGAACGGTATTGCTGCCCTGCTGCCGTTTACCATTCCAGGCAGTATTATCGGCATGCTGCTGCTGTTTACCCTGCTGGCACTGCAAATCCTGCCGGTGGGTTGGGTGAAACCGGGCTGTCATTTGCTGATCCGCTATATGGCGCTGCTGTTTGTGCCGATCAGCGTCGGCGTGATGGGGTATACCGATATCCTGAGCGCACAGTTTGGACCGATTGTGGTCTCCTGCGTGGTAAGTACCTTTATGGTGCTGCTGATCGTTGGCCTGAGCGCCGAACGTTTGCAGCGCCCGAAGGAGCAGCCTCATGACTGACGCCTGGTGGTCACTGCCGCTCACCGTGGTGGCGTATCTGCTGGCGCGTAAGCTGGCAGCCAAAATCAACATCTCGATTATCAATCCGCTGTTGGTGGCGATGGCGATTGTCATTCCGATCCTGTTGCTCACGCATATCCCTTACACCCGCTATTTCGCCGGCAGCACCTTCCTTAATCAGTTGCTGCAACCTGCGGTGGTCGCGCTGGCATTGCCGCTCTATGAGCAGATGCACCAAATTCGCGCGCGCTGGAAAACCATTATCAGCGTCTGTTTTATTGGCAGTATCACGGCGATGGTATCCGGCACGGCTATTGCGCTGTGGATGGGGGCTACGCCAGAAATTGCCGCGACGATTATGCCGAAATCCGTTACCACGCCGATTGCCATGGCGGTATCCGGTTCGCTGCACGGTATCCCCGCCATCAGCGCCATCTGCGTATTGATTGCTGGCGTGCTCGGTGCAGTGTTCGGCCATATGCTGCTGAATCTGTTTAACGTGCACAGCAAATCGTCACGCGGCCTGGCGATTGGCAACGCATCGCACGCGTTGGGCACGGCGCGCGCAGCAGAAATCGATTATCAGGAAGGGGCGTTTAGCTCTTTGGCATTGGTGATTTGCGGCATTATTACTTCGCTGCTGGCACCGTTCCTTTTCCCGCTGTTGATGCACTGGTTGGGCTGAAACTTGCGAGAGATCTCGCAAAGTTGAAACGACTCAATCAGCTTACATTGTCATAGCGACACAGATCACATATAACCCCATAGGCGGCGCATCGCCGCTAACGCGTTAATGAGGTCATCACATCATGAATCCACGATTTACTGCTGCTTTCTCCGCCCTGCCCGCTGACTTGCAAACTGCGATTCACTCCTTGCTGGATTCAGCTGATTTTAACGGCGTACTGCGCCCGCAGGACGTGGCGCGTCTGAAGCAGGAGACGGGACTGGATGAGGATGCCTTAGCGCTGGCACTGTTGCCGATTGCTGCCTGTTGTGCGGTGGCACCGGTGTCTCACTTTAATGTGGGTGCCATTTCGCGTGGGGTGAGCGGTCACTGGTATTTCGGTGCCAACATGGAGTTTGAACATGCGCCGCTGCAACAAACCGTGCATGCGGAGCAAAGTGCCATCACGCACGCCTGGCTGCACGGCGAAGAGAAGCTGGATGCGATAACCGTTAACTACACGCCGTGCGGTCACTGTCGTCAGTTTATGAACGAGCTGAACAGCGGCACGGCGATCCGCATCAGTTTACCGGGGCGCGCGGTGAGTACGCTGGGTGATTATTTGCCCGATGCGTTTGGCCCTGCCGATCTGAATATCACTGAACGTCTGCTGACACCGATTCATCACGGCTTCGTTTCAGAAGGTGATGCATTACAGCAGGCGGCCATTGAAGCCGCGAACCACAGTCACGCGCCTTACAGCCACAGTTACAGTGGCGTGGCCCTGCGCAGCCAAAGCGGCAACCTGTTCACCGGACGCTATGCAGAAAACGCGGCCTTTAACCCGAGTTTGCCGCCATTGCAGGCTGCGCTGATTATGATGAACATGCGGAATGAAGCGCTGGATACCATCCAACAGGCTGTGCTGGTCGAATGTGAAGACAGCACATTGAGTCAGCGCGATGCCACTCGCGCCACGCTGGCGGCGCTGGGCTGTGAAGATTTCTCACTTACTTTAGTTTCGAAAACATCAGTTTAGTGATCCTTTCATCGCTTTTGTGACTTTCTATTAACAAAAGCTGTACATCTGCAAGAATCCTCATAGGATCGGGCGCCAGAACCACTTCACAAGAAACAGGTCTGGCGTTACCTTTTCCCGGTGACACGTCAGAAAACACTGCAACCGGAGCAAACACTGCATGGAACTCGACTACGAAAGTAAACGTCCGCTGTATATTCCTTACGCGGGTCCGATTCTGCTGGAATTTCCGCTGCTGAATAAAGGCAGCGCCTTCACCCTGGAAGAACGCAACGAATTCAATCTCAATGGCCTGTTACCCGAAGCCGTTGAAACCATCGAAGAGCAGGCAGAGCGTGCCTGGCGTCAGTTCCTGGATTTCAAAAACAATAACGACAAGCACGTCTATCTGCGCAACATTCAGGACACCAACGAAACCCTGTTCTACCGCCTGCTGGATAATCATCTGGAAGAGATGATGCCGATTATTTACACCCCAACCGTCGGCGCGGCCTGTGAACACTTCTCGGAAATTTATCGTCGTGCGCGCGGTGTTTTCATCTCGTATAACAACCGCGATCGCATTGAAGATATGCTGCAAAACGCCACTAAGCAGAACGTGAAAGTGATCGTGGTGACCGATGGCGAGCGTATTCTCGGCCTCGGCGACCTCGGCATCGGCGGTATGGGTATTCCAATCGGTAAGCTGTCGCTGTACACCGCGTGTGGCGGGATCAGCCCGGCGTATACCCTGCCCGTGGTGCTGGATGTGGGAACGAACAATCAGCAGTTGCTGAACGATCCGCTGTATATGGGCTGGCGCCATCCGCGTATTACCGGCGAAGAGTACGAAGCCTTCGTTGATGAGTTTATTCAGGCAGTGAAACGCCGCTGGCCGAACGTGCTGCTGCAGTTTGAGGACTTCGCGCAGAAGAACGCCATGCCGTTGCTCGAGCGTTATCGCGATGAAGTATGCTGCTTTAACGATGATATTCAGGGCACCGCCGCTGTTACCGTAGGCACCCTGATCGCCGCCAGCCGTGCAGCGGGCAGCCGTCTGTGCGAGCAGAAAGTGGTGTTCCTCGGCGCGGGTTCCGCCGGCTGCGGTATCGCTGAGCAGATCGTCGCGCAGATGAAGTCCGAAGGTCTGAGCGACGACGAAGCGCGTTCCCGCGTGATGATGGTGGATCGCTTTGGTCTGTTGACCGACAAACTGCCTAATTTGCTCGATTTCCAGAGCAAACTGGTGCAGAAGAGTGAAAACCTGAAGGACTGGGATGTGACCAGCGATTCTATTTCACTGTTGGATGTGGTGCGCAACGCGAAGCCAGACATTCTGATTGGTGTGTCCGGCCAGCCGGGTCTGTTCACCGAAGAGATCATCCGCGAGATGCACAAGCACACCAAGCGTCCGATTGTGATGCCGCTGTCGAACCCAACCTCACGCGTTGAAGCCACACCAGCGGATATCATTTCCTGGACCGACGGTGAAGCGCTGGTCGCCACCGGCAGCCCATTTGCGCCTGTGACCTGGAAAGGTAAAACCTACCCGATTGCCCAGTGCAATAACTCCTATATCTTCCCAGGTATTGGTTTGGGTGTGATTGCCGCCGGTGCCACTCGCATCACCGATTCGATGCTGATGACCGCCAGCCGTGCATTGGCCGACTGTTCACCGCTGGTGAACGATGGCGAAGGCCCGGTGCTGCCAGAATTGAAACACATTCAGGGCGTATCAAAGCTGATCGCCATGGAAGTGGGTAAAGCAGCGCAGTTGGCTGGCGTGGCCGTGGTCACTTCAGAAGATGTGCTGTCGAAAGCCGTGAACAACAACTTCTGGCTGCCGCAGTATCGTCATTATCGCCGTACTTCTATCTAATCAGCCAGCGCAGCCGGTGAATATAGTACCGGCTGCGCTTAAAATATCGCCAGCCAACCGGCGTAAACTTGCTTAGCGCCCCCACCTCAAGTAGCCTTTAGCCATCCTTTTTTTCGCCAACCGAGTGCTTACGCGCATGATTAAACGCGTTTTCTTTGGTCTGTTTTTCATCATCTTATTGATGGTGGCGACCGCGCTCGGCCTGGATCGCTGGATCAGTTGGAAAACCGCGCCCTTTATTTATGAAGATGTCACTTCACTGCCGCATCGTCAGGTCGGGGTGGTCTTAGGCACGGCCAAGTATTACCGCACTGGCGTCATCAATCAGTATTACCTTTATCGCATTCAGGGTGCGCTCAACGCGTACAACAGCGGCAAGGTGAATTATCTGCTGTTGAGTGGTGACAACGCGCAGCAAAGCTATAACGAACCGATGACCATGCGTCGCGATCTTATCAAAGCTGGTGTCGATCCTGCCGATATCGTGCTCGACTATGCTGGGTTCCGCACGCTGGATTCAATCGTACGAACGCGCAAGGTTTTCGATACCAATGATTTCATCATCATTACGCAACGTTTCCACTGTGAACGCGCGCTTTACATCGCTCAGCACCTGGGGATACAGGCACAGTGCTATGCCGTGCCGTCGCCGAAAAATATGCTGTCAGTGCGTTTCCGTGAGGTCGGCGCACGTTTAGGCGCGCTGGCTGATTTGTATCTGATGAAACGTGAGCCTCGCTTCCTTGGGCCGCTGGTGCCGATTCCGGCGGTGCATGAAGTGCCAGAAGATGCGCAGAGCTATCCGGCGGTGACACCAGAGCAGTTGCTGGATTTGGAAGAGAAACTGCAGAAGTAACGCTGCCTGAAGATATTGTGGTGACGCTGTCTGGTGCCGCTTTGGGCTGCTGTGGTGACGCTTTGGGCTGCGAGGGTGACGCTGTCTGGTGCCGCTTTGGGGGCTGGCGGTCCTCGCACCCGCCCCTCGCCCTTCGCCCCTCGCCCTTCGCCCTTCGCCCTTCGCCCTTCGCAGTATGCACAAATAAAAAGGCCACCATTCATAAGATGGCAGCCTTTTGCAGTGATGTTTTGCTGTGTGCTAAGTCTTATTTTTTACGTGCGTACTTCAGTGAATCCAATGCGACGGCGAAGATGATGATGCCGCCCTTGATGATGTACTGCCAGTAAGGGTTCACGCCGATATAAGTCAGACCGTAGTTGATAACGGTGAAGATAATCACACCGGTCACCACACCTGCCACGGTACCCACGCCACCCGCAAATGACACGCCGCCAACCACGCAAGCCGCAATCGCATCCAGCTCATACATAAAGCCGAGGTTGTTAGTGGCACTGCCGATACGGCCCGCTTCCAACATCCCGCCGAAGGCGTAAAACACACCTGACAGCGCATAGACCAGAATCAGGTTCAGCGGCACGTTAACACCTGAAACACGTGCAGCCTCTGGGTTGCCACCGATAGCGAAAATGTTCTTACCGAAGCGCGTCTTATTCCACAGAATCCAGACAAAAATAATGGCGATAAACGCGTAGAAAGTAATGAATGACAGCTTAAAATCACCGAAACGCAAGAAGCCCTGGGCAAAGGTGGAGAAGCGTGAGTCAAAACCAGCAACCGGTGAAGCACCAACGAAGTCGTAATACAGCGAGTTGATACCGTAAACGATGATCATGGTGCCCAACGTGGTGATAAACGGTGTCACCTTCAGATAGGCAATGATCACGCCGTTCACCAGGCCAATCACACCACCGATGATGCACACGGTCAGGATCACCAATGGAATCGGCACGGTATCGAGGTGCGGGAACACCTTGTTGGCGTTATCCATCGATTGCAGCAAAGTGGCGGCCACCACCGCGGCCAGACCGACCTGGCGTCCGGCTGACAGGTCAGTACCCTGCGTCACGATCAATCCGGCCACGCCCAGTGCAATAATAATACGCACCGAAGATTGGGTCAGAATGTTACTCAGGTTCATCAAACTTAAAAACGTCGGATCCTGGAAAATAATAATTGCCAGCAGTACCAACAGGACAACGTAAATGCCGCCCTCTTTTAACCAGGTTAGCGCATTCTTTTTAGTAGTCGCTTTCATGTTAAAGCCCTTGCTTCATTAAAGGTGTAATGACGCTAAACGCAGGATTTCATTCTGCGAGGTCGTTTTGGTCTCGACAATGCCCGCTACCAGGCCATTACTCATCACTAAAATACGATCGGTAATTCCCAGCAATTCTGGCATTTCAGAAGAGATAATAATGATCCCCTTCTCTTTCTTCGCCAACTCAGAAATAAGCTGATAAATTTCGAACTTAGCACCGACGTCAATACCGCGTGTCGGTTCATCCAGCATCAGAATTTCCGGCTGAGTTAATAACCAGCGACCAATAATAACTTTCTGCTGGTTACCACCGGAAAGCGAACCAATTTGCGTATGATGACCCGGCGTTTTCACGCGCATTGAATCAATCACCCACTGGGTATCACTCTTCATGCGCTTATTATCAAGCAAACCCATGCTGGATTTATATTTCTTAATATTGGAAATAAGCGAGTTAAAACCAATATCCAGATAGGCATAAATCCCGGTTGAACGACGCTCTTCCGTCACCAGCGCAAAACCGTGGTTAATGGCTTCATTCGCGCTGTGGTTATTGATCGCTTTGCCGTGCAATTTGATGGTACCGCCCGACTTCTCACGAATCCCAAACAGGGTTTCAACGATGTCAGTACGCTTCGCGCCCACCAGGCCGGCAATGCCCAGAATCTCCCCTTTGCGCAGGTCAAAAGAGATATCGCGGATCGACGGTTGACGCAGCGAAGTTAAATGGCGCACCTCAAGAATGGTCTCACCCGGCACGTTGGTTTTGTCCGGGAAGCGCTGATTCAATGAACGACCAACCATCATGGCGATGATCTTATCCATATCCAGCCCTTCCAGCGGCTGGGTGGCAATCCATTGTCCATCACGCAAAATCGTAATCTCATCACACAGCTGGAAAATCTCTTCCATTTTGTGCGAGATATACACAATACCGCAGCCACGATCTTTCAGCTTACGGATAATAGTGAACAAGTGATTCACTTCTTTTTCGGTCAACGATGACGTCGGCTCATCCATAATGACGATTTTCGCGTCATAGGAAAATGCCTTGGCAATTTCAATCATCTGCATCTGCGAAACAGAAAGATTCGCCACTTTATCACGTGGATCGATATCAATATCTAATTCATCAAAGATCGCTTTGGTATCGCGATACATTTTATCCTGATCAACAAACACGCCTTTGCGTGGATAGCGGCCAAGCCACATGTTATCCATCACGTTGCGCTGTAATACCAGGTTTAATTCCTGATGCACCATTGAAACGCCATTCTCCAGCGCTTCTTTGGAACTTTTATAATCAATCTCTTCACCCTGAAACAGGATGCTCCCCGTATCCTTTTTATAAATACCAAACAGGCATTTTAATAATGTGGATTTTCCGGCGCCGTTTTCGCCCATTAAGGCATGGACTGAGTGCGGCCGCACTTTCAAATTCACATTATCTAAGGCTTTCACCCCTGGAAATGATTTCGAGACATTCGTCATCTCCAGCAGATATTCACGCTGTGCGGTCGGATTCTCACTGGCCATAATTTACCTGGCTAAATAAAACGTGGGTCAGATGCAATAAGGCGCGGCGTGCTGCCGCGCCCGGTACGTATTACTTCACAAACTGAGACAGGTTTTCTTTATCTACTGGTACGTAAGGAACACGTACAATTTTGTTTTCCATCTTGAAGCTAGTACCCGCAGTTGGCTCTTTGCCATCCGCCAGGTTTTTCGCGATATCAATGGTAGCTTTCGCCTGGTTTTCCGCATCGTTCAGCACGGTACCGGCCATCGCACCTGATTTCACTAATGCCAACGCTTCTGGCAGCGCATCCACACCGAACACTGGAATGTTGGTTTTGTTGTGGGCTTTCAGGGCTTCGACAGCACCCATTGCCATGGCATCGTTGTTGGCGATGATCACTTCGATTTTGTTGCCGTTCGGGCCAGACAGCCAGGCATCAACTTTATCTTTTGCCTGCGCGGTATCCCACATCGCGGTATCCATCGCCAGCTGCTGAGTTTTGAAACCATCGGTGTTCAGAGTTTCGATCACGTATTTGGTACGTGCTTCAGCATCCGGGTGGCCTGGCTCGCCTTTCAGCAGCGCAAACTGAATCTGACCATCTTTGTTCAGATCCCAGGCTGGAGTCGCTTTCCAGTGCTTCTCAATCAGTTTGGCCTGGATGATGCCTGACTCTTTAGAGTCGGTACCCACGTAGTAGGCTTTCGGATAGCTGGCCAGCACTTTGGCATTCGGCTCTTTGTTGAAGAACACTACTGGCACATCATTCGCTTTCGCTTTGTCGATCACCACCGCCGCAGCAGCAGGGTCAACCAGGTTGATTGCCAGCGCTTTCACGCCTTTGGCCATCAGTACGTCAATCTGGTCGTTCTGGGTAGACTGGCTGTTCTGCGAGTCATTCATCAGCAGCTGGATGCCGCCCAGTTTTTTGGCTTCGCTATCGATGTCCTTGCGAACCATAGACATAAAGTTGTCGTCGTATTTATAAATTGTCACGCCAATGCGGGTATCCGCGGCGTGCGCAGTTGCACCAAACATCATGCTGGCAACCAGTGCTGTGAGCGTGAAAACCTTCTTATTCATGGTATCTCCGGTTTTTTATGTAGGGCATATCATCGCGCTGTGCTGCCTGCGGGCAACCAGCGCAGTCGGTTCAAACTCATTTATGGGGCGGACGCGTAACGCAAAGCCGGGCCACCATCGCTATCCTGACTTCCCTGTACGTAAACGCTTCCTGAAGAGTGTTGTGAACTATTTCAATCGGCTACTGAAACCTGACCGGAGAAGGAAAACCCGGCGTTACATGATGTTTCAGTCCGGTAAGACGCTGCCATCATAGTGAGCGCCATGTTAATTAACTGTGAATGTAATCACAGATTGGAAACGGTTACACAGCGCTATCGCCCGAATTAGTGACCGACTCCACAATTTGCCGCTGAGCGACCGAATGGCGGCGTACCAGGGTCGGCATAAAGCAGTGTGTGGCATCAGGATCGAGTTCTCCGGCTGCGCCCTTCAGCGCCAGCTCCGTGGCCAATTTCGCCATGGAAACAATAGGATAGCGTACGGTTGTCAGTTGTGGATCGGTGTAACGCGAGATGGGAATATCATCAAAGCCGATGACGGAGAAGTGCTGTGGCACCTGAATACCATTGTCTTTCAATGCGGTTAGGGCACCGGCGGCCATGCCATCACAGTAGGAGAAGATGGCGGTTAAATGCAGGTTACGGCCCAGTAACTCCACCATCGCTGCTTCACCGCCCTGCATATCCGGTTCACCATGGGCAATCCAGGACTCCTGCGGGCGAATCCCCTGCTCTGACAGGGCCTGCAGCCAGCCTTCGCGGCGTTGTGTGACATCTTCAATCGGGTGGCTGGAGCTAAGATAGCCAATGCGTTGATGACCCTGTTGTAACAACATGCGCGTAGCCATCAGAGATCCCGTTACATTATCGAGGCAGACACAGCGATGCTCATAGCCCGGAATAGTGCGGTTTATCAACACCATACCTGGAACCTGGTCCATAAAATGAGTCAGTTCAGCGTCTGAAAGCGTTTTCGCGTGGACCACTAAAGCGTTACATCGTTGGCGGATCAGCACCTCAATGGCATGGCGCTCTTTCTCTTCCTGGTGCCACGAGTTGCTGATCAATACATGTTTGTGAACACGCTGTGCCACGGTATCTACCGCTTTCACTAATGCGCCAAAGAAGGGATCGGATACGTCCATCACCACCACGCCGATGGTGTCACTGACCTGAGTGGCCAGTGCCTGCGCATTGGCGTTAGGGCGATAACCCAACGCCTCCACCGCCTGTAGCACGGCTTCGCGGGTATCAGGGGTAACTGCACTGCTGTTATTGAGCACACGCGACACGGTGGCTACTGATACACCGGCCTGACGGGCGACATCTCGAATCGTTATCATGCAGCTGTTCCACAGAGGAGAAAATGCGCGACAAGCGCGTAACGGCGCTATTTTGTCAGGGCATTTTGTTCAGCTGCGTGAATCACGTCACACGGATGAAAACGGTTACATACAAATCTGCAACCTTTGTGATGAACATCATTATCTGATGCGCGAGGAAGGCTCCGTCTTACCAGCGGCGAGACGCGTGAGTTTGCGCCAAATCCACTCCATCGGCCCCTGCGGGAAAAAGCGCAGCCAGAGCACTGAAAACAGGATATTAACCAACCAGATAGCCGGGACCAGTGCCAGCAAATGCAGGCGATCAAACTTGAGGAACAGATTGAAACGATAGAACAGCGTGGTACAGATCAAGGTCTGCAGCAGATAGTTACTGAGTGCCATGCGGCCAACGCATTGCAGCGCATAGCTGAAACGCGTGGCACCGATTTGCGGCCAGAAGCCAAAGCAGAGCGCCGCATAACCGAGGCTGATAAACGGGCTGGCAAGATCGCGCGGCACCTGCAACAAAAAGCCGCTCCAGCGGAATTCCCAGCCCAGCAACCACTGCGCCACAATGCCGGGGATGGCAATCAGCCAGCCGATCGTCAGCAGCAGCGCGGCCGAGCGGCGATAGTGCTGCACGCTGAACTCCCCTTTCAGCCAGCCGCTGCGCATCAACGCCGCGCCAATCAGCATCAGTCCCGCCAATTGCCAGCCGTACTGCGCGGCGAGTGCCATCAGGCCGGAGGAAAGATGATCAAGACGGTTCTGAATCGCTTCCCAGCCGCCGACCAGTTTCCAGTAGCTTTCATACTCGACATCGGCGGCACCCGGCAGCCACGATCGTCCCGGTTCAGGACTGGAAATGCCCCAGAACACCAGCAGCACGCCGCAACCGATCAGGTAGAGCAACACGCCAGTTTGCAGCAAAGCTTTGTCGGAGGGCACTTCGCGCAGCATCCGCCAGATAATCAGCCCGGTCAGACCATAATCCAGCAGGATATCCCCTTCCCAGAAGAAGATGCTGTGAATGAAACCCAGCAGCACCAGTAACGTCAGACGCGCCGACATCCAGCGACTGCCGCGTGGGATTTGCAAATACAGGCCACCGCCGAACAACAGCGCAAACAGCGTGAGGAATTTCAGCTGCGCCAGGCCATCCATCATCGCCCAGGTCCAGGCATCGGAGAATGAAACAGCGCCCTGCCACGCCGGGTTGAGATAGGCTGCTGAAGGCAAGCCAAACCCCACGATATTGAGCAACAGAATGCCGAGAATGGCGCAACCACGAATGAAATCCAGCGCAAGATAGCGTTGCATCGAGTGACCTGACGGAGAGAGAAAACGAGCGGCAATAAGCCGCCCAAAGGATTAGCTGTGACGCACCGCGCGTAAGAACTCCTGGCGCGTATTCTGGCTGGACTTGAACAGCCCACCCAGCGATGTGGTGGTGGTGGCACTGGTGGCATCTTTCACGCCACGCGCTTTCACACAGTAGTGCACCGCATCAATCGACACCGCTACGTTGTTGGTGCCAAGCAAAGTTTGCAGCGCCACCAGCACTTGCTGGGTCAGACGCTCTTGCACCTGTGGCCGCTGGGCAAAGAACTGCACAATGCGGTTGATCTTCGACAGACCAATCAC
The DNA here is from genome assembly GCF_051336905.1 of Pantoea sp. C8B4. NCBI lineage: Bacteria > Pseudomonadati > Pseudomonadota > Gammaproteobacteria > Enterobacterales > Erwiniaceae > Pantoea > Pantoea sp. C8B4. The sequence continues at coordinate 162,058 of NZ_JBGMNK010000004.1, forward strand.
TTTCTCTTTCGGGATGTAAGCGACGGTGGCTTTTCCGTCGATTATCACGAAATGGTGCTCACAGGTGCTGGTCAGGGTGATATCACGCACGGTGACCATCTCATCGACCTTCATCTTGTTCTCGATGACGGTGATTTTCGGGAAGTTGGCGTAATCAAGGCCAGAGAAGATCTCGTCCACGTACATCTTGGCGATGCGATGTGGCGTCTCCATCAGGCTGTCATCTTCCAGATCCAGATTCAGCAACTGCATGATTTGGGTCATATGACCGGCGATTTCACGCTTGCGGGTTTCGTCATCCATTTCGCGCACCGGGGCGCGTAACGGCGTTTCCAGGCCACGCGCCAGCAGCGCTTCGTGAACCAGGGCGGCTTCCTGACTTAAGGTGCTCATCGTACTCTTTCTCCGGCAGGTGATGCGCCCGCAGATCGTCGCCTGCGGGGGAAATTCTGAGCGCGTATTGTGAAACACAACGCGCGCGTAATCCAGCAATCAATCCAATCGGAGATGAAAGCTTTTCATGGTGCCGAACGGCGCAGCACCAGTAAGCCTGCCAGAATCAGCGCGCCACCGGCGACCCACAAGGCAGGATCGAGGCGGTGCCATAGCAAGCTGGAGATCCATGACAGCAGCGGCCCGCCCAATTGCCCAACCGCGTAGCCGGTAGTCAGCAGCCCGGCCAGATAGCGTGCGTGATGCGGCGCCAGCTCACGGCCGTATTGCAGCGTCAGTTGCACCACGCATAAGAACCCGCCGCCGACTAACAGCGCGCTAATTAACAGTCCATCCAGCCCCGGCAGGACAATCGCGGAGATGACGCCCAAAGCCTGCGCCCAGAGCACCACTGCCAGCCGCAGATGGCTGCTGCCCCAGCGCCGCGTCAAAATGCCGAGCACGATGCCGATCACCGCCGCGCCGCCAAACACCGGCCAGACAAACTGCGCCAGCGCACTGTCCGGGAAACGCGCGGCGGTCATCTGTGACAAGAAGGTTGCGGGCAGAATGTAGCCGAAGCCCGCCAGACTGTAGCTCAGCACCAGGCGTTTCAGATTACCATTGAGCACCAGCGGCGCAGGTGCCTGATCGGGTCGATGTAACTGCCCGCTGCGCGGTAAAAAGCGCGCAATGGCAGCGATAAACAGCAACGCCAGCAGGCCATAAGCCGCCCAGCCTAATGCCGCGCTGGCACCACTGGCATGCAGCGCCACCGCCAGCATACCGCTGAGGAATATACCGGTGCCCGGTCCGGCAAACACCGCCGCCGACAAGCCCGGTCGCCCATGATGCAGCAGCTGCTCGTTGCTCCACGCGGCGATCAGTACCATCGCCCAGCCGCTGGCACCGCCAATCACGAAGCGGATCAAGCCGTGCAGCCACGGCCCGCTGACGCAGGCAGACAGCAGCGTCAGGATCACCGCGCCCCAGACACCCAGCTGCAAACGCCACTCCACACGCTGGCGAGCACGCATGGCATCGAAGGAGCCACACAGGTAACCAAGATAGTTGAGCGCCGCCACCAGACTGGCGCTGGTCAGGGTAAGCTGATGGTCCTGAATCATCAGCGGCACCTGCGGGGTGAAAGCAAATCGCCCAATCCCCATGGCAACCACTAAACTTAAAAACGCGCTCAGCGCGACACGAAACGCCATTCCCACTCCCGTTCAGATTCTTTTAGTACTTGTTATTAGCATGCATGACGATTACACTCACGAAAAGTGAATAATATTAACCAAGTTGTTTACGGAAAGAGAATATGGATTTAGTACAACTCCGCATGTTCTGTTCTGTGGCCGAAACCGGTTCGCTGGCGCGCGCCGCGGAGCTATTGCATCGCGTGCCCTCCAATCTCACCACCCGTTTGCGCCAGCTGGAAGAAGAGATTGGCGTCGACCTGTTTATCCGTGAGAAGCAGCGTATTCGATTGTCGCCAATGGGCCACAATTTCCTGAATTATGCTCAGCGCATCCTCAGCCTGAGCGATGAGGCGCTGAATATGGCCCGTGCCGGGGAACCGGGCGGGAACTTTGCCTTCGGTTCGATGGAGAGCACCGCCGCGACCCGTCTGCCCGGCCTGCTGGCGGCTTATCATCAACGATTTCCCAACGTGGCGCTATCGCTGGTCACCGGCACCTCGGGCGACATCATCGATAAAGTGCGCGCCGGTACGCTGGCGGCCGCGCTGGTGGATGGCCCTGCCACCCATGACGATCTCAATGGCTGCATCGCCTTTCGTGAGGAAATGGTGCTGATCACCAGTCTCGATCACGACCCGATTACCAGCGCCCGCGACACGCAGCATGACACGTTGTTTGCCTTTGGTAACAGCTGTTCGTATCGCACCAAACTGGAGTCCTGGTATCGCGAAAGCCAGACCTCACCGAAAAGCGTGATGGAGATTCAGTCATATCACGCCATGGTAGCGTGTGTGGCAGGCGGCGCAGGCGTGGCGATGATTCCGGCGTCGGTGCTGACGCAAATGCCCGGCCGCGCCCGCGTGCAGGAACATGCACTGCCACCCGCTTATCGCGATACCGCCACCTGGCTGATGTGGCGACGCGACGCCTTCACGCCCAACGTAGAAGCGCTGAAATATTTGATTATTGAAATGTTTGACGACCGCCCACTTAACGATGAGTTGCTGCACCCGCTGCAAACCGCTGAGTGAGTTTTTAATTTTAAGTAAATCACGACATCTGAAGAAGAGGGATTGCATGAACATGATTAAAACCCGCGCTGCCGTTGCCTGGGCAGCGGGCGAACCGCTGAAAATCGAAGAAGTGGATCTGATGCCACCGCAGAAAGGTGAAGTGTTAGTGCGCATCGTCGCCACCGGCGTATGCCACACCGATGCTTATACCCTGTCAGGTAAAGATCCTGAAGGCGTGTTCCCGGCAATCCTCGGTCACGAAGGCGGTGGCGTGGTGGAAGCCGTGGGCGAAGGCGTGACCAGTGTGGCAGTGGGCGATCACGTGATCCCGCTTTACACCCCAGAGTGCGGCAAATGTAAGTTCTGTCTGTCAGGTAAAACCAACCTATGTCAGGCCATCCGCTCGACTCAGGGTAAAGGTTTGATGCCAGACGGCACCACCCGTTTCTTCAAAGACGGTCAGCCAATCTTCCATTACATGGGCACCTCAACCTTCTCTGAGTACACCGTGGTACCGGAAATCTCACTGGCAGTGATCAGCAAAGAAGCGCCTCTGGAAGAAGTGTGCCTGCTGGGCTGCGGCGTGACCACCGGCATGGGCGCTGTGATGAATACCGCCAAGGTGAAAGAAGGCGATACCGTGGCGATCTTCGGCCTCGGCGGCATTGGTTTGTCGGCGATCATTGGCGCGAAGATGGCGAAAGCCGGTCGCATCATCGGTATCGATCTCAACACCAGCAAGTTCGACCTGGCGCGCAAACTGGGTGCCACCGATTTGATCAACCCGAAAGATTACGACAAGCCGATTCAGGATGTGATTGTTGAACTGACCGACGGCGGCGTGGACTTCTCCTTTGAGTGCATCGGAAACGTCAACGTGATGCGTTCCGCGCTTGAGTGCTGCCATAAAGGCTGGGGCGAGTCTGTGATTATCGGCGTGGCCGGTGCCGGTGAAGAGATCGCCACGCGTCCGTTCCAGCTGGTGACCGGACGCGTTTGGCGCGGTTCAGCGTTTGGTGGCGTGAAAGGTCGCACCCAGCTGCCGGGCATCGTGCAGGATTATCTGGACGGCAAGTTCGCGCTGAACGATTTCATCACCCACACCATGCCGCTGGAAGAGATTAACGACGCCTTTGATCTGATGCACGAAGGGAAATCTATTCGTTCGGTAGTGCATTTTAACAAGTAAAAAGGAGGCGTTATGGCATCCACTCTGGAACTGCTGGAAGAACATCGTATCTTCGGCGGCTGGCAGCAGCGCTGGCGTCATCAGTCGGCGGTGCTGAACTGCCCGATGACCTTCAGCATTTTCCTGCCGCCGCCGCAGGATGACACGCCACCGCCGGTGGTGTGGTTTCTCGCCGGACTAACCTGTAGCGACGAGAATTTCACCACCAAAGCCGGTGCGCAGCGTGTTGCCGCTGAGCTGGGTCTGGTGCTGATAATGCCGGACACCAGTCCGCGCGGTGACGACGTGGCCAATGACAGCGGTTACGATCTCGGTCAGGGCGCAGGTTTCTACCTCAACGCCACGCAGCAACCCTGGGCGGCGCACTATCGTATGTTCGATTATCTCAGTGAAGAGTTGCCAGCCCTGGTGGCGGGCAACTTCAAGGTGAGCGATCGTCAGTCGGTAATGGGCCATTCGATGGGCGGCCATGGCGCGCTGGTGCTGGCGTTGCGTCAGGGTGGCCGTTTTGCTTCGGCTTCCGCGTTCGCACCGATTGTGAATCCAACTGAAGTGCCGTGGGGACAAAAAGCGTTCAGCGCCTATCTGGGTGAAGATCGCCAGACGTGGCGCGAATGGGACAGTTGTTTGCTGATGCGCGAAGTGGAACAGCGTTTGCCGATTCTGATCGATCAGGGGGATAGCGATCAGTTCCTCGCCGATCAGTTACGTCCGGATCGCCTTGAAGCAGTAGCGCGTGAGCAGGGTTTTCCGCTGGAGCTGCGCGTACAGCCGGGTTACGACCACAGCTACTTCTTTATCGCCAGCTTTGTCGAGGACCATCTGCGGTTCCACGCGAAGCATCTGTTGGTGTAAATCACGCCAGTTGATGTAGATAACAGTAAGGGCGCACCCGGTGCGCCCTTTTTGGCTATGGCTGACGGCGATTGGCTAAAGCCGCACCAACATTTATCTTCAGCCTTTCCTGATGTTGAGCTTTAGCGTCTTTTGCGAGGTTTAAGCCAGCGATTCCGCCACTAAACCATCGATCATCACCTGCGGCATGCCCTGCGAGCAGTGTTCAATACGCCCGCGCACGCCATACACCTGCGCCAGCGTGTCCGGCGTGATCACCTGCGACGGCTCGCCGTCAGCCAGCAGAGTGCCCTCTTTCAGCATCAACGCATGATCGGCATGACGCAGTGCGATGTTGATATCATGCACCACCACTACCGTGACGATATTGCGCAGGCGGGTTTCGCGGCGCACCAAATCCATCACATGGAACTGGTAATTAAGATCGAGCGCACTCAGCGGCTCATCCAGCAGCAGCAGTTCAGGACGACGAATCAGCGATTGCGCCAGGCCCACCAGCTGTTTCTGACCACCAGACAGCTGATCCAGATAACGCATCGCCAGATGAGCAATACCCAACTGTTCCAGCAAGTGCATGATCTCGGCTTCACTCGACGCGCTGTGCAAGCCACCGGACGCACGCTGCGCCACGATAATCGATTCCAGCACATGCAGATGCACGCCCGCCGGTAAGCTTTGCGGCAGATACACCACGCGCTGCGCACGGCGTGCAAACGGCTGGGTCATTAACTCTTCGCCGTTCAGCCACAGCTCGCCCTGCCCTTTGTTCAGGCCGGCCAGCGCACGCAACAGCGTCGATTTACCGCAGCCGTTCGGGCCCAGCAGCACGGTGATTTTGCCGCGCGGCAGTGCCGGGACGTTGAGATCTTCAATGACTTTACGCTTCGGATAACCGGCGTAGAAATGGCTGAGACGTAAACCCTGTTCCATTACACCGTCCCCCGATGACGCAGAATGATACTCAGGAAGAACGGCACGCCGACCAGTGAGGTCACGATGCCCACCGGAATGATCACACCCGGAATCAGGTTCTTCGAGGCGACGGAAGCCAGTGATAGCACCAGCGCACCGGTCAGCGCACTGGCTGGCAGATAGTAGCGATGATCTTCACCAAACATCATGCGGGCAATGTGCGGTGCCACCAGGCCAATAAAGCCAATCGGGCCGACAAAGGCCACCGCCAGTGCAGAAAGAATACTGATGCGCAGCAGCGTTGCCAGACGCAAGCGACGCACATCAATGCCGAAACTCACGGCACGATCTTCGCCGAGGCGCAGCGCGGTCAGTTTCCAGCTGCTGAGCATCGAGAACGGGATCAGGATGGCGAAAGCCGCCGTGAGCACGCCGAGTTTTTCCCACGAGGCGCGCGCCAGGCTGCCCATGGTCCAGAACACCAGACCCTGCAAGGTATCTTCACTGGCGATGAACTGCATCATCGAGACTAATGCGTTAAAGGTGAACACCAGTGCGATGCCGAACAGCACCACGCCCGATGTCGACACTTTGGTCCAGCGCGTCACGCCATCCAGCATTAACGCCGCAAACAGCGCAAACACAAAAGCGTTCGCCGAGATAAACCATTGGTCCGGCACGCCGGGAATACCGATGCCGAGAATAATCGCCAGCGCCGCGCCAAAAGCGGCCGCAGAAGAGACGCCAAGCGTAAACGGACTCGCCAATGGGTTGTTGAGGATGGTTTGCATCTCAGCCCCGGCCAGACCGAGTGAGAAGCCGACCACCACCGCCATCAGCGCATACGGCAGACGAATATCCCAGACGATCACACGCGTGCCCGCATCCACCGCATCAGGATGGGTGAGCGTTTGCCACAGGGTGTCGAGGGAGAGCCCCGCCGGGCCGAGGGTGAAATCAAGAATCACTGACGCCAGAATCGCCAGTACCAGTACGCCAATCAGCATCAGGCGCTGACGTAATACCTGACGATAGCGCGTCATGGTATCGGCTTCGCGGTGATTTTCCGCCAGCAGCGCGGAATCCGTGGTCTGCATTGTTTTACCTGTTTCTTATCGAAATCATAACGGCAGCCACAATAGTGCAGGTGATAATAATTATCAATTATATCTGTATGACAAAGCCCAAAACGTTGTAACACGGTTCATCTTTGGCAAAAAAACGCCGCTAGCCAAAGGCTGCGGCGTGATGTCATACGCGTTTGACGCATTACTCTTTGAAGGTCGGGAATTCCATCTCGCTGTACTTCACGAAGCGCGAGCCGCGTGCCAGCTTGTAACCCAGCCAAATCAGCAGGAACAGCGGAATGCCGATGTAGGTCGCCGCCACGCCATACCAGTCAATACGATCTGCCAGAAACGCCTGATAGTTTTGCCCCAGCGTAATGATCAAACAGAGTACGAAGGCGAAAATCGGACCGAGCGGGAAGAAGCCGGAACGGTAAGGAAGCGCCGCTAAATCATGCCCCTGCGCTACGTAACCGCGACGGAAGCGGTAGTGGCTAATCGCAATACCGAGCCAGGCGATAAAGCCGGTCATGCCTGAGGTGTTGAGCAGCCACAGATAAACTTCCTGGTTGCCGAACTTCGAGCTCAGGAAACAGAGGCCTGCCACCACGGTGGTCGCAATCAATGCATTACGCGGCACACCGCCTTTCGACAGTTTGGCAAAAATACGCGGTGCTTTACCTTCCTGCGCCAGGTTGAACAGCATGCGCGTTGAAGCGTACATGCCGGAGTTACCCGCTGACAGCACAGCCGTCAGGATCACCGCATTCATGACCGCCGCAGCTGACAGTAATCCGGCATTCTGGAACACCAGCGTGAACGGGCTGATGGCGATATCGGTGACATCGTTATGCAGCAGTTTCGGATCGGTATACGGCAGAATCAGGCTGATAATCAGAATCGCAAAGATATAGAACAGCAGGATACGCCAGAACACCTGACGCACTGCGCGTGGAATATTTTTCGCTGGGTCCTGTGATTCACCGGCGGCAATGCCGATCAGTTCCGTGCCCTGGAACGAGAAGCCGACAATCATCGCCACACCAATCATCGCGGCAAAACCGCCGGCAAAAGGTGCGTCGCCCACGGTCCAGTTATGCCAGCCAGCATTTTCTGCGCCACGCATAATCCCCGCGATCATCAGCACGCCCACCACGATAAAGATGATGACGGTGGCAACTTTGATCAGCGAGAACCAGTATTCCGCTTCGCCGAAGCCTTTGACGGAGATGTAGTTAAGTAGGAACATCAGACCGAGGAACAGCGCGCTCCAGATCCAGCCTGGCGTATCCGGGAACCAGTAGTTCATCACCAGCTGTGAAGCCACCAGATCAACGGCGATGGTGACCGCCCAGTTGTACCAGTAGTTCCAGCCAAGCGCGAAGCCGAAACCTTCTTCAACGTATTTTGAGCCGTAGGTGGCGAAGGAGCCGGAGACCGGCATAAAGGCCGCCAGTTCGCCGAGGCTGGTCATCAGGAAGTAAACCATCAGGCCAATTAGCGCGTATGAGAGTAATGCGCCGCCGGGACCTGCCTGAGAAATGGTGGCACCCGAGGCGACAAACAGGCCGGTGCCGATGGAACCGCCAATGGCGATCATGGTGAGATGGCGCGCTTTTAATTCACGGCGCAGCCCAGGTTGTTGTGTTGTTTTTGAGTCATTATGCATGTGTAAACGCTATGCTGGATAAAAATAAGGCGCGATTGTAGCAGCTAACCCCTGGCTGTATAGCATTCACGTCGGGTTATTAGTTACCTTCATAATCAGCGCGAAATTATTAGCCGCTCACGTCTTCACAGCCGCGATTACTCGCGGCAATAGGAGAGAAATCGGCTGAGCGCTTTCGACAAATGCTTCTGCCGATGATGAATGCGATACAGCGTGCGCGTCAGGCGTGGTAACGGCACAGCCACTTCCACCAGCGTGCCCGCCTCCAGCAGATCGCTGATCACCCGGCGCGATAAACAGCTGATGCCCATGCCGTGGCGCACCGCATGTTTGATTGCCTCAGAATTGCCCAGCTCCATGCCGAGTTGAAACTGCGGCAGGTGAGACAACAGCAGGTAATCGACAATTTCACGCGTGCCCGAACCGCGCTCTCGCAATATCCAGGGCGCGGCCGCCAGTGATGTTAGCGTGATCGGCTGTTTCAGGATGTCGGCATCGGGTGCAGCAAACACCACCAGCTCATCCTCCAGCCACGCCTCGCTGACGATATCCGGTTCATGGCACGGCCCTTCAATCAAACCGATATCCACGCGAAAATCGGCCACCGCGTTAATCGCATCCTGGCTGTTGCCGACGCTGAGCTCGAGCGGCAGCGTAGGGAAATCACGGCGATAGGCGGCGATCATCCCCGGTAGCAGATAGTTGCCGATGGTGCTGCTGGCAAACAGACGAATGGCACCATTATCCTCTTTAAACAGCTGTTCGATCTCGCCGGCCTGTTCCAGCAATCCGACCGCGCGTGGATAGAGCAAACGACCATGCTCGTTCAGGGCCAGTCGTTTGCCGACACGATCAAACAATTGCACCCCGAGCTGGTTTTCCAGATCGGCCAGCGCCGCACTGACGGCAGACTGCGACAGTGCCAGTACCTGCGAGGCCTGAGTGGTTGAACCGCTTTTCAGCACTTCGGTAAAGACTTCAATCTGACGCAGCGTGATATGCATGCGCCCTCCTCACATTGCGTAACGCTTCACAAGATAAGCCACCACTGCTAACCAGACGATCACCGTCAGGAAGAATCCTGCCCAGCTGACAATCTTCTTGCCACGTGCCCGCTGGACATCAGCCCGTTCTGCGCTGCTGATCCGAATTTCACGCGGGAGCAAACGCAGCAGGATGATCACACCCAGAGGGACGATAATGGCGTCGTCGAGCAAGCCGATAATGGGAATGAAATCAGGAATGAGATCGATGGGGCTGAGTGCATAGGCAACAATGCCAAATGCCAGCAGCTTAAACCACCAGGGGGTACGCGGATCGCGGCAAGCAAACCACAGCGTGAGCACATCACGTTTAATTAAGCGTGCCCAGCGGCGCAAGCGCTTCAACATCCCGACTCTTCCTTATTAGTTATACTGGTCAATGGACAATATATTACCAATTTAACTTTTAAACCAGTCAGGTATTTCCGCAGGCAAGATGCCGCCTTATGAATGGCGGCCCACTCAGAGTCAGGCTTTCATGCCAATCAGTTCTTCCAACTCGGTGTCACAGGCCGTGAACTCATCAGTAATCGTGCGAATCAGCCAGTCCTGATAACCAAAGTTTTCCCGGCGGGAATAGAGGCATTCAGAGCGGTACAACTTTTTCGGGTCGCTGTTATTGACCCCATAACGATAGAAATGGACCAGCGAGTTGTCGGTATCGGGCACGGCGAGCGTGAAACCGACTGCGCCATGACCATTATAAAAAAGGGTCACTGCGTTGGTTTTACCTAAAGTTAATTTATGGATTACGTTGAATTTCTCATGCTGAAAAGCGGTATCCAAAGTACTTCTATAAGCTGTTTTCATGGTTATAGTTAAAAGTTTCTAATTTGTTAAACTATAGTTAACCAGAAAAAAAGCGCACCTGCCAACTTTGGTAGGTGTCGTGTCGTGCTGGATAAGTGTCAGACCGTGCCGTTTTTCTCCCCGCAGGCAATGCGACATTTCATGGGCGTAGCGCATCCGCTATGATGTGCGCTTTGCAGCAGCAATCGCCCAATCAGGAGAGCGGCATGAAATATATCGGCGCACACGTCAGTGCATCAGGCGGCGTAGACCAGGCAGTTATCCGTGCCCACGAACTCGAAGCCACAGCCTTTGCGCTGTTCACTAAAAATCAGCGCCAGTGGAAAGCCGCCCCGCTTTCAGGTGAAGTGATTGATGCCTTCAAAACCGCCTGTGAGAAATACAACTTCACTTCCGCGCAGATTTTGCCGCATGACAGCTACCTGATTAACCTTGGCCATCCGGTGATGGATGCGCTGGAAAAATCCCGTGAGGCGTTTCTTGATGAGATGCAGCGTGCTGAACAGCTTGGGCTGACACTGCTGAATTTCCACCCTGGCAGCCACCTGAAGCAGATCGAAGAAGAGGCATGCCTGAAGCGCATCGCCGAGTCGATTAATATCGCGCTGGATCAGACTCACAACGTCGTGGCAGTGATTGAGAACACCGCAGGTCAGGGTAGCAATCTCGGTTTTCGTTTCGAACACCTCGCCACCATTATTGAGCACGTCGAAGATAAATCACGCGTCGGCGTGTGTATTGATACCTGCCATGCGTTTGCCGGCGGTTACGATCTGCGTACTGAAGAAGCCTGTGTGGAGACCTTTGCGGAATTTGAACGCATTGTCGGTTTCCAGTTCCTGCGCGGCATGCACCTGAATGACGCCAAAAGCACGCTCGGCAGTCGTGTGGATCGCCACCATAGCTTAGGTGAAGGCAACATTGGCAAGACGGTGTTTAGCTGGCTGATGAAAGATAAACGCTTTGATGGCATCCCGATGATTCTGGAAACCATCAATCCGGATATCTGGAAAGATGAGATTGCGTGGTTGAAGTCGGAACAACAGGCATAAAACAGACAGCAAAAAGGGAGCCGCAGCTCCCTTTTTCTTACCCCGTGAAGATTACGCGGCTTTCGCCAGCTCTTCTTCCGGACGTTTCAGAATCGCGTAACCGAGGCCAGCCACTGCGGTACCAATCACAATCGACATCAGGTAACCGAGAACTGGGGTGATTGCACCTGGAATCAGCAGTACAAACAGACCACCGTGCGGTGCCATCAGTTTCGCGCCAACCAACATGGAGACCGCACCCGTTATCGCACCGCCGACGATGCAGCAAGGCAGCACACGCATTGGGTCACGCGCTGCAAACGGAATCGCACCTTCAGAGATAAAGCACAAACCGAGAACCAGTGCCGCTTTGCCCCCTTCCTGCTGACCTTTGTTGAACTTACGACGCGCAACAATCGTCGCCAGACCCATTGCTAGCGGCGGTACCATACCCGCAGCCATAATGGCCGCCATTGGCGCATAGGTTTGTGAGCTCAGCAGACCGACACCGAAGGCGTAGGCCACTTTGTTCACCGGACCACCCATGTCGGTACACATCATGCCACCGAGGATTGCACCCAGCAGTACCGCATTAGCGGTGCCCATGTTCGCCAGCCAGTGCGTCAGACCGCTCATGATGCCCGCAACAGGTTTACCCACCACGTAAATCATCAGCAGGCCGGTAATTAAACTCGCCACCAGCGGAATGATCAGAATCGGCTTCAGCGCTTCCATACTTTGCGGTAATTTGACTTTACTGCTCAGCATCTTCGCTGCATAACCGGCAATGAAACCGGCGATGATCCCGCCCAGGAAACCGGCGTTAATGCTGGTGGCGATCATACCGCCAATCAGACCCGGGGTCAGACCCGGACGATCCGCAATCGAGAAGGCAATAAAGCCCGCCAGCACCGGTACCATCAGCGCAAAGGCACTGCCGCCACCAATCTGCATCAGCGCAGCCGCCAGGGTGCCCTGCTCTTTAAATGCGGTGATACCAAAGGCGAAGGAGAGCGCGATGCTCAAACCACCCGCGACGACCATCGGCAGCATGTAGGACACGCCGGTCAGCAGGTGACGATAAGCACCGGCTTTCTCTTTGCTGTCACTTTGCGTGCTGGCCGTTTGGCTGCCGCTCGGCTGATAGGTTTTGGCTTCTGCCTGCGCTTTATCCAGTTCCTGAGCGGTTTTCTTCAGCGCCAGGCTGGTTGAGGTGCGGTACATCGGCTTACCGGCGAACTTCGCCAGGTCCACATCGATATCCGCCGCCACGATCACCAGATCGGCCGCCGCCACTTCTTCTGGCGTGATGGCATTGCCAGCACCCACAGAACCGCGGGTTTCCACTTTCACCCACCAGCCACGTTTGGTTGCTTCTGCCTGAATCGCCTCTGCCGCCATGAAGGTGTGCGCCACGCCAGTTGGGCAAGCGGTGACCGCGACAATGCGTTTCTGACCGGTGCTCTGTGCAGCAACCGGTGCGGCAACCGCCGCAGCAGCCTGCCAGACTTTGGCACTGACTTTAGCCTGATTAATGGCCGCCAGCGGATCGCGCAGCGTCTGCTGCACATCGATCAGTGCCACAGATTTACCTGCCAGCTGTGCATCGTTCGGCACGGCATGGCCAGCAACCAGCACCAGTTCCGCATCGGCCGCGTTGTCGGTCAGCGTCAGGCCAGCCTGTGCGGCAGTCGCGCGCAGACGCTCTAAAGCCAGATGTCCTGATGCCAGTCCCAGTGAAGAATCTTTTATCAGCAGCGTTTTCATTATCGCTCTCCTGCTGTTAGTTAACGGGTTGTAAGTCGACGCGCGCCATCATCGCGGCCAACTGGGTACGATCGGTCACACCAACGTTGCTCTGGCTCACCGCCATAGCAGCCACTGCCGTTGCCAGACGCAGGGTATGCTCGCTGGATTCACGCATCAGCAGCCCGTAAATCAGGCCTCCGACCATCGAATCTCCCGCGCCTACGGTGCTGACGACTTCACAGGCTGGTGGTTTGGCGATCCATTCGCCAGAGGCGTTGACCCACAGTGCGCCTTCCGCACCAAGGGAAATCACCACATGGGCAATGCCCTGCTCACGCAGTTCATGCGCGGCTTCGATCACATCCTGCAAGGTTGGCAGTTTGCGGTCGGCCCAGATTTCCAGTTCACGACGGTTCGGCTTCACCAGCCACGGCGCTGCTTTTAAACCAGCCACCAGCGCTTCACGACTGCTGTCGAAAATGATGCACGGGCACAGGGTGCGCAGATCGCTCATCCATTTGGTGAACGCTTCGGGTGCCACGCCCGCTGGCAAGCTGCCGCTGACGCACACCATGTCAAATTGTCCCAGCCAGGTCAGTGAATCGGCAGTGAAGCGATCCCAGTCCTGCGCGGTGACGTTAAAGCCAGAGAAATTCAGGTCGGTAACTTCACCGTCCTTTTCCGTCAGCTTTACGTTAATGCGGGTACGGCCCTGCACCACCTGAAAACGGTTGGCGATGCCCAGTTCGCTGAACAGCTGCTGGAAACCGTCCTGATTTTCTTTCCCGAGAAATCCACCTACGGTGACGTCAATACCGAGATCTTTCAGTACTTTGGCGACGTTAATGCCTTTACCCGCTGCGTGCAGACCGGTGGTTTTCACCAGGTTAACTTCGCCACGTTCGATTTCTGGCGTATAGCCCACCAGATCGTAAGCGGGATTCAGTGTGATTGTGGCAACGCGGCGGCTCATGCGACCCCCTCGCCCAGGCCAGAATTGATGGCCTCTTCGATGGCATTCAGCGCCTGCTGTGCATCTTCACCACTGGCGGTAAAGCGCAGGCGATGGCCTTTTTTCACGCCCAGCGCGACGACTTTCATCAGGCTGCGTCCGTTGGCCGGTTTGCCGCTACCGTCAAGGTTGGTGACGGTGATGTCACTGTTGAACTGTTTAATTACCGTGACCAGCGCGGTGCCCGGACGTGCGTGCAGTCCGTGCTCGTTGCGGATAGTAAATTCAGCCACCAGTTGATCCGCGCTTTCGTCCACTTCACTGGTCAGCAACGCGAGGATGCCTGCTGCATCGGCTTTCAGCAGACGTTCAGCTTTGTTGCTCAGCAGCAGATTGCTCAGGTAGCCCAGCACTTCCAGCGGACGATCGTCGGTGGCTGCCACGGTCAACAACAGCGCCACATTTTCGCCCTGGTGCACAAATGGCGTGGCGGTACGGCTGACTGCGATGGCGCTGTTGAGGTTGCCGTTGGCGCTGTCGCTCAGCCAGATGCCCTGACCGAGGCTCAGTGGGGTACGCGATACGGCATCCGCCACAAACGTCGCTTCAACAGCACCTGCTGCCTGCAAACGGCCAGCATTTAGCGCCTGTAAGGTGATGAGATCGCTGGCGGCAACATCAACCGCAATCAGCGAAGTATCGAATTTGAATTCCGCGGCCTGCTTTTCACCCATCAGGATGGCACGTAGATCTTCGGCTGAGGCGGTTTTCAACTGCTCTGCGATGCTGTCATCGCTCAATACGTGAGTCAGCTGACGCAGCAGCGCAAGATGTTCATCAGATTTCGCCGCGATACCGATGGCGACATAAGCCGTTTGCCCGTCGCCCCACTCCACGCCCTGTGGGAACTGATAAACCTGTACGCCGGTTTTCAGCACCATATCGCGCGTATCGGTGGTGCCATGCGGAATGGCAATACCATTACCCAGGAAAGTGGTGGTCTGCTGTTCGCGCGCCAGCATGCCGTTAACATAGCCTTCCGACACATTGCCGGCTGCGGTTAACGCAGCGGCAACCTGACGGATAGCCTCTTCTTTATTTTGTGCACTGGCACCGGTATGGATGGCCTGAACGTCGAGCTGGAACATATTTCTCCTCGCTTGCTGAAATTGAATCGTTTCAGCTTAATGGCGAAAAATTACGCTGCACTTCTCGGGGGTTGCCGAGAGGACAACGCTGAAACGTTTCAGGGAATATGGTACAGCATGAGAAAGCAGGCAAGAAAATGCGCGATCGGCGTAGCAGATTTTTGACGTTCCGCACACTTCAGATCGGATTTAAGATTTTTCAGGCCTGCAGGGCTGACGTTTTTGCTGTAACGCAGGGATCATAGAAAGCAAATATTTCAGCACCGCGTCAGCAAGTTAAGGCGCGGTGTCCGCTTCCAGTTGCAGCAGGAAGATCATCGCCGCTTCGCGACTGCTGCCGCACATCTCTGCGCTGGGCTGTAAACCCGCACAGACTGCGGGACGCAGCGGAGAACCAAAGATTTTGCAGCGCTGATTATCGTCAAGCTGAACGCAGCGGGTATTCGCCGGTTTGCCCTGGGGCATGCCGGGAATCGGGGAAGAGATTGAGGGGGCTGTGCAACAGGCACCGCACTGGTCACGACAATACATCATGCGCTCCTGAGGATTTCGTCGCGACAATAGCAGGCTGATGACGGGAATGCCATGCGCGGGCAACAATTTTACACCGCCTCCCTTGCCTGTTTTTCACGGCGCGAGTAACGTGGCGCGCATTAACCTTTTCACAGCGAGTAATCCCCATGCCAAAGGCAAATGAAATCAAAAAAGGAATGGCTGTTACCTGGAACGGCAAACTGTTGCTGGTAAAGGACATTGATGTCCAGAGCCCAAGCGCACGCGGTGCTGCCACCCTCTATAAGATGCGTTTTACCGACGTGCGCACTGGCCTGAAAGTGGAAGAGCGCTTTAAGGGTGACGATATTATCGATGCCATTCAGCTTAGCCGTCGCGCCGTGACCTTCTCTTATATAGACGGTGACGAGTACGTGTTTATGGATGATGAAGATTACACGCCCTATAGCTTCAAGAAAGATCAGATTGAAGAAGAGCTGCTGTTCATCCCTGAAGGCGGCATTCCTGGCATCCAGGTGTTAACGATGGAAGGCCAGGTGCTGGCGCTGGAACTGCCACAGACCGTGGATATGGAAATTGTCGATACTTCACCGGGCATTAAAGGCGCTTCCGCCAGCGCACGCACCAAACCCGCGGGCATGAGCACCGGCTTGTCGATCCAGGTACCGGAATACCTGAGCAATGGCGATCGCATCCGTATTCACGTGGCTGAACGCCGCTATATGAGCCGCGCGGACTAACCGCACGATTTTATCCGGCCGCCGAAGGTTGTTATAGTATAACAATGTCGTGCGCGCCGGGTATGTTGTCCGCGCGCCTGAAAATGGAGCCTGTAATGACGCGCGTTAATGTAATCACCGGATTTCTCGGCAGCGGTAAAACCACCACCCTGCTGCATCTGTTAGCCCATAAACCCGCCAATGAGAATTGGGCGATTCTGGTTAACGAGTTTGGCGAAGTGGGTATTGACGGCGCACTGCTTGCCGATCGCGGTGCCACGCTGAAGGAAATTCCTGGCGGTTGCATGTGTTGCGTTAACGGCCTGCCGCTGCAAGTCGGGCTCAATATGCTGCTTAAGCAAAATAAGCCCGATCGTCTGATCATTGAACCCACCGGCCTTGGCCACCCTAAACAACTGCTGGATATGCTGCGCGCCGCCGTGTATCAACCCTGGATTCAGGTTGATGCCACCATCACGCTGCTCGATCCCCGTCAGTTAGCCGATGCGCGCGTTGTCGAGAATGAAAACTTCCGCGATCAGCTCACCGCCGCCGATATTATCGTCGCCAATAAAAGCGATCGCTGGAGCGAGGAAGATCGTCAGCGTTTGCAGCAATGGCAGCAGCATAATCTGGGCGATCGCCAACTGGTCGAATCCGCGTGGGGTAAAGTTGATCCCGCGTTACTGTGCCAATCCGCATTGGCGGATCGTGCGGTTCCTGAAGCGGCACATCATCATCATACTTCACGGCCAAAAGGGTTGGCGGCACTCAAACTTGAGGGCTCAGCTCGCTGGCGCCGTGCATTAAATGAAGGCCAGGGCTACGCATCCTGTGGCTGGATTTTTGATGGCGATACGGTGTTCGATACCATTCCGGCGCTAGAGTGGGCGCGGCTTGCACCGGTGGATCGCGTCAAAGGCGTACTCCGCACGCCAGACGGTCTGGTGAACATCAACCGCCAGGGTGATGACTTCTTTATGGAAACGCGCACCACTACGCCGCCCGACAGTCGCATCGAGTTAATCCACCATCAACCCGTTGACTGGAACGTTTTGCAAACAACCTTGTTGAGGATTCGTTTAAATTAGCTGCGTTAGGTTGCCCCGTTATTTTTCTTTTTGAGTCTATTTTTTATGCGCGCGTCTCGTTTAATCACCATCCTGCTGCTCAATGCACTGGGGATCATGCTGTTCTTTTCGTGGTACCTGCCGCCGGATCATGGCTTCTGGTTTGGTATCGACAAAGCCATCTTCTATAGCTTCAACGATCGGATGGTGGATCATCACGGCTTCGCCTTACTGGTGGCGATCACCAATTTCCGTGGTTTTGACGCGGTATCGCTGCTGGCGATGGGTCTGCTGTATCTGTGGTTCTGGCGTGGTGAAACACCGCAGGGCCGCCGCCGCATGCTGGCCATTGGCATCACCATGTTGCTCACCGCGGTGGTGCTGAATCAACTGGGTCATTTGATTCCTGTGCAACACGCCAGCCCTACGCTGTTCTTTGACAACGTGCATCGCGTGAGTGAACTGACCGGGATTCCGGCGAAAGATGCCTCCAGTGATAGCTTCCCTGGCGATCACGGCATGATGCTGATTATTTTCGCCTGCTTTATGTGGCGTTATTTCGGCTTCCGCGCCTTCCTGGTCGGTTTGGTGATTGTGGTGGTGTTTGCTCTGCCGCGCGTGATGGCCGGTGCGCACTGGTTTACCGATATAGCCGTGGGATCGATGTCGGTGATTCTGGTGGGTTTAAGCTGGTGCTTATTAACACCGCTCAGTGACACATTGGTTAATTGGCTCAATCGCGCCCTGCCAGGGAAATATAAGCCACGCACATAATTGTTAAGCGCGGATGACAATACGCAGAAAAGTCGATCATCCGCGCTTATCGAATCCAGAAATACATTATTAGCAGGCTAACGTTTTTCTATTAAAAGAAAACATTATGATGCAAAACGCGTAACAATCGCCTTTTTCCTGGCTTGTCCAGCCAGAAGCCTCTCAAAATCGGCCTTAGCGCCGGAATTAGCCCCTGAAAACCCGCCTTATTGGCTATTAAATCGCTACCAATCGTTGATAAAGTAACCATTGTGTTACGGATTGATTTCACATCAATAAAAGCTATAAAAATTTATATAAAAGCACTCGCCACGCGGTCTGTAATCGGTTAACCTCAAACGCGATTACTTAGAGTGCAGCATAAAATTCGGTGCCTTATGCAACAAAAATGTGTTCATTAACACATTTTAGTAATTAAGGAATTGTCTTAAGCGTTTGCTCTTATTAATCTCAAACCCGTTTTGTCATCTGGCTGGCGACATTGTGTCGTAAGGACTTCAAAGGAACACACGTATAATGGTCAAGTCTCAACCAATACTGAGATACCTCAGGCGGATCCTTCCCGCAGTAGCATTAGCAACACTCTTATCGGCATGTAGCAGTACGCATAACGGTCAGAACGCGAATAACGAGAATCATGAAGTTAACAACCAGAATGGTTTTTTACTTCAAGCGTCTCAGGACGAATTTGAACAGATGGTGCAGAATGTGGACGTTAAGTCCCGCATCATGGAACAGTACAGTGACTGGAAAGGTGTCCGTTATCGCTTAGGCGGTGACACCAAACGCGGCATTGATTGTTCTGCTTTTGTTCAGCGCACCTTTCGCGAGCAGTTCGGTTTAGATTTGCCACGTTCCACGTCAGAACAGCAGGATACAGGCAAAGAGATTTCTCGCGGCAAACTGCGCCCGGGTGATTTAGTGCTGTTCCGTGCCGGTTCTACCGGACGACACGTTGGCATCTATCTCGGTAACGATAACTTCGTGCATGCATCCACCAGCAGTGGTGTGATGATCTCCAGTTTAAACGACAGTTACTGGAAAACACGTTACCGTGAAGCCCGCAGGGTTTTAGCTAAAAATCCTAGCTAACGTATCCTTTTGAAGATCCTCTCAGCCAGAGAATCAGAAAACGCTGCCCAGGCAGCGTTTTTTTTCGCCTGCTATTTCTTAACGCAAATCCGATAGATAAAAAGTAATTGAGAATCAGAAATATAACGAGACTTTTCGCGCATCCTCGTTATATTCTCGTTTGCTTACTGGCAGCAAATTGTTGTGTCTCCGGCGGTTAAAAAAACCCACCCTGATGCAATGTTTCACGCCAGACACCAGCGAGCAGTAGTGCACGATTTACATAATAATAATGGCGCCATAAAGGGGAATGCACTCCATGCCACTGTCGGGGACGTTAAAACGTCATGCAACCTATTCGCGCCGTATCGCCTGGAGTAGTGCGATCATCGGCGGTGTGTTCTTTCTGTTGTTTGTCATCGTACTGCTGACGCTAACCTGGCAAAAACGAGTACAACAACATGAACAGTTGCTGATCCATAGCCGCGACGATCTTCAACAGGTGATGTCGACCCTGGTGGATACCCTTTATCCATTGCAACAATACACCCAGCTTGAATGCAGTAGCGTAAGCCGCGAACTCACCTCACGTGCCGCCTTTGCCGGCAATATCCGCGCGATTTTGCTGGTACGTAACAGTAATGCCTATTGTTCGTCCGCCACCGGCGCCTTTCTGCTGCCTGCGAATGATATTTCGCCACAATCGGAGCTGGAGCGCGATCGCGATTTACGCTTACTGGAAGGCACGCCCCTGTTGCCGACCAAACCCGCGCTGGCGTTGTGGATGAAGAACCCTGGCTCAGCTGAGACCGGCATTCTCGCCACCATGAATATCAGCCTGACGCCTTATCAGCTGCTGGCTTCTTATCATCCCGAAATCACCGGTATGGCGTTGGTGATTGGCGATAAAGCCCTGCTGAGTGGCAAGAATCAGGTGGTGAATATCCACGATTTACCACCTGCCTTGAAAGAAATGAGTTTTAAAGATAATGGTATGCGCTTCGTGCTGTACGGTACGACGCTGGCGCAACGCGATTATCATCTGATCCTGCTGACCGGCCTCCTCTCAGCCCTGTTTATGAGTGCGGCCAGTTGGCTGCTGCTGACGTTGTATCAGCGTCCTGGCAAAGAGATAATGCAGGGCATTAAACGTGGTCAGTTTCATGTTGAGTATCAGCCCCTGGTCACCGCCCACGATGGGCAACCGTACGGCGTTGAAGCACTACTGCGCTGGACACATCCCACCGAGGGAATAATTCCCCCCGATGCCTTTATTAGCAACGCTGAAGCGCAAAATCTGATTATTCCCCTGACTCAGCATTTGTTTAAACTGGTGGCGCGCGATGCGAAGTTCCTCTGCCAGCAACTGCCGCGCGGCACGCGTATGAGTCTGAACCTTTCCCCTCTGCATCTCGCATCAGAAAGTTTTCGTCAGCATGTGCAGGAGTGGATTGCCGACATGCCAAAAGACCACTTCAACTATGTTTTCGAAATCACCGAACGCACAATGGTGGGCGAAAGAAATGCTGGCGAGATTTTTGCCTGGCTGCATGAGCAGGATATTAAAATCGCCATCGATGACTTCGGCACTGGCCACAGCGCATTGATCTATCTTGAACGCTATCCTTTTGATTACCTTAAAATTGACCGAGGCTTTGTACAGAGTATTGGTACCGAAACGGTGACCTCACCGGTACTGGACGCGGTATTGCTGCTGGCGAAGAAGCTCAATCTCAAAACCGTTGCAGAAGGCGTTGAAACCGGCGACCAGGCAGCGTGGCTGGTGAACCGTGGGGTGACACATCTGCAGGGATATTTATTCAGTCGCCCGCTGCGTCCGGAAAACCTGATCAGTTATTACCAACGTCAGGCAGCGCTCGGTTAACGTCACGCTATCGTCACGAAACTGCTACCATTCAGTGCGGATTATTTAAGGAGAGCGCCCCACTTATGCTGCTGCGTCTTGTCACCGCGTTGTTGGTTTGTAGCGCCATCGCGCCACTGCATGCGGAAACCATCAATGAGAGTTATGCCTTTGCCAAGCTGGGCGAACCGAAGTATGTGGTGAATTTCACCCATTACGATTACGCGAATCCCGCTGCGCCTAAGGGCGGCAAGATGACCATCGCGGTGGTGGGCACTTACGATAACTTCAATCGCTTTGCTTCACGCGGTAATCCTGGCGTCGGCACCGATACGCTGTATGACGGGCTGTTCACCACCTCCGATGATGAGCCTGGCAGCTACTATCCCTTGATTGCTGAATCCGCCCGCTATCCATCCGACTATCACTGGATGGAAGTGTCCATCAATCCCCATGCGCGCTTCCAGGACGGCAGCCCGATAACCGCGAAAGATGTTGCCTTCACCTTCCAGAAATTTATGACCGAAGGGGTGCCACAATTTCGCGTGGCGTTTCGTGGTGTTGAAGTGAAAGCGCTCAACAATCTCACTGTCCGCATCGACATGCCGAAACCAGATAAGGACATGATCCTGAGCTGGTTAACGCTGCCGGTTTTGCCGCAAGCCTTCTGGCAGAATAAAAAATTTAATGAGCCTATCGGTTATCCTCCGCTCTCCAGCGGCCCCTATCGCGTCACGTCTTATAAGCCAGGCCAGTTCATTCAATACAGTCGGGTGAAAAACTACTGGGCGGCAAATCTGCCGGTCAATCGGGGACGCTATAACTTTGATACGCTGCGCTACGATTACTATCTTGACGACAACGTTGCTTTTGAAGCCTTCAAAGCCGGCGCGTCCGATCTGCGCGAAGAGGGGTCGGCGAAGAAGTGGGCCACACAATACCGTGGGCGCAACTTTGATAGCCACGCCATCGTGAAATCGACCACGCCAAATACCGTCTCTACCGATACTCGCTGGCTGGCCTTTAACAATGAAAAACCCCTGTTTGCTGACCGGCGAGTGCGTGAGGCGCTGACGCTGGCATTTGATTTCGAGTGGATGAACAAAGCGCTGTTTTACGGGGCTTACAAACGCACGGACAGCTATTTCCAGAACACGGCTTACGCTGCCAAAGGCTACCCGAAAGCCGACCAGCTCATTCTGCTGGCACCGTACAAAGCGCAGTTGCCTGCTGAAGTGTTCAACAACGAATACGCACCGCCGCGTTCAGAGGGTAGCGGCTTCGATCGCGGTAATCTGCTAAAAGCCATGACGCTGCTGAAAGAAGCAGGCTGGCAGATTAAAAATCAGCAGCTGGTGAACAATAAAACCGGGCAGCCCTTCCGCTTTGAACTGCTGATGCGTAGCGGTACGCAGAACGATTGGGCGCTGCCGTTCCAGCACAGCCTGCAGCGTCTGGGGATTCAGGTAGCGTTGCGGCAAATTGATAGCTCGCAGTATCTGCGCCGTTTGCGTGAAGGCGATTACGATATGATCCCCTCGCTTTACTACGCGATGCCCTCGCCTTCCACCAGCCTGCGCACCATTTGGCAATCGCCATACATTGACTCCTCCTGGAACACCCCTCGGGTGAAAGATCCCATCGTGGACCACTTCGTGCAGGAGATCGTCGACCATCAGGGGGATGAAAAAGCGCTGTTGCCGCTGGGTCAGGCGCTGGATCGTATCCTGTTATGGAATGCCTATATGATCCCGATGTGGTACAACGCCGAACAGAGGCTGGCATACTGGGATAAATTTTCCCGCCCTGAAATCAAACCCGCGTACGCAACCGGGTTAGAGAACTGGTGGTATGACGTGAACAAAGCCGCACAATTGCCGGCCGATAGACGCTGAGGAGAGCGGTTTGGGTTCCTATTTCCTGCGCAGGTTGCTGCTGATTATTCCCACTCTGTGGGCGATCATCACCCTGAATTTTTTTATCGTGCAGATTGCGCCCGGTGGACCGGTGGACCAGGCGCTGGCGAATGCGCAATTTGGTCATAGCTCCGGTTTTTCCTCGGGCAGTGCTGGAGATGTCGGCGGGCGCGGTGCGCTGGCGCATGATAATCCGGGCGACAGCCAATATCGCGGCGCGCGTGGCCTCGATCCTGAGGTGATTGCAGAGATCAAACACCGCTACGGTTTTGATAAACCGCTGCTGCAGCGCTATGGCGAAATGCTGTGGAACTATATCCGTTTTGATTTTGGCGACAGCCTGTTCCGCAGCGCCTCGGTGCTTCAGCTCATCAAAGAGAGCTTGCCGGTTTCCATCAGCCTGGGCTTGTGGAGTACGTTGATCATTTATCTGGTCTCGATTCCGTTAGGGATTAAAAAGGCGGTGCGCAATGGCAGCGCTTTCGATATCTGGAGCAGTACCTTTATCATCATTGGATACTCCATCCCGGCATTTCTGTTCGGCATCATGCTGATTGTGTTGTTTGCCGGTGGCAGCTATTTCGACTGGTTCCCGCTGCGCGGTCTCACCTCGCCGCAGTTTGATACGCTGCCGTGGTACAGCAAGATAGGCGATTATCTCTGGCACATCACGCTACCGGTGCTGGCCACCGTCATTGGCGGATTTGCCACCCTCACCATGTTGACCAAAAACTCATTCCTCGATGAGATCCGCAAACAATACGTGGTGACGGCACGCGCCAAAGGACTGGATGAAAAACGTATTTTGTATGGCCACGTATTTCGCAACGCCATGCTGCTGGTGATCGCCGGTTTCCCTGCCACCTTTATCAGCATGTTCTTTACCAGTTCGGTCTTAATTGAAGTGATGTTCTCCCTCAACGGACTCGGCTTGCTGGGTTACGATGCCACCATTCAGCGCGACTATCCGGTGATGTTTGGCACACTCTATATCTTCACGCTGATTGGTTTGCTGATGAATATTCTCAGCGATCTGACCTATACGCTGGTCGATCCGCGCATCGATTTTGAGGGGCGCTAATGGGTTTATCGCTAATCAACCAGCAGCGCTGGCAACGCTTTCGCCATAACCGCCGTGGTTTTTGGTCGCTGTGGATTTTTTTGCTTATTTTTGTGCTTTCACTCGGTGCGGAGTTACTGGCCAATGACAAGCCACTGCTGGTGCACTACCAGCAACGCTGGTATATGCCGCTGCTGTTCAATTACAGCGAGAGTGATTTTGGCGGCGACTTCGCCACCCCGGCCGATTACCAGGATCCCTGGCTAAAACAACGGATCGATCAGCAGGGCTGGGCGCTGTGGGCACCTATTCGTTTCAGTGACAGCACCATCAATTTCGCCACCGATGTGCCCTTCCCTTCTCCGCCCTCGAAGCAGAACTGGCTGGGTACTGACGCCAATGGTGGCGATGTGCTGGCGCGTTTGCTGTACGGCACACGCATCTCGCTGCTGTTCGGCATCTTGCTGACGCTGTTCTCCAGCGTGATCGGCATCGTGATCGGTGCCGTGCAGGGCTATTTTGGCGGCCGTGTCGATCTGGTTGGCCAGCGTCTGATTGAAGTGTGGTCCGGTATGCCGTCGCTGTTTTTATTGATTCTGCTCTCCAGTGTGATTCAACCCGGCTTCTGGTGGCTATTGCTGGTCACCGTGGTGTTTGGTTGGATGAGCCTGGTGAGCGTTGTGCGAGCCGAGTTTCTGCGCACGCGTAACTTTGATTATGTGCGTGCGGCGCGCGCGCTCGGCGTGAGTGACGGACGCATTATGCTGCGTCACATGCTGCCGAACGCCATGGTAGCCACGCTGACCTTCCTGCCCTTTATTTTATGCGGTTCGATTACCACCCTGACCTCACTGGATTTCCTTGGCTTCGGCTTGCCGGTAGGTTCTCCTTCGCTGGGTGAACTGCTGTTGCAGGGCAAGAACAACTTACAGGCGCCGTGGCTGGGACTTTCCGGCTTCTTCGCCCTCGCGCTGCTACTCTCGCTGTTGATCTTTATTGGTGAAGCGGTACGTGATGCCTTTGATCCAAGCCGGGGGGTGAAATGAGCCTGTTAAGCGTCAATCATCTCGCCGTGGCCTTCAATCAGCGCCGCGTGGTGGAAGATATCTCTCTGCAAATTGAGGCCGGTGAAACTCTGGCGCTGGTCGGAGAATCTGGTTCAGGCAAAAGTGTCACCGCGCTCTCCATTATGCGCCTGCTGCCGCAACCGCCTGTGACGTATCCGCAAGGTGAGATTCTGTTCAATGGCCAAAATATCTTGCAGGCCAGTGAGCGTGAAATGCGCGGCCTGCGTGGCAACCAGATGGCGATGATTTTCCAGGAACCGATGGTGTCGCTCAACCCGCTGCATAACGTTGAAAAGCAGCTGTATGAAGTGCTGTCTCTGCATCGCGGGATGCGCAAAGAAGCGGCGCGCGGCGAAATTCTCGGCTGTCTCGATCGCGTTGGCATCCGCAATGCAGCATCACGCCTCGGCGATTTCCCGCATCAGCTTTCCGGCGGAGAGCGTCAGCGCGTGATGATTGCCATGGCGTTACTGACACAACCAAAACTGCTGATTGCCGATGAGCCCACCACCGCGCTGGATGTCACGGTACAGGCACAGATTCTGCGCTTGCTGCGTGAACTGCAGCGTGAACTGAATATGGGCATGCTGTTCATTACCCACAACCTCAATATCGTCCGCCAGCTGGCGCATCGCGTAACGGTGATGCGCAATGGCCGGGAAGTGGAGCACAATCTTTGCAAGCCGCTGTTCAGCCAGCCACAGCATCCCTATACACGTGAATTACTCGCCGCAGAGCCGGATGGCCAACCGGTGCCGCTTATCAATACCCAACCGCTGCTGCAGGTCAAAAGCCTGCACGTGGGCTTTCCGATTAAACGCGGATTGTTCAAGCGCAGCGTGGCGGAAAAAACCGTACTCAGCGATCTCAACTTCACACTGCGCCGGGGTGAGAGCCTTGGGTTGGTGGGAGAATCCGGTTCAGGTAAAAGCACCACTGGATTGGCACTGCTGCGTTTGATTGCCGCGCGCGGTGAGATTTGGTTTGACGGTCAGCCGCTGCATAGCCTATCGCGTAAACAGCTTTTGCCGCTGCGTCCACATATTCAGGTGGTGTTTCAGGATCCCAACTCATCACTCAATCCACGCATGACAGTACAGCAGGTGATTGCGGAAGGGCTGGCAGTGCATCGTCCTGAACTAAGTGCTGCCGAGCAGGAAGCGAAAGTGATTGCCGTGATGCAGGAAGTGGGACTGGATGCAGAGAGCCGTTCACGCTATCCCGCCGAGTTTTCCGGTGGACAGCGCCAGCGTATCGCCATTGCCAGGGCGCTGATTCTGGAGCCGCAATTAATCGTGCTGGATGAACCGACCTCTTCGCTGGATCGCTCAGTGCAGAAGCAAATTCTCACCCTGCTGCGCCGTTTACAGCAGGAGCACCAGTTAGCGTATCTGTTTATTAGCCATGATTTGCAGGTGGTGCGCGCACTCTGCCATCAGCTGATTGTGCTACGCCAGGGTGAGGTGGTGGAACAGGGAGAATGCGAAGCGTTGTTTAACGCACCAGCCAGCGATTATACGCGTCAGCTTTTGGCCTCCGCGCAGGGTGAATCGTTAACTTAATGACCTTCAAAGGTTTCTGCGATGGCAACGCCCTGATTTTTCAGGCAACAATTGGTCGTGCTTTCATCACCGCGCTGAATCAGTAAACAGGGTTGCCCTTCGCACAGCGCAATTTTGCATTCGACCTGAATCTGCGCCAGCGTCTCTTGCAGCTGGTGCAAAATTTCCAGTGCGGGATGCCCATCGTGGCTTAACAGACGCAATGCGACGAGATCTTCATCGTGCACACCATTTACCGCTTCCTGACGCTCAATTTCACCAACATGATCGGCTGACCAGCGATAATGTTGCGGTAAGCGATGCATAACCGAAAGTTGCAGCATAGTTACAGTCCCCAGAGACGTTAACGCTTATTCACGACGACGGCGATTACGCAGTGAATCCCTACCTGGTAAACTCAGAATACGGACGTCAAGGTTTGCCTTCTCGTTTTAAACATAAAGCATGTAGCAAAGTTATTATTTGCGAGCTTTCTCGCATTTATGCCTATGTGTACCTTGTTCGGCGGCAGTTAACAATCATTTTAGACGCAATGTCGTTACTTTTTTACCCCTTAATTTTCACATTATGGAAACATTAAGCATAACGAATATGTGGGGATTCGCGAGTGGGGGTGAGGAATAGAACGCTTGCAACAAGTGGGAATGTGATTGCGGCGCGGTTTTAACCGCGAAGTCATTGGCTCTAAAGCTCAGCGAACTCCGCGATAAACCGCGCCGTCAGAGGGATGCACAGGATTAGGTGTGGCGTGGACGTGCGGCGTAGCTGAACAACACAATGGAGACGGTTGCGCACAGGGCAATGGTCGCCACCATCGGCCAGGCGCTGTTAATACTCACCAGTGACAGCAATGCGCCCACCAGCGCCCCCACGCCAAAGCGTAAGGTTCCGGCCAGCGACGATGCGGTGCCTGCCATATGCGGAAACTCATCGAGAATCACCGCCATCGCGTTCGAAGAGACCGTCGAGACGCAGCCGATAAACATCGCTACGCCAAACACCAGCGACAGGAAACCCAAATCCAGCGCACTGGCAATCAGCAGCCAGATACCCATGGCGAACTGAATGATCAGCCCGATACGGAACATCGCCAGCGGCCCAAAGCGGCGTACCGCACGGCTGTTAATCAGCGTCATGACAAACAGGAACACCACGTTAAGGCCAAAGTAGTAGCCAAAGTTTTGCGGTGAAACGTGATTGACTTCGATGTAAACAAATGGCCCGGC
This sequence comes from Pantoea sp. C8B4, assembly GCF_051336905.1. NCBI lineage: Bacteria > Pseudomonadati > Pseudomonadota > Gammaproteobacteria > Enterobacterales > Erwiniaceae > Pantoea > Pantoea sp. C8B4. Next base: position 189,972 of record NZ_JBGMNK010000004.1, read on the forward strand.
GTTGAGGAAGGTAAACAGCCCCGCAAATGAGAAGCCGCTTGCCAGCATATAACTGAACGCGCGTTTGTGGCGCACCAGCGCCACAAAGTTACTGATTGTGGTACGCAGATGGAATCGCTGCCGCTGTTCAGGCTTCAACGTTTCACGGATCTGAGTCACCACCAGCACGGTGGTGATCAATGCGGCCACGGCCAGCGTCCAGAATATCGCGTGCCAGTTCCACAGCAGCAACAGCCAACCGCCGATAATCGGTGCCAGTAACGGCGCAATCGTCGTGACCAGCATGACAAACGACATCATGCGCGAGAAATCCTCTTTCGAGTAACTGTCTCGCATCAACGCATTAATCACCACGCTGGCCGCTGCCGCCGACAAACCGTGCAGGAAGCGCATAAAGATCAGTTGATCAATGGACTGTGACAAGGCGCATGCCGCCGCGGCGCAGGCAAAGATTAGCGTGCCCAGCACAATCACCGGTTTACGTCCGTAGCTGTCCGCCAGCGGGCCATACACCAACTGCCCGATAGCAAACCCCAGGATGTAAAGGTTAAGCGTCATCTGCACGCTGCCTGCCGAAACGGCAAATTCGCGAGCAATTTGCGGCATAGCCGGCAAATACATATCAATGGAGAGCGGCATCAGCATCGCCAGCAATCCCAGAATCACGACTAAACCTACCGGTGAATTCTTTTCCTTACGCACCGCTCTCTCCCGCTATTTGCGTTTTTTCAGCTCTTCTGGCAGGCCGATGCTGTCGACCTCTTCTTCCGTGAGTTCACGGTATTCACCTTCAGCCAGATCGTCATCCAGCACAATCTCACCAATGCTTTCGCGATGCAGCGCAGAGACATGGTTGCCCATCGCGGCAAACATGCGTTTGACCTGATGATAGCGGCCTTCCGTGATGGTTAAACGAGCGGCCTTTTCATCCAGGATCTCCAGCACCGCCGGTTTGGTCAGTTCTTTCTCATTGTGCAGTTGAATCCCCGCCGCAAATTTCTCCACCAACGCAGGGTCAATCGGCTCTTCGACCTCAACCAGATAGGTTTTTTCGAGGTGATGGCGCGGAGAGGTGATACGGTGTGACCATTGACCATCGTCCGTCAGCAGAACCAGACCGGTGGTATCGATATCCAGACGCCCTGCCGCATGCAGCTTGAAGGCAGCGGGTTCTTCCATGAAGAACAATACGGTAGGATGATCGGGATCGTCAGTGGAGCAGACATAGCCCTGCGGCTTATTCAGCATGAAGTAGCGTGGGCCGGTTTGCACCACCAATGGATTGCCGTCGTATTCGATTTCGTCGTCTGGCAACACTTTGTAGCCCGCATCGCGCACCACTTCGCCGTTAATAGTGACTTTCCTGGCGCGGATTTCGCGGCCGGCGATAGCACGGCTGACTTCCAGCTGCTGAGATATGAATTTTTCGAGTCGCATGAATTCGCTTTTGCCTGTTACTACGGAGGGAACTGAAACGGTGTTTTTAAACCGTTAAAAAAGTGTGGGCAGTATAGCTTGATCCTTCGCCTGCTAACAGTACCGCGCCTGCGTTTCAGCTGTTTTCATGTCATAATGCGTGCCCGTTTGAAGAAAAAAGTTTGCCCTGATGTCCTTCACCCTGCGCCCGTACCAGCAAGAGGCGGTTGACGCCACGCTCCAGCATTTTCGCCGCCACGATGCGCCCGCCGTGATCGTGTTGCCAACGGGTGCCGGTAAAAGTCTGGTGATCGCTGAACTGGCGCGGATTGCCAGAGGCCGCGTGCTGGTGCTGGCGCATGTGAAAGAGCTGGTCGAGCAGAATCACAGTAAATATCAGGCGTATGGTCTGGAAGCCGATATTTTTGCCGCCGGTTTGCAGCGCAAACAGAGCGAAAGCAAAGTGGTTTTTGGCAGCGTGCAGTCGGTGGCGCGCAATCTGGATCGCTTCGACAGTGCCTTCTCCCTGGTGATCGTTGATGAGTGTCACCGCATCAGCGACAACGAAGAGAGCCAGTATCAACAGCTGTTCGCCCATCTGCGACAGCACAATCCGCAGCTTCGGCTGCTGGGGTTGACCGCCACCCCTTTCCGCCTCGGTAAAGGCTGGATTTATCAGTTTCACTATCACGGCATGGTGCGCGGCGATCAGCACGCGCTATTCCGTGACTGTATTTATGAATTGCCGCTGCGCTACATGATCAAGCACGGTTTCCTTGTGCCGCCCGAACGGCTGGATATGCCGGTAGTACAGTACGATTTCAGCCGACTGATCCCGCAAAACAACGGCTTATTCAGCGAAGCCGATCTCAATCGCGAATTGAAGCAGCAGAATCGCGTAACGCCGCACATCATCAGACAGATCGTGGAGTTCGCGGAAGATCGCCGTGGTGTGATGGTGTTCGCCGCCACGGTAGAACATGCGCGTGAGATTTTATCTCTGTTGCCCGAGAACAGCGCGTTGGTGTCGGCGGAAACCGTGGTGAAAGAACGCGACCGTTTGATCAGCGAATTTAAAGCGCAGCAGTTAAAGTTTTTAGTGAACGTCGCGGTGCTGACCACCGGCTTTGATGCGCCACACGTCGATCTCATCGCCATTCTTCGCCCTACTGAATCTGTCAGCCTGTATCAGCAAATCGTCGGGCGCGGCCTGCGTTTGTCACCGGGCAAAACCGATTGCCTGATCCTCGATTACGCCGGCAATCCGCACGATCTCTTTACACCGGAAGTCGGCACGCCAAAGGGCGCCAGTGACAATCAGCCGGTGCAGGTGTTCTGCCCCGCCTGTGGTTTCGCCAACACCTTTTGGGGAAAAACCACCGAAGATGGCCACATCATTGAACATTTTGGTCGTCGCTGTCAGGGCGTGATGGAGGATGATGAGGGCAATCGTGAACAGTGCGACTATCGCTTCCGCTTTAAAAGTTGTCCCGACTGCGGTGCAGAAAACGATATTGCGGCTCGCCGCTGCCATCAGTGCGATCGTATTATGGTCGACCCGGATGATATGTTGAAAGCCGCGCTAAAACTTAAAGATGCACGCGTGCTGCGCTGCGGCGGCATGACGCTGGAACAAGGGCGCGACGAAAAAGGCGAATGGCTGAAAGCGACCTATTTTGATGAAGATGGCACCAGCGTCAGTGAACGTTTCCGTCTGCAAACGCCTGCACAACGTAAAGCCTTTGAGCAGCTGTTTATGCGCCCACACCAGCGCGCACCCGGCGTGGAACTCGGTTGGCAAACGGCTGCCGATGTTATCGCTTTGCAGCCACTGCTGCGTCATCCCGATTTTGTCGTGGCACGTGCGAAAGGTCATTTCTGGCAAATTCGCGAGAAGATGTTCGATTATCAGGGACGTTATCGACGCGCGAATGAGCTGCGTTAAGCGACGGAATCATTTGCCCGCGTCTTCTATTGCGGCTATAATGCCGCCCGCTTTTGCATCCGTAAAAGCATATGAATAACCGTCTGTTGCTGGGTCGCCTGTAGCAGAAATGATTGAAGAGAAATCAAATGACCACTTTCAACGCTGAAGTACGTAAAGAGCAGGGTAAGGGTGCGAGCCGCCGTCTGCGTGTAGCAAATAAATTCCCAGCCATCATCTATGGCGGAAACGAAGCGCCAGTTGCTATCGAACTGGACCACGACGTTGTAATGAACCTGCAGGCTAAGCCTGAGTTCTACACCGACGTGCTGACCATCGTTGTTGATGGTAAAGAAGTTAAAGTTAAAGCTCAGGCGGTACAGCGTCATCCGTTCAAGCCAAAACTGCACCACATCGACTTCGTTCGCGCTTAATCGCCAACGAGTTGAAAAGAGAACGCCGCTTACGCGGCGTTTTTTTTGCCTGGAAATCAGTTTCCGCCGGTTCGACGCTGTAATTGATCGCGCAGATTAGGTGGTGTCCCTTTGATGGTCAGGGTATCGGTCGCGGGATCCCAAAAGATGCGCTCGCCGAGTAGCATGGCATCAAAATTCAGCGTCAAGCCGCCACCGCTGCCAGCAAACTTGGTCAGCTGGCGCAATGTGCTACGGTCAGCCGGGAAATGCTCTTCCAACTCGTAACCCTGCTCTTGGGTAAAGGCCTGGAACGTTTTCTCTCCCAGTGGCGGCAGTTCACTGGACAAATCTTCCAGCGCAATCTCCTCACCTGCCTGCAGTTGGTCGTTGCAGTAGCTGTAGACCTGCTGACGATAGTTCTGGCGCTCGTTCTTATCGAGATTCGATTCCGCGCAGTAATCATCTACCGCCTGCAGCAAACCCCGGTTCTGCGCTTTGGTATCGAGGCCTACGCTGGCACCGAGGAAATCCATAAAGAAATCGGCCACTTTGCGCCCGACACGTCCACGCAGGAAGGTCAGATAACGGGTTGATTCTGGGTTGGTTTCCCACTCAGTGAGATCAATACGCGCCACAATATCCGCATGATTGATGTCGAGATAATGGGTGCTGCTGATATCCAATTCCTCATTGACGCGCATGCTCGACTGGCTGCTCAGCATTGCCACCAGCAAGTACTCAACCGCCAGATAGCGATAGTGCAGGAACAGCACCACGCCACTTTCCGCAAACGGATATTTGCCCAGCTCATCACGCAGACGGCCCGTCGCCGCACGGCTGAAAGCCAGAAAGTCATCTTGCCCTTTGCGGCAGTTACGCAGCGCATCGGCCAGTTCGCTCTCTTCATTGAACAAACCGTAAGCCTTACTTTTGGCGCTATACACCCGATGCAACTCTTCCGCCATCTCTTCTACCGCACGGGTCGTCGGCAGTAATGTGTCACGCAGGACCAGCTCAAGCTGATTTTCATCACGTTTAACTAACTGATGCAGGGCAATCTGGTCGATATCCAGACTCATGGTAGACTCTCCTTTAGGCTCAGGCGCGTATTCAAACACCGCCCGCCGCTGCTTTCAACTCTACGCACAAACTGATCGCTCTGCTTGCGATTTAATTGCGGAAAAAAGCGCGTTGTTACGGTAATATACCGCCTTTTCACACTTGATTAGTCGACGATATGCCACAATCATCCCGTTATAGCGACGAGCGCGTAGAGAAGCTTCTCGCGCAGATGGCGCAGATTCTTGAAAAAGACAAAGCGCCAACCGACCTTTCCCTGATGGTATTAGGGAACATGGTAACCAATTTGATTAACACCAGTGTCTCGCCGGCCCAGCGCCGCAGCCTGGCGAAATCTTTCGCGGAAGCGTTGCAGTCTTCCGTTCGCGATGACAACGCCCACTAAATTGCAGATCTGACCTCATAAATATGGTAACCAACCGGCAGCGCTATCGCGAAAAAGTCTCCCAGATGATCAGCTGGGGGCACTGGTTTGCTCTGTTTAATATCATCTTCGCGCTGATTTTAGGTAGCCGCTATCTGTTGGTCGCCGATTGGCCTGCGTCACTCGCGGGCCGTATTTATGCCTATACCAGCTGGATTGGCCACTTTAGCTTTATCGTGTTCGCCGGTTATCTGCTGGTGATTTTTCCGCTCACCTTTGTGGTGATGTCACAGCGATTGCTAAGGGTGCTGTCGGCGATTATCGCCACTGCCGGGCTGACGCTGATTATGGTCGATAGCGCGGTGTTCAACCGCTTCCACCTCCATCTGAATCCGGTGGTGTGGGAGTTAGTGATCAACCCGGACCAAAGCGAAATGGCACGTGACTGGCAGCTGATGTTTATTAGCGTACCGGTCATCTTCCTCGTGGAGATGTTGTTTGCCACCTGGAGCTGGCAGAAGCTGCGCAGCCTGAATCGACGCTCATTTGGTAAGCCGCTGGCCGCGCTGTTTATCTGTGCTTTCTTTGCCAGCCATCTGATGTATATCTGGGCGGATGCCAATTTCTATCGCCCGATTACCATGCAGCGCGCCAATCTGCCGCTCTCCTATCCGATGACCGCACGACGGTTTCTTGAACGCCATGGCTTGCTGGATGCGCAGGAGTATCAGCGCCGTCTGGTGCAACAGGGCGATCCTGAGGCGCTGTCAGTACAGTATCCGCTGAGCGATATCACCTTCCGCGATGGCGGCACGCGCCACAACCTGCTGCTGCTGACCGTTGATGGTTTGAGCCATGACAATCTGGATAAGGCACTGCCGTCGCTGAATCAGTTTGCCAGCGACAACGTACGCTTTACCCAACACTACAGTGCCGGGATTGCGCCGGAGAAAGGCATGTTCGGGCTGTTTTACGGCATCTCCTCTAGCTATATGGATGGCGTACTTGCCGCGCGGATGCCTTCGGCGTTACTCGGTGCGCTAAATTCGCAGGGATACCAGTTTGGTCTGTTCTCCTCCGATGGTTTCAGCCAACCCTTGTATCGCCAGGCGCTGTTAGCGGATTACAGCTTGCCTGAAGCTGATTCTCAGCCAAACAGCACGACGGTGAACCAATGGCAAAACTGGCTCAACGGCCAGAAAGCCGAGGGTGCGCCCTGGTTCTCATGGATTTCACTTGATGGCGTCAACGTGACTGGCGAAAGCATTAAAGCGCGTCAGCGCAGCTATTTGCGCCAGGCTAACAGTGTTGATGAGCAAATTGCGGCCGTACTACAGACGCTGAAACAACGCGACTTACTCAAAAATACCGTGGTGGTGATTACCGCTCAGCGTGCAGTGACACCGGAGAATGATGACAATCCGGGTAACCGTGCAACGTTGCAGGTGCCGCTGGTGGTGCATTGGCCGAATACGCCGGCGCAGACCATCGATCGTCTGACCGACCAGCAGGATGTGATGACAACGTTGATGCAACGTCTGCTGCATGTGCGCACCAATCCAGCCAACTATTCACAGGGTGAAGACCTGTTTGCTGCTCAGCGCAGCCACAACTGGGTGGCCAGCAGTGAAGAGGGCAAACTGGTGGTGACTACGCCAACCGTGACGCTGGTGCTGAATAACAACGGCAGTTACAGCGCCTACGATGCACAGGGCCATAAGCTGAAGGATCATAAACCGCAGCTGGCGTTACTGCTTCAGGTGTTGACAGAAGAGAAGCGCTTTACCGCAAACTGATTAATAATGAGGCAGTTAAAACATGCGCATATTGCAATCGCGAGCGGAACCAGTAGACTACTTCTCCACGTTCGGCACGTAGCGCAGCCTGGTAGCGCACGGTCATGGGGTGTCCGGGGTCGGAGGTTCAAATCCTCTCGTGCCGACCAAAATCCTATAAAAAAGCAGCCCTTAAGGCTGCTTTTTTGCTTTCTGAAGGCCGCTATCCTCTATCACGCTGCGCCAGCCACTCGTCACGCGTCAGCTCCCAGGTGCCCGCCGGTAACTCGCCCTCAACAAAAGTTTTGCTATAGGTATCCACTAACCGCATGCCGGTGCGTTCCGAGATGCGACGAGAAGCCAGATTATCCATCGCCTTGGGCACACGCAGACGCGTCTGGTCGAGATGGATAAACCAGAATTCGGTGACTGCTGCGCAGGCTTCACTCATCAATCCCTGCTTCTGCCATTCAGGCACCAGCCAGAATCCCCGGTTATCTTCCGGCCCCAGACGTAGTGAGATTAAACCAATCAGACTGTTGGGATCAGATCGATGGCGAAGGCTCCAGTGCCACGCCTGCCCTGCTTTCATTGCGGGCAGTGCCATGCCCTCAATATATTGGCGGGCACCATCAGCGGGATAAGGCCAGGGCACAGAACCTATCAGATGCCGCACGATCTCCCAGCGCGGGAAAACCTGCTGTACCTGAATCGCATCTTCGCTTCGCAGCGGTTGCAGCAGTAAACGGGGCGTTTCCAGACGGGGTATTTCCATGGCAACCTCCTTGGTTAACCCATTCAGTATTATCGTAAAACGGCCGGGGTGGGAATGCTTCTGGCAAATAATAAGTCAGTTACCGTAAGCAATCAAAGCGGAGCGGGATCACATTTTTCGTCAAATATGACAGCATTTCATCTGATTGAAACAAAACTGTCATACAGTTTAATTACTCTTATCCTTCCTGTTTTTCGATGGACACTTATTATGGTCATCAAAGCTAAAAACCTGCAGGACGCGGAAGAACTCCTGCATTCAGGTATCAGTAAAGTTGAACTGGCTTACGATATCGGCAGCGACGATTTTTTCCGCCTGGCTTCGCGGTGGTGTGACCGCGGTGCACGTATAACCAAAGGCAACGAGCACTTTGTGGTACAGATCAAAGGCATGTCGATTCCGCCTAATCACTAAACGTGGGTGAGCCGCTTTGGCTTGCTCTTTTCACGGCTGACGGGTAAAAATAGCGTTTTAACCGTCAGCCGTGATGCTTAATGTTTGCTTCTGAAATTCCCCTGGTACTGCCCCCCTCCCCGTTTATCACCGCTGCGGCTATGACAAGCTCTCCGCTCCCTATTGCGTGGTGTGAATTTAATCAGCAGGCCTGGCACAGCGATCTGCATCAACATTGGCAACTCCCGCTACCACTGGCGCTACACAGTGCCGTCACCAAGCGTAAAGCTGAGCATTTAGCGAGTCGCTGGCTGGCGCAGCAAATGCTGGCGCGCTTCGCGATGCCTGACTTTATCCTGCGTAATGCGCCCGATCGCTCGCCGGTATGGCCAGTGGGGATTCAGGCCTCACTCTCGCATTCGCAGCAAATGGCCGTCATCGCGGCAACGCAGGCGCCCCTCTGTATCGGCGTTGATGTCGAGCAAGTGATGGCAGAACAGACCGCAGAGGAAACGGCGGAGATGCTGATGAGCCGTACAGAGCGTCAACGGTTAGCCGCCGCTGCACTGCCGTTTGCAGCAGCGGCCACTCTGCTGTTTTCGCTGAAAGAGAGTGTCTATAAAGCGTTGTGGCCACAGTTGCATCAGCCGATGGATTTTCTGCAAGCGGAGTTGCTGGAGTGGGATTTGGCGCAAGGCCGCGCCACGGTCACTTTGACGCAGGATTTTTCACGCGAGTTTAACGCCAACACACGGCTGCAGGCGCATTTCTGGCAACGTGGCGACCGCGTTATCACACTGATCGCCCACCCACTGAACAACCCATAAAAAAACCGGCTCAGAATCAATCTAAGCCGGTGACAACACAAGACGACAGAAGTGTTCCAGGGAGACAGAGACGAGGAATCTCTGTTGAAACTTACCTTACCTGCCTGACAACACCTTGCCCAATAAGGGTTTTTGCTAAGCTATCCCAGCTGACGTTAATGACCCGTGTCAGTGCGCTTTACCGCATCCAGCGTGGCCATTTCACGTTCATTGCCCGTCAGTTCACTCAACTGGCCTTCGCGCATCTCCAGCAAGCGGTCAGCATGAATGAAGTAGTGATCATCATGGCTGATGGCAAATATTGTTTTGCCCGATGCCTGTAGCCAGGGCAGCAATTCACGGTAAAAGATACGTCGGAAATGCGGGTCCTGATCGGCAGCCCACTCGTCCAGCAGCAGGATGTCGCGTTCCTCCACCGCCGCCAGAAGCAGTGCCAGTCGCTTACTTTGCCCTTTAGAGAGTTGCAGATTCAGCACCTTATTGCCTTGCAGCTTCAGTTTGTCCTGCATCTTCAGGCGTTCCAGCCACTGCTGCACCAGTCCAGGATTCGCTGGCTGGCCGCCGTGACTGATCAGGCGATCAAACAAATGCACATCGGTAAACACCGCTGAGAAGTGTTTGCGGTAAGCATCGAGGTTATGCCAGTCAACCACTTTGCCATCCAACAGCAAACTGCCTGATTGTGGCTGGTACAGGCCCGTGAGCAGCATCGCCAACGTGGATTTACCGCTGCCGTTGCCACCAATCAGGAACACTAACTCACCACGATGCAGCGTCAGATTAATCGGGCCAACCTGGAAACCGTGATCGCCATAATGGAAGCAGACATCGCGCAGTTCCAGTGTTTGCCAGTCACTCACCTGTGGCAGCGCTTTGAACTGTGCATCGTAAGGCGCGAGATCGAAGGTGTTGATTTTACGGAAGGCGACCTGTGCGCTCAGTAAGGTCGGCAAGGCACCCACCGCAGCCAGTAACGGCGTACGCAGGAACAACAGCGTCAATGAGTAAGTCGCGGCCACCGCCGTGTTCGCCCAACCCAGCCCATTGGCCATAAAGAACACAATGCCAATCGCACCCAGCATCATGATATTTGACCAGTTAACCGCGCTGAGATGGAAGGTGTCGGCACGAACGATATGATGACGATAGCTTTTGGCGTTTTCCTGATACACGGTATCGTAAATCAGTTGAGCACGCTCGCGGTTAAGCTGTAGCTCTTTACGCCCTTCAATGATGGTCTGGAAATCACGGTAAAGGTCGTCTTCGATTTCACGCAGTTTCGCCATGTGTTGATACACACGTGACACCAGCAACCAGCCGCCCACCAGAGTGATGACTAACCACAGCGAGGTCAGCAGCAACATTTTAGGTGACAGCCACGCCAGATAGAGCGCGGAACCCAGGGTAATAATGATGCCCTGAATCAGTTCCGGCAGGCGGACAAAGGCGATGGTGATCGCACGTACATCACTGGTGAGTCCCGCCAGCAGTTGCGCGTTACCTATCTGCTCAATGCGCTCGACGCGCGTATCCAGAATACGCTTGATGAACTCGCCGCGCAGGCGCCAGACAAAGTGATGGCCAAGCTGAGTTAACGCCAGTTGCGAACCCAGCGTCACGGCCATCAGCAGAAACAGCTGCCCCAGAAAACTCGGCAGCACAGAAATCGAGGTATTCACCGCGACGATCAGCTCGTTATTGATATAGGCGATTAAGCCGATGCCGAGCGCGGCGCTTAACAGCGTCAGCAGAATGACGCCAATAAAAGGCCAGCGATACTGGCGATAAACCACATGCAGCAATGCCATTAACAGATTCCGGAGGTCAACCAAGCAGCCTGCAGTTTAATGGTGCTCCGGATGATAGCAAGATTAATTCTCATTCACTGTGCCGTTAGTGGGCGCGGCGGAAAGTGAGGTTAAAGCGAAAGGCGCCCGCTGCCGGGTGAATACCAGGTTTGAGCGGCAGAATGCCGTGATAACGCAGGCGTGAGGGGCCGCCCCACACCACGATATCACCGTGCTCCAGCAGCACCCGCTGCGTGGCATCACCGCGCTCAAAACCACCAAACTGGAACACCGCAGGCAGGCCTAATGACACTGAAACAATCGGCTGACGCAAATCCTTCTCGTCCTTATCCTGATGCAAGGTGAGTTTGGCTCCGGGTTCATAACGGTTGATTAAGCAGGCATCCGGGTTAAAGCCGGAAAAACCCGCTTCCTGTGCGGTTTGTTGCGCCAGCGTGCGGAACAGCGCAGGCATCGGCGGCCATTTATGCCCACTGGCGTTATCCTGCTCCGTGTATTGGTAGCCGCGCGAATCCGTTGACCAGCCTAAATCGCCACAGTTGGTCATCGCCACCGACATGCGATGTCCACCTGGTGTGATGCGGTGAGCAAAGGGGTTTTGCCCGGCAATCTGCTGTATCGCCGCCAGCAATGCATCCGCATCATCGCGTGCACGGCGCCGTAAAATCACCGCGCCTTCCGCTAACGGTTCCTGCCATGGTGCTTCGTCACTAAACAGATCCAGCATCTGCGCCTCCTGCCGTTATTTGCTTTCCTGATCGATCAGGAAGGATTTGAACTGGGGTGACATCCAGTGCGTAAAGCCGTCCCCCTGTTTGCTAATCAGATAAACCGCCAAATGCTCCTTGAGTGCCAACGCTTGTGCCCGCTCGCTGCCCAGCACCATCAGCCCGGTGTCCCAGCCATCGGCTTCCAGCGCCGTGGTGGCGATCACGGTGGCCGAGACCAGCTTATGTTCGATGGGCCGTCCGGTCGCGGGATCGATCACATGTGAAATGCGTTTACCATCCAGTTCATAATAGTTGCGATAGCTGCCTGAGGTGCTGATACCGTGACCTTGCAGATCAACGCGCGCTTCGACGGCGTTTTCACGATCGGTGGGTTTCTGGATTGCCACACGCCAGGGTTGATTGCTGGCATTCTGCCCACGGGTCAGCACTGCGCCCCCTACCGACACCAGATAGTCGGTAATACCCTGCTGCTCCATCAGTCGTGCCAGATGATCGGTGGCATATCCCTCCCCCATGGTTGAAAGATCGACATCCAGCGCGGGCAGATCTTTCTGCAACCACTGTCCGTCCACACTCTGGATCACATGCAAATGTTGTAAGCCGGTTTGCGCTTTCGCTGCATCAATTTGCGCCTGGCTCGGGGTGTGCACAGGCTGTTTCGTGGGTCCGAACCCCCACAAATTGACCAGCGGGCCGACGGTGATATCCATCGCGCCCCCGGTTTTATTGCCGATGCGCAGGGCTTCAACCACGATATCGGCCATATCCGCGCTCACCGGCTGTGGTTGATTACCTTGATATTGATTGAAGCGCGACAGCACCGAATCCTTTTTCCAGGTAGAGAGCTCATGATCATCGCGGTCAAGCTGCTGCTGAATAGCCTGCTGCAAAGCGGCCTGGCGCTGAGGATCCACGCCCGCCAGACTAACGCGCCACTGGGTGCCCATGGTTTTCCCCTCTAACACCAGTGCGCTGCGGGATGCTTGCTGATCGCAACCGGTTAACGCACCGGCCAGCGCACCAATTAGCAGAATATTCTTAATACTCATCACTTCCTCATCTGTAACCTATTAATTCATCCTGTTTCAAAGCATAAATCGCTTGTAAAACAGGCTAAAGCTGCTTGATGTCCATACCAGACTGACAGAGGATTAAGCGCTCAAGCCCCTAACCGCACAGGAGCGACTGATGATTTTTATGATTCTCGCTGTATCCGCCGTTCTGTTCATCTTCGGGACTTTCCGCTGCTGGCAGCACTATCGCCATCGACTGATTCAGCATTACCCCTCGCGAAAACGTTAAATTTTTGCACCATGGAATCATGATATGCACCGCTTCAGCGCTGCCGGAGTGTAGCAAATTAGATTGAGGCCGCGTGGCGCTGAGAGCGGTGACCTGGCATGAATTCTGCACCGTTGAGACTGAGTTGAATATCAGCGAGGTGCAAAATGGACAAGACAAAAACACAACAAACCTGGCAACACTGGTTGCGCTTCTCAGCGTTTACGCTGGCAGGCGTCGCGATGGAAGGTGGCGTACCGACGCAAAGTACGCCGGCGCCATCTGCGCCAAAAGCCAAAAAATGGCGCACAATTTCGTAACGTTACAGACCCAGCTCGCTCAGGCCCGGATGGTCATCCGGGCGTCTTCCTGCCGGCCAGTGAAACAGGCGCTGTTGCGACGTTATCGGTAAATCGTTGATACAGGCGAAGCGCTGAATCATCAACCCATCTGCCCCAAAGTGCCAGTTTTCGTTGCCATAGCTGCGAAACCAGTTGCCGCTATCATCCTGCCATTCATAAGCAAATCGAACAGCAAGCTTATCTTCGTGCCACGCCCAAAGTTCTTTGATCAGACGATAACTCAACTCTTTTGCCCACTTGCGCTGTAAAAATGCCACGACGTCAGCGCGCCCATTGACGAATTCACTCCGATTACGCCAGCGCGTATCTTCACTGTAAACCTGAGATACCCGCAGTGGATCGCAGCTGTTCCAGGCATCTTCCGCCATGCGCACTTTCTCTAAAGCAGTCTGATGATTAAACGGGGGAACCAGCATAATTTCTCTCCTGAGCATGTAGACAGATCTGTCTACTTGATTCATCCTGCCGTATGTAGACAATTCTGTCTACACCAAATTTCAGGAATGTATTGATGCTGGAACCTCTGGTTTTTGACGCAAGTGCCGCCGCGCGCGATCGCATTCTGCTCAGCGCACAGCAACTGTTCTACCAACAAGGCATTCGTGCCACAGGCATAGACAAGATCATCGCTGCGGCTGGCGTCACGAAAGTGACCTTCTATCGCCACTTTCCGGCGAAAAACGCGCTCATTCTGGCTTTTTTGCAAACGCGCCATCAGCGCTGGATGACCGCCTTTCGCAGCGCGTTGGCGCAGCACGAGGATCTGGTCGATGCCCTGCCCGCCGCGCTGCTGAGCTGGTTTAACGATGACGACTATCGCGGCTGTGCATTTATCAATACGGCAGCAGAATTGGGCAATACCTTGCCGGAAGCCAGCCTGCTGATTCGCCAGCATAAACAGGAAATGGCCCAGGCCATCGCTGATAAATTGCCAACCGAAATCCAGGACAAAATCGCACCGATTGTGCTGTTGGTCGAAGGGGCTATTGTGCAGGTACAGATTGGGGAAGAGGCAGAGGAGATTGTGCAGGTATTACGAAGTGCGCTAACGCCATTGCTACAGTAGCGGCGGCCCGAAGGCCGCCGAAGGGCGCACAGTGGTACGCCCTACCAGGCTGCAACTTAGAACTGGTAAACCAGACCCAGCGCCACAATGTCGTCGGTGTTGATGCCGGCTGCATTAGTGAAGTTGTTGTCGTCCAGCATGTTGATCTGGTAATCAACATAGGTCGACATGTTTTTGTTGAAGTAGTAAGTCGCACCCACATCAATATATTTTTTCAGGTTCTGATCGCCGTAGTTCTCCACGTTGCCGCGAGAAGAGACGAACGCCAGGGATGGGCGCAGACCGAAGTCGAACTGGTACTGTGCCACCAATTCCCAGTTATCCGCTGTATCTGCGTAACCAAAAGAGGTCGCATCGCTTGAACCAAAGCGCGTCGCGTTGTACGAACGGGTGTACATCGCGGCCAGATACACGTTGTTGGCGTCATATTTCAGGCCGCCGGTGTAAGCAGAAGCTTTGTCACCACGACCAAGGATAGCGCCGGTGTTCTGATTGTTAGTACGGTCAGACTGGAACATCGCTGCACCGATACCGAAACCGGAACCGATGTCATAAGTGGTGCTCAGGCCGTAACCATCACCGTTCTCACCCAGCACATCACGACCGCTAGCGGATTCAGTTGGGTTATCGTTTTTGCCCTGATACTGGACCGCAAAGTTCCAGCCATCCACCAGGCCAAAGAAGTTGGTGTTGCGGTAGGTCGCCATGCCGTTACCGCGCTGGAACATGTAGTTGTCCGCGCCGTAGGTATCGCCACCGAACTCTGGCAATACGTCAGTCCAGCCAGAAACATCATAGATCACGCCATAGTTACGACCGTAATCGAATGAACCGGCATCACCGAATTTCACACCGGCAAAACCGACACGCGTAAAGCTGTTGGCGGTGCCTTCGTTTTCAGAGGTGTTCAGTGCAGCCTGGTATTCCCACTGGCCATAACCGGTCAGTTGGTCTGTGACCTGAGTTTCACCTTTGAAGCCGAAACGCAGGTAAGACTGATCACCGTCAGAACCTGAGTTGTCGGAGAAATAGTGCAGACCATCGACTTTACCGTAGAGGTCTAATTTGTTGCCATCTTTGTTGTAAATTTCAGCTGCGCTTGCTGAACCTGCAACCAGCAATGCAGGGATCATCAGGGAGAGAACGCGACGTTTCATTTTATTACCCTCTTTAATGTGCCTTTATTTATGCCACTGCAAACTGAACGATTAAAAATTCAGCCGGCAAGCCATTGTTATTTTATACGGGGCAATAATCTATCACGAAAATGATACTAAATTTCCAAAAGTGTTTCATTGTATTTAATAGTTATTTCTAAATGTAAATATCGTGGAACTAATAATCAGCACGGATCAACAAAAAATACAGCACATATTGGCAATCGATTATTTATTCATTTAATAACAACAGGTTAAATTGATATCCCTTGCCGCACTGAATGATAAAACTAAAATCACTTCAGCGCATACAATTACTCCCGCTATCATCATTTATTTCATTATTTCCTTCATTCACCCCGAATGAGATGTTTTACCCTAATTCCCGCCGGACATGTTTGTCCGGCATTTTTTTTGCCAAAATCACGCATCCCCGCGTAATTTTAAGTAAAGTTAGTTGATTGGGTTAAATTAACACAATCTCTCCAGCGCATTATTAGCTATTTTTCGCACTTTTTGTTCAATCGATAGCCATCATTCTGCAATGTTAATTTCTGTGCGTAATTAAGAATACTGGAATATTCTCTGGTCCAGACTCCCTCCTATTAGCCTACATGAGTTTTCTCTTATTCAATTGGTTAAGGCAAAGTGCCGCGCGGATTTATTACCGATGGTGGTTTTATATTCATCCTGTTCCATCATGAAATTTCAATTTGCGACCGATTGTGCGAGGCAGGAAGGTCGTTCAGGTGCCAGGAAAGTTCTGGAAAAGCGTTACGCCATGCCAAAACTCGGTAATATGCCTGTTTCTGACGTTCATCTTTTCCGAACTCAACGGTTCTGAACAGCGGTGTGACGTCAGCTTTAATGCTAAACTTCGTCGCTTTAACGGCTATTGATAAGACTTTTATGACAGCACTGGACGCCGCACAGCACAATCATTTGCATCAGCGTGTCAACATGGGTACACGCATCGTCTTTCTGATCGCCGGACTTTGCATGTCGGCATGGGCGCCATTGGTTCCCTTTGCCAGCCAGCGTCTGGCACTGAGCGGCGCATCCTTAGGTGGGCTGCTGCTGTGCCTCGGTGTGGGGTCACTGGCAGCGATGCCGATCACCGGTGCGTTAATCGCCCGCGTGGGCGGTCGTCGAGTGATGTTATGTTCCACGTTAGTGGTGCTGGCGATCCTGCCACTGCTTACTCTGCTCAATGTGATGTGGTTGATGGCTGCGGCACTGATGATCTTCGGTGCCGGGTTGGGCATGCTGGATGTCGCCATGAATGTGCAGGCCGTTGAAGTGGAGAAAGCTGCACGCAAGCCGATGATGTCGGGTTTCCATGGTTTCTTCAGCCTTGGCGGGATTATTGGTGCCGGTAGCGTCAGTTTGTTGCTGGCCAGTGGTCTCTCTCCCCTACATGCCGTCGCGGTGGTGATGGTGTTAATCGTGGTGCTGCTGGTGTTCAGCTTGCCAACGTTAATGACTGAACGGTTGCATCAGCCGGATCAACCCTGGCTGGTGATCCCACGCGGTTGGGTCGCCTTCCTGGGGTTACTGTGCTTCATTCTGTTTTTGGCAGAAGGCGCGGTGCTCGACTGGAGCGCCCTGCTGTTACTGCAAAACACAGAGATGGACGTAGCACATGCGGGATTGGGCTATGCCATCTTCTCCGTGGCGATGACAATCGGCCGTCTCACCGGTGATAAAGTCATTCAACGTTTTGGCCGCTATCCCGTCATGGTCACGGGTGCGTTAGCCGCTGCAGCGGGTATGACGCTGGCGGTGCTACTGCCGTGGCCACAGGTTGCACTGCTGGCTTTCCTGCTGGTGGGATTCGGCTTAGCCAACACCGTGCCAATGCTATTTAATGCGGCCGGGAATCAACACGATATGCCGTCGAATCTGGCGATTTCTGCCATGACAACATTAGGCTATGCAGGTATTCTTTCAGGTCCGGCTTTAATCGGATTTATTTCCCAGTGGCTCAGTTTGAGTGGCGCATTTTTATTGATCGCCCTGCTGCTGCTGGCCGTTGCCGCCAGTGCTCGCCTGGTGGCGCGCTAATCGCAGGATCCTGAGACACTATGCTGCCTTACAAATTTCCGCTGACCTCGGGTAACGTCACCCGCTTCTTCGTGGTGTTCAACCTGGTGCTGTTTCTGGCACTGGGTGCCATGGTGCACAACAGCGTTAACGCCTGGATTACTGAGAAGCGTTACGCGATGACCGATTTAGCGCGTGCAGTACAAAAACGTATCGATGCCTCGCGTTTCGCGACCTGGCAGATTTATGAAAATCTCGCCACCAGCGCGGCCGGATCTGCGCCCAATGCCAATCTGCAGGAAACCCGCCTGCGCCCGGATGTTTATTATCTGGAAAAGACGCGCCGTAAAACGGAGGCGCTGATCTTTGGCTCCCACGACAGCAGCACGCTGGATATGACAATGCGCATGTCCAACTACCTCGATACACTGTGGGGCGCAGAGAATCCAACCTGGTCAATGTATTTCCTTAATGGCCAGGACAACAGCTTGATCATGATCTCGACGCTGCCGTTGAAAGACATGGCAACGCGTTATAAAGAGAGCGCCATCAATACGCTGGTTGACAGCCGCCGTGCCGAGATGCTGCAACAGGCCAATGCGCTGGACGAGCGTGAAAGCTTTTCACCGCTGCGCCATTTCGCCTGGCAGAATGATCACTACTTTACCCTGCGTACGACCTTCAACCAGCCTGGTCACCTCGCCACGGTGGTCGCTTTTGATCTGCCGATCAACGATTTGATCCCACACAGCATGCCGCTAGAAAACTTCCAGTTAATTCAGGATGCCACGCAATCTTCCAGCACCAGCAGCGACGATACCACCAGCGAAACGACATCGGTTTCACTGGCGAATCCCAATCTCGAAATTGCAGCGTCACTGCCCAGCACTTCGCTGCAGTTGGTCTATCGCGTGCCGCTCACCAGCCTCGCTTTGGATACCCTGCATAATCTGATGTGGCCGCTGTTGATCAATCTGGTGCTGTTACTGCTCTCGATTGCCGGCATCACCTTATTGCGCCAGCAGTCACTGCGCCCGAACGAGAACCAAAGCGCCGAATTGGATTCGCTGCGCATGCTGAATGAAGAGATTGTTGCGAGCCTGCCGGTGGGTTTGCTGGTATATGACTTCGCCACCAATCGCACGCTGTTAAGCAACAAAATTGCCGAGCATCTGTTGCCCCATCTGAACCTGCAGAAAATCATCAATATGTCCGATCAGCATCAGGGCGTGCTGCAGGCCACCATCAACAACGAGGTGTATGAGATCCGCCACGCCCGTAGCGTGCTGTCACCGCATACTCAACTGTTTATGATGCGCGATCAGGACCGTGAATTGCTGGTGAATAAAAAGCTGCAGAAGGCACAGCAGGTGTTGGATCGTAATCATCAGATGCGTCAGCAGTTGATGCAAAATCTCGGTCACGCCCTCAACCGTCCGCTCGAGAGCATGGTGGCGCAACTGGTGCAACTCAGCCAGCGTGATGACGATGAAAGCGTGCTGGATTTGCTGGATGAAAGTCAGGGACTGTCTCGTTTGGTCGATGACATTGTGTTGCTGAATCGCCTGGAAGCACACGACTGGTCGCCGGATGCCAGCGTGTTCAATTTGCAGGAGTTGCTAGACGACATCGCGCTGGAAAGCCTACCGCTGATGCGCCGTAAAGGGCTGGCGCTGGTAGTCAACAACCATCTGGCGAACGACGAGATGCGCTTTGGCGATCGCCGTGCACTGCGCAAAGTCCTGACCACCCTGATGCACTATGCGCTAACCACCACGCAGTGGGGCAAGATTACGCTGGAGATTAAAGCCAGTGAGAACAAACCCAACTCAGTGCTGCTGCAACTGGTGGATACCGGCTCCGGCCTGAGCGTCGATGAGCTGGCGAATGTTGATTTCCCGTATCTGGGCGAAACCACCCAGGATCGTTACGGCCAGGCCTCTGGCATGGCATTTTTCCTCTGCAAGCAGCTGTGCAAGCAGATGGGTGGCCAGCTGGAGATCATCGCCAAGCCCGATATCGGCACGCGCTATAATATTCAGCTGCCCCTCGCGCTGGAACTGCAGGGCGAGCAGGAAGAGAAACTGCTGGAGGGCGTGACCGCGCTGGTTGATATCGCCGTCGAAGATGTGCACAAAATTGTTTGCCGCCAGTTAGAAAACTGGGGAGCGAATTGCCTGACCTCTGACGAACGTTTATCCGGTCAGGATCATGATGTGCTGATCACTGACGATCCCGCCCGCCTCAATGGCTGGGCTCTGCTATTAGCCGGTGACGAAATGGGTCACCACGCATTGAACGATCAGCAATACCGGGTCAATTTCAATCTCAGCAATGCGCTGCTTGACGCGCTGCTGGCACTGATTGAAAAGCAAATGGCTCATGATTTGATGGAGGAAAGTAGTGAAGATGAGGCTGCCACGCCGCTGATGAGCGGAGGCTATTTCCAGCTGTTTACCGAGACAGTACCGCCTGATGTGAAGAGACTGTATACTGAGGCAGCGGAGAAGGATTATCCCTCGCTTGCTCAGACTGCACATCGCCTGAAAGGCGTGTTCGCCATGCTAAATCTGGTTCCAGGTAAACAGCTTTGTGAAGAGTTAGAACATCACATAAAACTATGTGAAGATTTAACCATTATAAATACCACCAGTGAAATTGACGCATACGTCAACCAACTGCTGCAGCAAGGTAACCCATAAGATGAATAACCTGAATGTAATTATTGCCGATGACCATCCGATTGTTCTGTTCGGTATCCGTAAGTCTCTGGAACAGATCGAATGGGTCAACGTTGTAGGTGAGTTTGAAGACTCAACAGCACTGATTAACAGCTTGTCCAAACTGGATGCTAACGTTCTGATTACCGATCTCTCTATGCCAGGCGAGAAATACGGTGATGGCATCACACTGATTAAGTACATCAAACGCCACTATCCGGATCTCTCAATTATCGTTCTGACCATGAACAATAACCCAGCGATCCTGAGCGCCGTATTGGATCTGGATATCGAAGGGATTGTACTGAAGCAAGGTGCACCGACCGATCTGCCAAAAGCACTGGCAGCCCTGCAGAAAGGCAAAAAATATACGCCTGAAAGCGTGGCGAAACTGCTGGAGAAAATCAGTGCTGGCGGTTACGGAGACAAACGTCTGTCGCCGAAAGAGAGTGAAGTTCTGCGCCTGTTTGCAGAAGGTTTCCTGGTAACGGAAATCGCTAAAAAACTGAACCGCAGTATCAAAACCATCAGTAGCCAGAAGAAATCGGCGATGATGAAGCTCGGGGTGGAAAATGATATCGCCCTGCTGAATTACCTCTCTTCCGTGAGCGCGACTCAGGTTGAAAGAGATTAAGAAGTCAAAAAGGCGCACTTCGGTGCGCCTGTTCTTTTGTACTACCCTTTCCTGCTTTTTCTTACCCGCTCGGCGTAGATTGCCAACGTGGATTTCAACACATCAAGCGTAACAGGCTTGGATAGGCAGTTATCCATCCCGGCATCCATACAGCGTTGCTTCTCTTCTGCCAACGCATTGGCCGTCACCCCAATCACCGGGAAGGCATGGCCCAGCTGACGCAGGCGCTGCGTCAGGCGATAACCATCCATATTCGGCATATTGACGTCACTCAGCACAATATCAATGTGATTACGGCTCAGCACGTTCAGCGCATCGACCCCATCCTGTGCGGTTTTGGTTTGATAGCCCAGTGTGCCGAGCTGCTCGGAGAGCAACATACGATTAATCGGGTGATCATCAACAATCAGTACCATAATGTCATCGTAACGGTTGGCCTCTTGCGGTGCGGCCAACTGCAACGGCGTGCTGGTTTCGCTATCAATATTGATGCGATAGATGCGGCCAAGTAATGAAGGCAGATCGTGCAGCATCGCACTGCTCTGCACCCACTGACCCGGCGCGGTTTCCTGCGGCATATCGATGTGCTGACCGCAGATGTGAATCTGCGCGCGCACGGCCTGTGGCACCGTATCCTGATGGTCACTAATAATCACATCGTCGCTACCGGCATTACCCTGATAATGCGCGATCGTAATACCCTGTTGCTGCAACAGACGTAGCAGGAAGACCGCGAGATAATCATTGCGCATATCCAGCCAGATGGCTTTTTCCTGCAAACCATCCAGCAGCGGCGGCGCAGGCTGTTGTCCCGCGTAAATGGGGATACGGATGATAAACTGGCTACCCATGCCCGGCTCAGAGTCGACCTCAATATCACCGTCCATCATGTTGATCAGCTTTTCACAGATCGCCAGACCCAGCCCGGTGCCCTGGAAATTGCGCTGTACGCCAGAGCCCACCTGGAAGAAGGGATCGAACAGACGCGTCACTTCTTTCGCAGGAATACCGACGCCGGTATCGCGCACGCGGAAGGCTAAATAACCATCGTTGACATAGGCATGCAAAATAATGCAGCCAGTATGGGTGAACTTGATGGCGTTATTCAGCAGGTTAGAAATGACCTGCTGCAGACGCATTGGATCGCCATCCATCGTCAGCGGCACATCGTTTTCAATCATGACATATAACGTCAGGCGTTTACGCACCACCAGCGACAGATAGTTGCTGGCGATGTGATTGACCACCTCACGTGGCGAGAACGGGCGCGGCTCAATTTTCAGCTGCTCCGACTCAATTTTCGAGAAATCGAGAATATCACTGATAATTTTCAGCAGCAGGCTCGACGAGTTGTTCATCGCCGTTACCAGCGATTCGACGCCTTTCGGCAACGACTTGGTTTGCAGCAGGTCGAGGTTACCGATAATGCCGTACAACGGAGTACGCAGCTCATGGCTGACGGTGGCAAGGAACATGGATTTGGACTGGCTGGCCTGCTCTGCCGCATGCGCCATCTCCTGCAACGACTGCTCCATGCGCACACGCGCTGAGACATCGACCAGCACGCAAATCGCTACGTTTTCATTACGATAGCGTGAATGCACAAAGCTGATTTGCAGGTTGGTATTGGTGCCGGTGAGCACATCGACAAAGTTGACCTGCTGCCCCCCGATAATCTCATTCAGACGCTGGCGATCTTCCTGCGTCAGCAGCGTCAGGTAGTTGTGCGCCAGTTCATTACTCAGAATATTGGTGCCATCGCTGGTGCGCAAAATACAGATGCCAACCGGTGCCGAAGCGACAATTTTGCGGTTGAACTGCTCGTGCTCTTCCAGCCGATGTGCGTTGTCTTCCGCCGGCAGGAACATGCGACGTTCGAAAACCCATGCCAGCGTAAACAGGATCAGTGCACTGAGGATGTTAAGCAACAGGGCGTTAATCAGCATGAGCTTGAGCTGATCCACCAGCACATCGGTTGAAAGTGACCACACGACGTTGAGATTGGAGGGCGGCAGCGGCTTTTTCAGCACCAGTTGGTGATAGCTATTGAGATAGCCAAACCAGGTGCTGTCATCCGGCAGATCATCCAACGCATAACCCGGCCCACCGCGTCGCGAACTCAACAGCGGACGATAATTCTCGTCAGTGATGGTGGCAACCAGCGGCAATCCGCCTGGCTGAATAAACTCATCAAGACGGATATTTTGTTCCACGCCCAGCAACGCCTGCAGCTTGTTAGCCACATAAACCGGCATCACCATATAGAAATTACCGACGCCAGGCTGGCTGCTCGGTGTGATCCAATACATCGGATTACGGCGTTCTTCTTCGTTGCCGCTGCGATAGTGCAGCACACGCTCACGCAGTGCCTTCAGGCTACGTTCACGATCGACCGAATTGTTATTACCAATGGCAAAATCCGCCAGACACTGGTTTTCACCCCCAATAAAGAACACCCGGTTGAGTTCGTAGGCGGAGGCAAAGTTGCTTTTCCAGTAATTGATGAAGTAGCCCAGCGAATCGAGCGAGTTGCGCCAGGTATTGCTCATTGAGGTGCAGTCACCATCGGAAAACAGCGGCGTGAACTGCGGCAAGGTACTTTTGCCTGCAGGCAGGCCATTCAGCACATCAAGACCATTGCTGCTGTTGCCCAGACGATTTTCCGTGATGTACTTCAGTTCACGCATCACGTCAGCAGAATGGCGTACATACCATTCGGCCTGGCCATAATTGGTCGCAAACTCTTGACGTACCGCATTCTCTTTCTCGTGTAGCACGTTGATGATGAAAAAAGTGGTCAGCAACGCACCCAGCGTCCAAAGCAGCAACGCCAGCGCACGGAACAGATAGCGCGAGATGCGAAGCGTGGTGCGAAAGGAGACGAGATATTTCAAAAGAGGCTCACTGGCGGTAAGGGGTTGTCAGGAAGTTGAAAAACTCTCATACACTAGCTTTATCGGCCCGAAAAAGCCAGTTGGTGCGCGACTTTGGGAGTAAAACTCAGATAAAAAAACGGCAGGTCGGTTGCCCTGACCTGCCGCTGTTCTTCACCGCTGCGGATTACTCTTCTTCATCCACTTCAGGTGCATCGTCGTCGTTGTCGACTTCCGGCGCGATATCCTCTTCGCCTTCTGCGACGCTGCCGTCGATGGCGTCGAGTTCTTCCTCTTCCACCGGCTCAGCGACACGTTGCAGACCCACAACGTTTTCGTCTTCAGCGGTACGAATCAGAATCACGCCCTGGGTGTTACGTCCGACTACGCTGACTTCTGATACGCGGGTACGCACCAGCGTACCGGCATCGGTAATCATCATAATCTGATCGCCATCCACCACCTGCACCGCGCCAATCACTGGCCCGTTACGTTCGGTGACTTTAATCGAGATCACACCCTGTGTTGCACGCGACTTGGTTGGGTATTCGCTATTCGCCGTACGCTTACCGTAACCGTTTTGCGTCACGGTGAGGATGGCGCCCTCTTCACGTGGCACGATCAGGGAGACCACTTTATCGCCTTCGGCCAGCTTGATACCACGCACGCCCGAGGCTGAACGGCCCATGGCACGTACTGCGGTCTCAGCGAAGCGCACCACTTTACCCGCTGCAGAGAACAGCATCGCTTCATCGCTACCGTTGGTCAGTGCAACACCGATCAATTCATCATCTTCACGCAGGTTGATGGCGATGATACCGGCGCTGCGTGGGCGGCTAAATTCCTGCAGAGCGGTTTTCTTCACGGTACCGTCAGCGGTGGCCATGAAGATGTTAAAGCCTTCGGTGTACTCACGCACTGGCAGAATAGCGGTGATACGTTCGTTGGCTTCAAGTGGCAGCAGGTTAACAATTGGGCGACCACGTGCACCACGACTCGCTTCTGGCAACTGGTAAACTTTCATCCAGTAGAGGCGGCCACGGCTGGAGAAGCACAGAATGGTGTCGTGGGTGTTGGCCACCAGCAGACGATCAATAAAGTCTTCTTCTTTAATACGTGCTGCGGATTTGCCTTTGCCACCACGACGCTGCGCTTCATAGTCAGTCAGCGGCTGGTATTTGACATAACCCTGATGCGACAGCGTGACCACAACATCTTCCTGATTAATCAGGTCTTCAATGTTGATGTCGGCGCTGTTGGCGGTAATTTCAGTACGACGCTCATCACCAAACTGATCGCGCATTGCCACCAGCTCTTCGCGGATGACTTCCATCAGACGCTCGGCGCTCTGCAGGATGTGGATCAGTTCTGCGATCTGGTCCAGCAGCTCTTTGTATTCGTCGAGCAGCTTTTCGTGCTCAAGGCCGGTCAGTTTCTGCAGACGCAGATCCAGAATTGCCTGAGCTTGCTGTTCAGTCAGGTAGTACTGACCGTCACGAATACCGAACTGGGCTTCCAGCCATTCTGGACGTGCTGCGTCATCGCCCGCACGTTCCAGCATGGTGGCGACGTTGCCCAGATCCCATGGCTGTGCCAACAGGCCCGCTTTCGCTTCAGCTGGGGTGGGCGCACGACGAATCAGTTCGATAATCGGATCGATGTTGGCCAGCGCAATGGCCAGACCTTCAAGGATGTGTGCACGGTCACGCGCTTTGCGCAGTTCGAAAATGGTACGGCGCGTCACCACTTCACGGCGGTGGCGCACGAAGGCTTCAATGATGCCTTTCAGCGTCATGATCTTCGGCTGGCCCTGATGCAGTGCCACCATGTTGATGCCGAAGGAGACTTGCAGTTGCGTCAGCGAATAGAGGTTGTTGAGCACCACTTCACCGACCGCATCGCGTTTGATCTCGATGACGATACGCATACCGTCTTTATCGGATTCATCACGCAGGCCGCTAATGCCTTCAACACGCTTCTCTTTTACCAGCTCGGCAATTTTCTCGATCAGGCGCGCTTTGTTTACCTGATACGGGATTTCATTGACGATGATGGTTTCGCGGCCGGTTTTTGCGTCGGTTTCAATCTCACCGCGTGCGCGGATGTAAATTTTACCGCGACCGGTGCGATAGGCTTCTTCGATACCACGACGACCGTTGATGAACGCCGCAGTCGGGAAGTCAGGGCCGGTGATGTGTTCCATCAGGCCTTCAACAGTGATGTCTTCGTCTTCGATGAAGGCGAGGCAGCCGTTGATCACTTCCGTCAGGTTGTGCGGTGGAATGTTGGTCGCCATACCTACGGCGATACCGGACGAGCCGTTCACCAGCAGGTTAGGAATTTTGGTCGGCAGAACTTCAGGAATCTGCTCGGTGCCATCGTAGTTCGGCACAAAATCGACGGTCTCTTTTTCGAGGTCCGCCAGCAGTTCAGAAGAGATCTTCGCCATACGCACTTCGGTATAACGCATCGCTGCGGCGGAGTCGCCATCAACGGAACCGAAGTTACCCTGACCATCTACCAGCATGTAGCGCAGGGAGAACGGCTGGGCCATACGAACGATACTTTCGTATACCGCGGAATCACCGTGTGGGTGATATTTACCGATCACGTCACCGACCACACGGGCCGATTTCTTATAAGGTTTGTTCCAGTCGTTACCCAGTTCGCTCATGGCAAAAAGCACACGGCGGTGCACCGGCTTCAAGCCATCACGCACATCGGGTAAAGCTCGGCCAACGATGACCGACATGGCGTAATCGAGGTAGGAGTTTTTTAACTCTTCTTCGATATTGACCGGTGTAATTTCTCTCGCAAGGTCGCTCATGGAGCCGCTATCCCTCTACATAATGCCGGTTTTTAATGGTGCGAAAGTATATCACAGTGGTTGCCCTCGGTGAACGTAAAGCGGGGTTTAATGCCGCTTTTCCTTGCAGGTGAGAGATGCGCTAGCAAGAGTTAAGCGTTTATACTGAGGGAATATTTTGTCAGGAGTCGTGATTCAATGAGTGAACAACCGCAGGAAAGCCGCCAAAACGTCGACCACGCTGAGATTGCCAAGTTTGAAGCGGTCGCATCGCGCTGGTGGGATTTAGAGGGTGAATTTAAGCCGTTACACCGCATCAATCCCCTGCGTCTTGGCTGGATTGCCCAGCACAGCAATGGCCTGTTTGGTAAGAAGGTGCTGGATGTCGGCTGCGGCGGCGGTATTTTAGCGGAGAGCATGGCGCGTGAAGGGGCCAACGTGACCGGGCTGGATATGGGGGCGGAGCCGCTGGAAGTGGCGCGGTTACATGCGCTGGAGAGCGGTGTGAGCGTGAACTATGTGCAGCAGACCGTGGAAGATCATGCGGTCAGCCATGCGGGTGCCTATGACGTCGTGACCTGTATGGAAATGCTGGAACACGTTCCTGATCCACGTTCTGTGGTGTTGGCTTGCGCGCAGTTGGTGAAGCCGGGTGGCGAAGTGTTCTTCTCTACCATTAACCGCAATCCAAAGGCATGGTTACTCGCAGTGTTCGGTGCCGAATACGTGATGCGCATGGTGCCGCGCGGCACGCATGACGTGAAAAAGTTTATCCGCCCCTCAGAGTTGCTGAATTGGGTTGATGAGACGCCATTGCGCGAGAGGGGCATGATTGGCCTGCACTACAATCCGCTGACCAATCAGTTCCGTCTGGGGCGTGGTGTGGATGTGAACTATATGGTGCATACCCATCGTCAGGATTGAGTTTTTTGCGTGGATTGGCGAATCGCCGCTGTGGGATCGGTGCATAAGCCAGTAAAGCCCCGCCCGATCGCAAAGGAAACACGCATCCATGCAGATCGGCCGCCGCATCCCTGCGGCGGACGCTTTGCTCTTCGGGCGGGGCTTTACTGGCCCTGAACGTTGATCATGGCTTCGGATTGTCTCTGTAGCAGTGGTGCATCTCTTAGTCATTGCTCATTCAAGAGTTCAACAAGTCATGCCTCTGAGTGTTAAGACGAAATGATGAACGCCCTTACTCGGGAAAAATCCCCTTAAACGCGGTTTTCTTTCTCGGTTCGCTCATCAGCGCCTCTAGCGCCTCGACGCAGGCCAGATAATGCGGCGTTTTCTTGTGTGCTAACACCGCGGCCTCATCCGCATAAGCTTCATAAATAAAGAAGCGTGTCGCTTCACTACTGTCCTGCAAAACGTCAAAACGCAGATTGCCAGGCTCCTGCAGTGCCCCTAAATGATTGAGCTTAAACACCCGCAAAAATTCGTCGATACAGTCGGGCTTCACGTTGATCTCTACCAGCGTTACTTCCATCGGCTTGTTCCTTTCATCACGATTTGCAGAGTGGCAAGCCTGGCCAGGCTCGCTGAATAAAACTCTCGCAGCGATCACAGTTCAAACTTTCAACGATGGGCTAAGCCCTTCATCTGGAGGTGAAAACGCTCACGCACAACTATCTTTGCAGTAACACCCGTTGGGCAGTCGGTGTGGAGCACTCTTTCCTTTTCAACAGGAGTTTCGTGATGACACACGCCCCACATCTGATGGCGCTCGACGCCGGCACCGGTAGCATTCGCGCCGTGATTTTCAATCTTCAGGGTGAGCAAGTCGCGGTGGCGCAGGCTGAATGGCGGCACCTCGCCCTGCCCGATGTGCCAGGCTCAATGGAGTTTGATCTTGAGCACAACTGGCAACTTGCCTGTCAGTGCATTCGACAGGTGCTGCAACAGTCACAATTGCCTGCCAGGTCGATACGAAGCGTGGCCTGCTGTTCAATGCGCGAAGGTATTGTGCTTTACAACAAAGCGGGCGAAGCGATTTGGGCGTGCGCCAATGTCGATGCCCGTGCCAGCCGCGAGGTGAGTGAACTTAAGGAAATTCACCACGGACAGTTTGAGCGAGAAATCTATCAGTGTTCAGGACAAACGCTGGCACTGGGCGCGATGCCGCGTCTGCTGTGGCTGGCGCATCATCGACCTGATGTTTATCGTCAGGCCGCCACCTTAACCATGATCAGCGATTGGCTGGCGAAATGTCTCAGCGGTGAACTCGCCGTGGACCCATCGAACGCCGGCACGACTGGCCTGCTGGATTTGCACACGCGGCAATGGCGCCCTGATCTGTTAGAGATGGCAGGATTGCGCGGGAATATCTTGTCCCCGGTAGCCGAAACCGGCAGCAAGCTAGGAGAGATTACGGCCGAAGCCGCTCGCCAGTGTGGTCTTGAGCAAGGCACGGTGGTTGGCATGGGCGGCGGCGATGTGCAGCTTGGCACTCTGGGGTTAGGCGTCGTGAATGCGGGGGAAACGGCTGTGCTGGGGGGCACTTTCTGGCAACAAGTAGTGAACTTGCCGCAACCACAGGTTGATCCTCAAATGAACATTCGCGTGAATCCGCATGTGATCCCCGGTATGGCACAGGCGGAAGCGATCAGTTTCTTTACCGGCCTAACGATGCGCTGGTTCCGTGATGCCTTTTGCGGCGAAGAGAAACTGCTGGCGGAGCGCCTTGGTGTGGATTGCTACAGCCTGCTGGAAGAGATGGCGGCTCGCGTTCCCGCCGGTTCGTGGGGCGTGATGCCGGTGTTCTCAGATGCGATGCACTTCAACAAGTGGTATCACGCTGCACCTTCCTTTATTAATCTTTCCATCGATCCCGAACGCTGCAATAAACAGACGCTCTTCCGTGCGCTGGAAGAGAATGCTGCGATTGTTTCGGCCTGCAATCTGGATCAGGTGGCCGCCTTTTCCGGTGTCCAAACCTCACAGATCGTGTTTGCTGGTGGCGGTGCGAAGGGCAAATTGTGGAGCCAGATTTTGAGCGATGTCACGGGGCTGACGGTCAAAGTGCCGCAGGTGAAAGAAGCCACCGCTCTGGGCTGCGCTATCGCTGCAGGTGTTGCCGCTGGGGTTTACCGCAGTTTGCAGGAAACGGGACAGCAGTTAGTCCGCTGGGAGCGCGAATTTCACCCCAACGCAGAACACCACCAGCTCTATCAACAGCAAAAAGCCAACTGGCAGAAAGTCTATGCCGACCAACTCACCCTGGTGGACAGTGGGTTAACCACCTCGATGTGGAAAGCACCAGGTTTGTAACTCACTGCTATCCAGATCAATTTCCTTTTAGACGCGTACCACGCTTTTTTGTAGGCTGCATTGGTCACAAAAAATTCATAAGCAATTTTAGATAAGTTCGCTACTGGCGGCCTTGTCAGGGCTTTTTTGACTTCAGAAATTTCCGTGATGAGAAGCTTTGAGCAATAAACACGCGCTCGATCAAAAAGTGAAAAAAAAGTCGTTGGCAGTTGACACCATTGGCAGGCCTTACGGAATGGGGATCCAGGAATTTCGCCACCCCCCTGGACGGATTTTTTCGCGAAAATCAACTCTTGTGATGATCAGAATGCTGACTAGAATACTCACCATATTGTTGTTCAAACTTCCCGCACCCCCTATATATAGTGTTTATCCACAGGCTTACTCACAACGAGCGGCTTGTGCATAGACCTTGTGAATAGATGGGGGATAACTCACTCTTTCATGGACAGGTAAACACGCGACATGAACCAAAGTCTGCTCGTTACTAAACGCGATGGCCGCCAGGAGCGCATTGATCTCGACAAGATTCACCGAGTACTGGATTGGGCCGCTGAAGGGCTGAATAACGTCTCCGTGTCTCAGGTTGAGTTGCGCTCCCACATTCAGTTCTACGATGGAATTCGTACTTCTGATATCCACGAGACCATCATCAAGGCTGCTGCAGACCTGATCTCCCGTGATGCGCCGGATTACCAGTACCTGGCTGCTCGCCTCGCCATCTTCCACCTGCGTAAAAAAGCTTACGGCCAGTTTGAGCCGCCGAAGCTGTACGATCAGGTAGTGAAAATGGTTGAGATGGGCAAATACGATCGCCACCTGCTGGAAGATTACAGCGTAGAAGAGTTCGAGCAGATGGACGGCTTCATCGACCACTGGCGCGACATGAACTTCTCCTACGCTGCGGTGAAGCAGCTGGAAGGTAAATACCTGGCGCAGAACCGTGTGAGTGGTGAAATCTACGAGAGTGCCCAGTTCCTGTATATTCTGGTTGCTGCATGCCTGTTCTCCGGTTATCCGCGTGAGACGCGTATGGATTACGTGCGTCGCTTCTATGATGCCGTGTCTACCTTCAAGATCTCACTGCCGACGCCAATCATGTCGGGCGTACGTACCCCAACCCGTCAGTTCAGCTCTTGCGTACTGATCGAGTGTGGTGACAGCCTTGATTCCATCAATGCCACTTCCAGCGCTATCGTAAAATACGTTTCTCAGCGCGCCGGTATCGGTATCAATGCCGGTCGCATTCGTGCGCTGGGCAGCCCAATCCGTGGCGGCGAAGCCTTCCATACCGGCTGTATCCCGTTCTATAAGCATTTCCAGACGGCAGTGAAGTCCTGCTCACAAGGCGGCGTGCGTGGCGGTGCAGCCACCCTGTTCTACCCGATGTGGCATCTGGAAGTGGAAAGCCTGCTGGTACTGAAAAACAACCGTGGCGTTGAAGGCAACCGCGTACGTCACATGGACTACGGCGTACAGATCAACAAGCTGATGTATACCCGTCTGTTGAAAGGTGAAGAGATCACCCTGTTCAGCCCGTCTGACGTGCCAGGCCTGTACGATGCGTTCTTCGCCGATCAGGACGAGTTTGAGCGTCTGTACACCAAATACGAGAAAGACGACAGCATCCGCAAACAGCGCGTGAAAGCGGTTGAGCTGTTCTCACTGATGATGCAGGAACGTGCTTCTACTGGCCGTATCTACATCCAGAACGTCGATCACTGCAACACCCACAGCCCGTTTGATCCGGCTATCGCGCCCGTCCGCCAGTCTAACCTGTGCCTGGAAATCGCGCTGCCAACCAAACCGCTGAACGATGTGAATGACGAAAGCGGCGAAATCGCGTTGTGTACGCTGTCTGCCTTTAACCTCGGTGCGATTGACAGCCTCGACGATTTGGAAGAGCTGGCGACCCTCGCAGTTCGTGCACTGGATGCGCTGCTGGATTATCAGGATTACCCAATTCCTGCGGCAAAACGCGGCGCAATGGGCCGTCGTACTCTGGGTATTGGCGTGATTAACTACGCTTACTATCTGGCGAAAAACGGCGTGCGTTACTCTGATGGCAGCGCCAACAACCTGACGCATAAAACTTTTGAAGCCATTCAGTATTACCTGCTGAAAGCCTCGAACGAGCTGGCGAAAGAGCAAGGCGCCTGTACGTGGTTCAAAGAGACCACTTACTCACAGGGCATTCTGCCGATCGATACCTATAAAAAGGATCTCGACGCCGTTTGCAGCGAGCCGCTGCACCTGGACTGGGAAGGTCTGCGTGAGTCGATCGTTACGCACGGCCTGCGCAACTCTACGCTCTCCGCGCTGATGCCGTCTGAAACCTCTTCGCAGATTTCAAACGCCACCAACGGCATTGAGCCACCACGCGGTCACATCAGCATCAAAGCATCCAAAGACGGTATTCTGCGTCAGGTGGTGCCAGAGTATGAGCGTCTGAAAGATCAGTACGAACTGCTGTGGGAAATGCCATCTAACGACGGTTACTTGCAGTTGGTTGGTGTGATGCAGAAATTTATCGATCAGGCGATTTCGTCGAACACCAACTACGATCCAAGCCGTTTCGCCAATGGCAAAGTGCCAATGAAACAGCTGCTGAAAGATCTGCTGACCGCGTATAAATTTGGCGTGAAAACCCTGTACTACCAAAACACCCGTGATGGTGCGGAAGATGCGCAGGACGACCTGGCTCCTTCCATTCAGGATGACGGCTGCGAAAGCGGCGCTTGTAAGATTTAATTAGTCAGACGCCCTATCTTGTCAGGGCCGGCAATGGTCGGCCCTCATCACTTTTGGACTTAGCCATGGCTTACACCACATTTTCGCAGAACAAAAACGACCAGCTGTTAGAACCGATGTTCTTCGGCCAGTCAGTGAACGTTGCCCGTTTCGACCAGCAGAAATATGACATCTTTGAAAAGCTGATCGAAAAGCAGCTCTCCTTCTTCTGGCGTCCAGAAGAAGTGGACGTCTCACGCGATCGTATCGATTATCAGGCGCTGCCAGATCACGAAAAACACATTTTTATCAGCAACCTGAAATACCAGACACTGCTGGATTCAATCCAGGGTCGTAGCCCTAACGTGGCCCTGCTGCCGCTGATTTCGATTCCAGAACTCGAAACCTGGATCGAAACCTGGGCGTTTTCTGAGACCATCCACTCGCGCTCTTACACCCATATCATCCGTAACATCGTCAACGATCCTTCACTGGTGTTTGACGACATCGTCACTAACGAGCAGATTCTGGCGCGTGCGCAGGACATCTCGAAGTATTACGACGACCTGATCGAGATGACCAGCTACTGGCATCTGCTGGGAGAAGGCACGCACGAAGTGGCGGGTAAAACCGTGACCGTGAATCTGCGTGCGCTGAAAAAACAGCTGTATATCTGCCTGATGAGCGTTAACGCACTGGAAGCGATTCGCTTCTACGTGAGCTTCGCCTGTTCATTTGCCTTCGCCGAGCGCGAGCTGATGGAAGGTAACGCCAAAATCATCAAACTGATTGCGCGCGATGAGGCTCTGCACCTGACCGGCACTCAGCACATGCTGAACCTGCTGCGCACCGGTGAAGATGATCCTGAAATGAAAGAGATCGCTGCCGAGTGCCGTGATGAGTGTTTCGACCTGTTCAAGAAAGCCGCCGAGCAAGAGAAAGAGTGGGCAGATTATCTGTTCAGCGGTGGCTCAATGATCGGTTTGAACAAAGACATTCTGTGCCAGTACATTGAGTACATCACCAACATCCGCATGCAGGCTGTAGGTCTCGATCTGCCGTTCCAGACGCGTTCTAACCCGATTCCATGGATCAACTCCTGGTTGGTATCGGATAACGTGCAGGTGGCACCGCAGGAAGTGGAAGTCAGTTCTTACCTGGTGGGTCAGATTGATGCCGAAGTCGGCGAAGACGACTTCAACGACTTCCAGCTGTAAGCATGAGCCGTTCTGTTGTTATTCTACGCAGTTCCGGCTCCAGGCTGGAGTGCGCAGAAGATCATCCCAATCTGCTTGCTGCACTGGAAGCGCACAACGTGTGCGTGGAGTTTCAGTGTCGTGAAGGCTACTGCGGATCGTGCCGGATGCGTTTGCTGAAAGGCGAAGTGGCTTACGCGGAAACCCCATTGGCGTTTATTCAACAGGGCGAGATTTTGCCCTGCTGCTGCCGCGCTAAAGGGGAGATTGAGATCGAGCTATAAGCACCGGGTCGCCATCAATGGCGACCCGGTGAAATTCATCGCAAAGCCTGCCCACACACTTACTGTTTCACGGCTTCCAGCACATCAATCCAGCCATGCCCGGTACTGACTTCACTGCCGTGCAGCCAGCGACGCAACATGTTCATCGCCATCATCGCCACGACTTTCTGCCGGGTTTCAACATTGTGACGCCCATGGGTGAACTTCACGCGCTGGCCCCAGCTGGCTTCCGGCGTATGCAGCGCAATCGCCACTTCGCCCTCTTCCAGATTACCCACCGACAGCGCCAACACCGTGCCGTGATGCGCGGCCAGATTGCGCGTACGCTCGACCTGAGCTTCCAGCGGTTCATCATGAGGGGGCAAAATCTCTGCTGCGCTGAGCGGCACGTCCGCTGACGCCAGTTGCCAGTTCAGTAATCCGGCTGTGTATTGCTCGCTTAACGCCAGCCGGAAACCACGCTGTTGCAACTCATGCGCTAACAAAGCGGGTAAACCTACAGTGCCTTCGAAGATAGTGCATTCCGCCAACAGCAGCTTCACCTGCTGCCACGCCTGCTCCATAGCCACACGTTGGCTGGCCGGTCCGGTGAGTTTGATTTCAATGATTGGCATTGATGAGCGATAGCCCATTACCACACCTTCCGGCAACGGTAACGGCTCCAGTTCGGCGGCAATGTCACTCTCGCCGCGACCAAAGGTGGTCAGGCGCAGGCACAGCGGCGGCTCTGGCAAATCAAAACGCGCTTTCAAACGCGGAATGATCTCCTGCTCGACCATCACTTTAAATTCGGACGGCACGCCCGGCGTGAAGAATATCCAGCAGCGATTGAGCTGAAGTGCAAAGCCACACGCGGTACCCACCGGATTATCAATCAGCTCGGCATTCGCCGGAATTTCCGCCTGCTTGCGGTTGCTCGGCGCCATGATGCGTCCACGGCTGGCAAACCAGGCTTCCATTTTCTCCAGCCATTCCTGCTGGATCACCAATTCGGTGCCACACGCGGTAGCAGCGGCCAGCGCACTGAGATCGTCGCTGGTTGGGCCGAGGCCACCGTTCACAATCAGCACATCGGCAATCTGGCTGCGACTCTGCAGCGTCTCCACCAGCGAGGACATCGCATCGCCAACGGTACTGCGGCTGGTCATTGGCAAACCGTGCTGGAACAGCACATCCGCCAGCCATGCGGCATTCGTATCGACAATCTGCCCATGCAACACTTCATCGCCCGTTGAGAGCATTTCAACACGTATCACGTTACATTCTCCTTATCCCTGTCGCTTTACTGTAGAAAGCGCGCACGCGAAACACAATCGCCGTTGATGCGAAACAAGGATTCGAGACAAATGAGAGGGATAAAGCGGTAAAAAAGAGGAATCGGGCGTAACCGGCGTTACGCCCCGACAATTTAACGGCGGGCCAACAGTAAACCGACAAACAGGCCAGCGGCGGCGCCAATGCCGATCCCCTGCCAGGGTTTTTCATGCACATAATCGTCGGCACGGTAGGCCGCTTTTTTGGCACGGTAATAATAGCTGTCAGAAGCCTGGCTAACGCGATTCTTCACGTCTTCCAGTGCTTGTTCCGCTTTAAGTTTCAATTCGATGTACTTTTGATCGGCCGGATCGCCCGACGATTTCAGTACTTCTTCCAAAGTTTCTGTCAGTAGCGCCAGGTCGTCATCAAGGCGAGTTTCAAATTGATCTGAAGATGACACGTTATACTTCCTCCATGCTCGTCACTTATCGTCGTTTAACTATAGTCATAAATTCGGTATTTGCTGCGCGCAAGGGATTAGGATTACGCTGGGTTTTGCTCGACTCAATGCAAAGTTGCGTAATCCGCGCTGTTGCAGCGTGAAATCTGCTTCGCTTATTTGATTAATCTGATAAATTTTTGTCAGACTGAATTTTTTAATTTCGCGACTGTCGTACCCCCTTGTAGCCAGACGTAATGCGTCTTACGACAGTCACAACACACCAGAGCAGCTAAGGATTAGATTTCCGGCATGAATCGTAGAAAATTTATGAAAGCGTCCATGGCCCTCTCTGCCGCAAGCGGCATGACCGGGCTCTCCTCGCTGTTTGCGCAGTCCGCCTGGGCCGATGATGGCATCGCCGACGGCACCGCAGTGCGCTTCGATTTCGACTTACTGAAAAAGAAAGCCTCCGCGCTGGCGAAACAGCCCTGGGGCGGCGCACCCGGCCCGCTTCCTGATACCCTGGCCAATTTGACACCGCAGGCCTACAACGAAATTCAGTACGATGCCAACCATTCGCTGTGGAACAACATTCCCGATCGCGAACTGGATGTGCAGTTCTTCCACGTGGGGATGGGCTTTAAACGCCGTATCCGCATGTTCTCAGTGGATGCCGATAGCCGTGAAGCGCGCGAAATCCACTTCCGTCCCGAACTGTTTAACTACCACAACGCTAACGTCGATACCCAACAACTGGTCGGCAAAACCGATTTGGGCTTCGCTGGTTTCCGCGCGTTTAAAAAGCCAGAACTGGCGCGTCGCGATATCGTCTCGTTCCTCGGCGCGAGCTACTTCCGTGCGGTTGATGAAACCTTCCAGTACGGCTTGTCAGCGCGCGGTGTAGCAGTAAACACCTTTAGCAACGGCCACGAAGAGTTCCCGGACTTTACCGCCTTCTGGTTTGAAACACCGAAAGCCGACGACACCACCTTTGTGGTTTATGCGCTGCTGGACGGCGCCAGCGTGACCGGTGCGTACAAGTTCACTATCCACTGCGAAGAGAAACGCGTGGTGATGGAGGTGGAAAACCACCTGTTTGCTCGTAACGACATTCGTCAGCTCGGCATCTCGCCGATGACCAGTATGTTTAGCTGCGGCACCAACGAGCGTCGCATGTGTAATACCTATCATCCACAAATCCATGACTCCGATCGTCTGGCAATGTGGACCGGCAAAGGGGAATGGATTGCACGTCCGCTGAACAACCCGCAACGCTTGCAATTCAATGCTTATGAAGATGAAAACCCACGTGGTTTTGGTCTGCTGCAGCTCAACCACGACTTCAAAGATTATCAGGATGTCATTGGCTGGTACGACAAGCGCCCAAGCCTGTGGGTTGAGCCGATTGGCAAGTGGGGCAAAGGCGCCATCAACCTGATGGAGATCCCGACGACCGGTGAAACCCTGGATAACGTGGTGTGCTTCTGGCAGCCAACGGAACCGGTTAAAGCGGGCAGCGAATTTAACTTCCAGTACAAACTTTACTGGAGCCAACTGCCGCCAGTGCGCAGCGGGCTGGCGCGCGTCGATGCCACACGTACCGGCATCGGTGGTTTCCCGGAAGGTTGGGCGCCGGGCGAGCACTTCCCCGATCAGTGGTGCCGTCGCTTTGCGATTGATTTCGTCGGTGGCGACCTGAAAGCCGCTGCGCCGAAAGGCATTGAGCCGGTTATTACAGTCAATGCCGGCACCATCAAGCAGGTTGAGATTCTTTATGTGGAGCCGCTTAACGGCTACCGCATTCTGTTTGACTGGTATCCGAACAGCGACTCTACTAAGCCGGTGGATATGCGCCTGTTCCTGCGCACCAAAGATGAGACCTTAAGTGAAACCTGGCTGTATCAGTATTTCCCACCGCCGCCGGATCAGCGTAAATACACCGATGACCGACAGATGACGCCGGGCTGATATCCCCCTAAAAAGTTCGAATTTCAGGAAGGCGGCAAACGAGAGAACCCGATGAGCTGACTCAAGTCAGTGATTCGGGTGAGCCAGAGCAGCCAACTCACCGGTAATTTGAAGTATGACGGGTATAAATGGCGAGGAGTATTCCTCGCCATTACGCTTTCTGCATACCGATGTGCGGAATGTTATCTTCCATGTAAACGTCCCCCACCGCTTTGAAGCCAAGACGACCGTAAAACCCTTCCAGATGGGCCTGCGCCGATAAATAAATAGTGCGTTGCGGCCAATGGGTATCGCAGCTCTCCAGCGCTTTCTCCATCAGTCGATAGCCCAACTTCAGGCCACGCGCTTCTTCGGACACGATCACGCGACCAATCATCACCGGGGCGCTGTCCAGTGAGGGCGTAAGCACGCGAGCGTAGGCCAATAATTTGCCGTCAAGGAAGCCCATGATGTGGCGATTCTCTGCTCGCAAATCCTGACCATCTAGGTCTTGATAGGGGCAGTTTTGCTCCACAATGAATACGTGATTGCGCAGTGCCAGCACGGTATACAACTGCTGTGCACTCAGTTCACTGTGGTGGCAATCAAGCCATTGCATTTCCATGATGCTTCCTTGTCTGAGCGAAAAAAGTGATCCCCTGAGAGTATCACAGCGCGCGGGTATTAAGCTGCCGTACAGGGTTACCGCATTGCCTTGTCGTGATCGCATTCTCAGATTACAGGCAAAAAAAATCAGGCCCTTGGGCCTGATTCCTGAGGTCAAAGCGCATTTACATCAGCGGCTGTGCCATCTGTACCAGCGAAATCAGTGGCTGCGGATAGACACCCAACAGCAGTACCAGAATCGCCGAGATCAGCACCACCACACCACCGGCGGTAAAGGCCCAGTTGGCTGGCGTATCACGATCGCGCGTGTGCATTTCTGGTGGACTGAGATACAGGCTCACCGTCACACGCAGATAGTAGTAAAGACCGATCGCACTACCGGCAACCACTGCCGCGGTCAGCCACCACAGATGCGCGTTCACACCGGAAGCAATAACGTAGAACTTACCAATGAAGCCCAGCGTCATCGGGATACCGGCCAGAGACAGCATCATCACGGTCATGACCGCTGACAGAATCGGGCGGTGCCAGAACAGACCACGGTAAGAGTAGAGCGTATCAGCATCCGGGCCACGGTATGGGCTGGACATCAGGCTGACCACACCGAACGCGCCGAGGCTGCTGAACAGGTAACCCGCCAGGTACACACCCGCCGTTTCCAGCGACAGCTGATGGGTTTTCACCGCAATCAGCGACACCAGCAGATAGCCCAGGTGCGCGATCGATGAGTAACCGAGCAGACGTTTGATGTTGCTCTGCGAAATCGCCATCAGGTTACCGAACAGAATCGACACAAAGGCGATGACACCGAGCACGGTGCGCACGGCTTCGCTGTCCGTCACTGGCGCGTACAGGAACAAGCGCATCACCACACCAAAGATGGCGATTTTGCTGGCGGTGGCCAGGAAGGTTGAAACCGGCGCAGGCGCACCCTGATAAACGTCTGGCGTCCACAGGTGGAACGGAACCAGTGACAGCTTAAAGCCGAGGCCGATAATCATCATGCCCAAACCGACCAGCAGCAATGGTTGCTGGATCATGCTGTCATTCAGGCTCTTACCTAACTGTACGAAGCTCAGGCTGCCTGAATCGGCATAAATCAGCGCAATACCGAAAATCAGGAACGATGAGGCCGCCGCTGACAAGATCATGTATTTCAGCGCCGCTTCCAGCGAACGTTTCTGGCGGAAGGCGTAGCCGATAAGACCAAACAGCGGCAGTGACAGCAGTTCAATACCGATGAACAGTGCCGCCAGATGGTTGGCACTCGCCAGCACGATGCCACCGAGCGCCGCGATCAGCACCAGCAGATAGAACTCATCTTTGTTGTCCGGGAAACCGGCCAGCCACGGATAAGCAAAGGTGCAGGTCGCGAGGCTGGCCAGCAGCACCAGCGCGGTGTAGAACATCGAGTAGCCGTCAACGCGCAGCAGCGGCGTGACATCCATGGCGCCGACATGACCGACAAACCACAGTGAAAACAGCGCCACGTTCAGGCCAATGACCGTCAGCGTGGCATTGACAAAGTGGTTGCGTCGCCACGCAATGGACAGCATCACCACCACCACCGTCAATCCGACGATCAACAGCGGCAGTAACGCAATCAGATGTTGAGGAGTTATTGTCATGGCGAATTACGGCCTTGTAGTTGAAATTGAAGCGGTAAACCACTGCTGAATATTGCTCATCGCAGCGTGAGAGGTATCAAGGATCGGCTGTGGATAAACACCCAGCAGAACCAGCAGCACCACCAGCACGCCGATCGTCATGAATTCACGCGGTGACATGCCCGGCAGCGGATCTTTCGATTTCGCTTCGCCGTAGTAAGCGCGCTGCATCATCACCAGCGAATACACCGAGGCAAACACCAGGCCAAAGGTGGCAATCACGATAATCACCGGCACCACCTGGAAACTGCCGGTCAGAATCATAAATTCGCCGACAAAGTTACCGGTGCCTGGCATACCGAGGTTGGCCACCGCGAAGAACAGCGACAGGCCTGGAATCCATTTAATGCGTGACCACAAACCGCCCATCTGACGCAGGTCACGGGTATGCAGACGCTCATACAGCTGACCACACAAGATGAACAGTGCTGCGGCGGACAGGCCGTGAGCAATCATCTGAATCACCGCGCCCTGGAACGCCAGCTGGCTGCCGGTGTAGATAGCAATCAGCACGAAGCCCATGTGCGAAACGGAGGTGTAAGCAATCAGACGTTTGATATCCGTCTGCGAGAACGCCATCCAGGCACCGTAGAAGATACCCAGTACACCGAGCCACATAGCAATCGGCGCAAACTCTGCGGAAGCATTCGGGAACAGTGGCAGGCTGAAACGCAGCAGACCGTACGCCGCCGTTTTCAGCAAGATACCTGCGAGGTCTACCGAACCGGCGGTCGGAGCCTGACTGTGCGCATCCGGCAACCAGCCGTGCAGAGGCACCACCGGCATTTTTACGGCGAAGGCGATAAAGAAGCCGAGCATCAGCAGATATTCAACGGTGTGCGACATTGGCGTTTTCAGCAGTTCTTCGTAGCTGAAGGTCCAGACGCCGGTGGCGTTGTAGTGCACAAACACCAGCGCCAGAATCGCAATCAACATCACCAGACCCGAAGCCTGGGTATAGATGAAGAATTTGGTTGCGGCACTGATACGCGTTTTACCGTCAGAGGCTTTGTGACCCCAGAGCGCGATGAGGAAGTACATCGGCACCAGCATCATTTCCCAGAAGAAGAAGAACAGGAACATGTCGATGGAGAGGAACACGCCAATCACACCACCGAGGATCCACATCAGGTTGAGGTGGAAAAAGCCCTGATACTTCTCGATTTCATTCCAGGAACAGAGCACCGCCATCAAACCGAGCAGGCCAGTCAGCACCACCATCAGCAGTGACAAACCGTCAATAGCCAGATGGAAGTTAATACCGAAGCGTGGAATCCATGGCACCGAGAAAGTCGACTGCCACTGCGGCATTCCAGCAGCCTGGGTGAGTGAATAGCCTCCCTGCAGCCACAACTGCAGACCGAGTGCCAGCGTCAGCCCCATGGTGATCATGGCGATCCAACGCGGCACTTTTGCGCCGAGGCGCTCTGCTAACCAGCAAAGCAGACCCCCAACAAAAGGTATGATTATTAGCCAAGGTAATAGCACGGCATACTTCCCTTTTTTCAACCTGATTTCGAGCTATCTTGCTTGCCACTTCCATCACCGTCAGCGCTCGCCACCCTCACGTACAAAATACGCTTTGGTTGCTGCACACTAACGGCAACGAAACGGGCTATATCAATAACGCTTCGTCATTCAGGCAATTTTTCACATTCGCTTCTGGGGAGAAAGAACCCTTGATCCTCTCGCCCCCGCTCATCAATCTTTAAATCACCAGCATCAGCGCCAGTACCACCACGGCACCGACACTCATGGAAGCCACATACCAGCGCACGTAACCGTTCTCGCTCACCACCAGGCCTTTATTACCGACACGCGACAGCAGCGCAGGCAGGTTCATCAGTGAGTTCAGCGGATCGCGCTTCAGCAACCAGGCAATGCCGAGATAAGGTTTCACAAACACCTTGTCATACAGCCAGTCGAAGCCCCATGCCGCAAACCACCAGGTGCCGAAGAAACGGCCCGGCGCGCTGTTAGCAACGCTGGTGACCAGCTGGCGTTTGCCGAGCCATAGGGCAGCAGCAATCAGGATGCCGACAATCGCGACCACGCCTGAGGTGATTTCCAGCGCCACTTTTCCGCCCTCACCGAATTCATTCTGCGGCAGCACGCCCGCCAGCGGTGGCGTAATCATGGCGCCAACGAAGGTGGAGAGCACTAACAGAACAATCAGTGGCAGATGGTGAGTAATGCCTTTGCCCGCATGTGCATGAATTTTCTCTTCGCCGTGGAACACGATGAAGATCATGCGGAAGGTGTAGATTGAGGTCAGGAATGCACCGACCAGACCCGCCACCATCAGATTGATGTGACCATTCGCCAGCGCACCAAACAGGATTTCATCTTTACTGTAGAAACCTGCGGTAATCAGCGGCAGTGCCGCCAGCGCTGCGCCGCCGACCAGGAAGCAGGTGTACACCAATGGGATGCTCTTACGCAGGCCGCCCATTTTGAAGATGTTCTGCTCGTGGTGGCAGGCCAGAATGACCGAACCAGAAGAAAGGAACAGCAGTGCTTTGAAGAAGGCGTGCGTCATCAAGTGGAAAATGGCCGCGTCCCATGCCTGTACGCCCAGCGCGAGGAACATGTAGCCGATTTGACTCATGGTAGAGTAAGCCAGCACGCGCTTGATGTCGGTTTGCACCAAGGCAGCAAAGCCCGCCAACACCAAGGTGATCGCACCCACAATGCCCACCAGATGCAGCACTTCCGGTGTTAACAGGAACAGGCCGTGTGAACGCGCAATCAGGTAGACACCCGCAGTCACCATGGTGGCGGCGTGAATCAGTGCTGAAACCGGTGTTGGACCCGCCATCGCATCGGCCAGCCACGTTTGCAGTGGCAGCTGTGCAGATTTACCGACCGCACCACCCAACAGCATCAGGGTTGCCCACTGCAGCATGTGGTTGTCAGCGGCGAAGTGCGCAGGCGCCAGCTCCACCAGCTCGCGGAAGTTCAGCGTACCCAGCTCGTTGTAGAGAATGAACAGCGCGAATGCCAGGAACACGTCACCGACACGGGTGATGATAAAGGCTTTCATCGCCGCTTTGCCGTTCTCTGGGTTGCTGTAGTAGAAGCCAATCAGCAGATAAGAGCACAGGCCCACGCCTTCCCAACCGA
This sequence comes from Pantoea sp. C8B4, assembly GCF_051336905.1. Lineage (NCBI taxonomy): Bacteria > Pseudomonadati > Pseudomonadota > Gammaproteobacteria > Enterobacterales > Erwiniaceae > Pantoea > Pantoea sp. C8B4. The sequence goes on from NZ_JBGMNK010000004.1 coordinate 232,966, forward strand.
GATACATCAGCATCAGGTTGTCGGCCAGCACCAACACCACCATGCTCGCGATGAACAGGTTGGTGTAAGCGAAGAAGCGTGAATAGCCCTCTTCACCGCGCATGTACCATGAAGCAAACATGTGGATGAAGAAACCGACACCCGTGACCACCGACAGCATGGTCAGTGACAAGCCGTCCAGTACCAGGTTCACTTTGATATCAAAGTGGCCGACCTGAATCCAGGTCCACAGCGCCTGAGTAAAAGGCTGTTGACCGTTGCTGAAGAAATCCATACCAACGAAAACGGTGGTCAATGCCGCCAGACCGACCGATCCCATTCCCACCGCTGCCGACAGATTCTCCGACCAGCGACCACGGGAAAACGCCAATAGCAGGAAGCCAATCAGCGGAAATAATACGGTTAAATAGAGAAGATTCATCCGCGCATCTCGCTCACTGTGTCAATGTTCAGCGTCTGACGACGACGATAGAGCTGGAGCAGCAGGGCCAGGCCAATGCTGGCTTCCGCCGCCGCGAGGCTGATCGCCAGAATGTACATCACCTGGCCGTCAGCTTGTCCCCAGTAGCTACCTGCTACCACCAGCGCCAGTGCCGCGGCGTTGATCATGATCTCCAGACCAATCAGCATGAACAGCAAATTGCGGCGCAGTACCAGCGAGGTCAGGCCGAGAACAAACAGCACAGCAGCCAACATCAGGCCGTGTTGTAACGGGATCATGCGTGATCCTCCTTATTCGCATGTGCATCAGCATGGCGATTGCTCAGCACTTCGCCCTGACGCTCTTCACGTCCGATATGGAAGGCCACCACCAGACCGGCCAGCAGCAGCATTGACGCCAGCTCAACCGCCAGTACGTAAGGACCAAACAGACTGATACCGACCGCTTTCGCATCGATGACGGTGCCATCGATACCCTGATCGTGCGCGGTGCTAATGGCGTAAATCATCACCACCAGCAGCAACAGGGAGACGATGCCCGGCCCAATCCACAGCGAAGGCTTCAGCCACTCGCGCTCCTGGTCCTGCTGGGTTTTGCCCAGGTTCAGCATCATCACCACGAACACGAACAGCACCATAATGGCACCGGCGTAAACGATGATCTCCAGCGCACCGGCAAAGTAGGCGCCCATCGAGAAGAACACACCCGCAATCGAAAGCAGCGACACAATCAGGTACAGCAGCGCATGTACCGGATTGGTGTGCGTGATGACGCGCAATGTCGTCAGCACCGCCACCAGTCCGCAAAGATAAAACGCAAATTCCATACCTGGCTCCTTAAGGTAACAAGCTTTTGACGTCGATTGGCTTGGCTTCGTTTTCCGCTTCGCCCTTCTCTTTCCCGTCGATCGCCATACCCGCCATGCGATAGAAGTTGTACTCCGGATATTTACCCGGACCGGAAATCAGCAGGTCCTGCTTCTCATACACCAGATCCTGACGCTTGAACTCACCCAACTCGAAATCGGGGGTCAGCTGAATCGCCGTGGTCGGGCAGGCTTCTTCGCACAGACCGCAGAAGATGCAGCGCGAGAAGTTGATGCGGAAGAACTCCGGATACCAACGACCATCAACCGTTTCCGCTTTCTGCAGTGAGATACAACCCACTGGGCAGGCTACCGCACAAAGGTTACAGGCAACGCAACGCTCTTCGCCGTCGGGATCGCGCGTCAGCACGATACGACCACGGTAGCGCGGCGGCAGATACACCGGCTCTTCTGGATACATCTGGGTTTCGCGCTTGGCGAAGGCGTGCATGCCTATCATCCAAATACTGCGCACTGTCGTGCCGAAGCCAACGACAATATCTTTTAAAGTCATCTCAAAACCCCTTACTGCGCGCTGTACAGAATCACTGCGGCGGTCGCCAGCAGGTTCAATAACGTCAACGGCAGACACACTTTCCAGCCGAACGACAGCACCTGGTCATAACGTGGACGCGGCAGCGCAGCACGAATCAGGATAAACATCACCATAAAGAACGCCGTTTTCAGCGCGAACCAGATGAATGGCGGCAGGAATGGACCGTGCCAGCCACCGAAGAACAGCGTCACAATCAGCGCTGAAACGGTGGTGATCGCCACGTATTCACCGACGAAGAACAAACCGAACTTCATACCGGCGTATTCGATGTGGTAACCATCGGCCAGTTCCTGTTCCGCTTCTGGTTGGTCAAACGGATGACGGTGACACACCGCGACGCCCGCGATACAGAAGGTTACGAAGCCGAAGAACTGCGGAATGATGTTCCACAAGTGCGTCTGGCTCTCGACGATGGCGTTCATGTTGAATGAACCGGCTTGCGCCACCACACCCATCAGCGACAGGCCAAGGAACACTTCGTAGCTCAGCGTCTGCGCCGACGCACGCATCGCACCCAGCAGCGAGTATTTGTTATTACTCGACCAACCGGCGAACAGCACAGCGTAGACTGCCAGGCCCGCCATCATCAGGAAGAACAGCAGACCGATATTCAGGTCGGTGACCATCCAGGTCGGCGAAACCGGCACGATAGCAAACGCCAGCAGCAGCGAGACAAAGGCAATAACCGGTGCCAGAGTAAAGATGAAGCGATCGGTAAACGGCGGAACCCAGTCCTCTTTGAAGAACATTTTGATCATGTCAGCGGCGAGCTGCAGCGAGCCGCCCCAACCAACACGGTTCGGTCCATAACGGTTCTGCCATAAGCCGAGCAGACGACGCTCGGCGAAACTCATAAAGGCACCACAACCCACCACCACCAGCAGGATCACAATGGTTTTCAGGATCTGGATGAGGATGTCGATAGCGTCCGGTGTCAGCCAGCTCATTGTGCAGCCTCCTGCAGTTTGTCAACTTGCGCACCTGAGAGGAACGGCGGCACACCTGGCATACCCAGCGGCAGACCCACCTGCCCTGCTTGCAGGGAAGTGGAGAAGCGTACTGGCAGACGCAGCGTTTCACCGGCACAAACCAGTTCAACCGCAGAGCCGTTGTTGACGCCCAGTTTCTCCGCATCAGCCGGGTTAATCACCAGCGTGGCTGGCGACATACGCTTCTGGAAGGTCGGTGAACGCTGAGTCATCTCTTCACTACCAAACAGCTGATAGTAAGGTGCAACGCGATATTGGCTGCCTTCAACAAAGCTTTCTGGCACGGCGGTGAACCACGGCAGTGATCCTTCGCTCGCTTCAAACAGACGCACACCCGGATCGCCATGACGTAGTTTCCCACCGACTTCAGCCTGGAACTTGTTCCATGCTTGCGGGGAGTTCCAGCCTGGAGCCCAGGCGAATGGAATCTGCGAACGTGGTGCATTCGGCTGGTTGTTACCTTCCATTGAGAAAGCAAACATGGTGTCTTTGTCTTGCGGCTGACGCGGTTCGTGCACGCTAATATTGGCTCGCATCGCGGTACGGCCACTGTTACGGTGCGGTGAACGCGCCAGTTTCTGACCGCGAATACGGAAGCTTGCGTCCGGCGCCGCGTCTTTAATACCTTTCAGCTGCGGCAATGCTGCAACGGTGGCATCGATCACGTGATCAAGCAGCGTCCAGTCAATCTGACGGCTTTCAACAGTGCTGTGCAGCGAGTGCAGCCAGCGCCAGCTCTCCAGCATCACAATGTTGTTGTCGTAGTAAGACGGATCGTAAACCTGGAAGAAACGCTGTGCGCGGCCTTCCTGGTTGATCGAGGTGCCATCACTCTCTGCGAAACTCGCGGTCGAGAGCACCAGACCGGCTTTTTCCAGTGTCGCCGTGCGCTGATGATCAACCACAATCACGTGTGCGGTGTTGTGCAAAGCCGCATCCACGATGGCTTTCGGTGCGTGGCGGTAAAGATCGTTCTCCAACACCACCAGCGCTTCCGCTTCGCCTTTATCCAGCTGTTCCAGCGCGCTATCCAGCGATTGTCCACCCATCAGGCCGAGACCAAAGCTGTTGGCGGCACCCGCAAGGAAGGTGATACCGACATCGGCACCGCGACCTTTCAGTGCTTTCGCCACGTTGGCGGCCGCTTCAATCATCGCGGTGCTGCCAGAGTGGGTACCAGAAATTATCAGTGGCTTTTTGGCACCGGCTAACGCCTGTACCACCACATCCAGCTTGCCGTTCAGCTTGCTATCAAAGCCACTGACAGCTGGAGCTGTTTCATCGAGCGCATTGGCAATGGCGAAACCGAGACGAGCCTGATCTTCCACCGGTGCGCGATAACTCCACGCCGCGATATCATCAAGACGGGTTTCATCAACGTTGGTGACAAACAGCGGATGTTTGGCGTGCTGACCGATGTTCAGGATCGCCGCGATCTGCCAGTCAGCCACTTTCTGGGCTGCTGCCATTTCACGCGCTTTGCCTTTCACCGCCTGACGTACAGAGAGTGCGACACGCGCACCAACCTGCGTCAGATCTTCACCCAGCACCAGCACCGCATCGTAGCTTTCGATTTCACGCAGTGATGGCGTATAGATACCGCCTTCCTGCAGTACTTTCAGCATCAACTCCACGCGTGCTTGCTCAGCGGCAGGCATACCGGTGGAGAAGTTTTCTGCGCCGACGAGTTCACGCAGCGCAAAGTTGCTTTCAATGCTGGCACGCGGTGATCCAATGCCGATCACACGCTTCGCCTGACGCAGTACGTCAGCCGCCGCATTCACCGCTTGTTCAGCGTTGAGGCTGACCCAATCGTTACCGCGTTTCTGTACTGGATGACGTGGACGATCTTTGCGGTTTACATAGCCGTAACCAAAGCGACCACGGTCACACAGGAAATAGTGGTTTACGGTGCCGTTGTAGCGGTTTTCAATACGACGCAATTCACCATAACGTTCGCCTGGGCTGGTGTTACAACCCACGCTGCACTGCTGGCAGATGCTCGGTGCGAACTGCATATCCCATTTACGGTTGTAGCGTTCGGAGTGCGTTTTATCGGTAAATACGCCGGTCGGGCAGATTTCGACCAGGTTACCGGAGAACTCGCTCTCCAGCGTGCCATCTTCCGGGCGACCGAAGTAAACGTTGTCATGGGCACCGTAAACGCCAAGATCTTTGCCGTCTGCGTAATCTTTGTAGTAACGCACGCAGCGATAGCAGGCAATACAGCGGTTCATTTCATGGGAGATGAACGGGCCGAGGTCCTGATTCTGGTGCGTACGTTTGGTGAAGCGGTAACGACGGAAGCTGTGGCCCGTCATGACCGTCATATCTTGCAGATGGCAGTTACCGCCCTCTTCGCACACTGGACAGTCGTGCGGGTGGTTGGTCATCAGCCATTCCACCACGCTTTCACGAAACTCTTTCGCTTCGCCATCGTCGATGGAGATAAAGGTGCCGTCCGACGCCGGTGTCATGCATGACATAACAAGACGACCACGGGTATCTTCGGCATTCTGGAATTGCTTCACCGCGCACTGGCGGCAGGCTCCCACGCTTCCCAGCGCCGGATGCCAGCAAAAATAAGGAATATCAAGGCCCAGAGAGAGACACGCCTGCAACAGGTTGTCGGCTCCGTTCACATCATATTCTTTACCGTCTACATGGATTGTAGCCATAGTGAACATGCTTCCGTAAGGCTCGCCCTAAGACGAGCGTTAAACATCTAATTCTGTCCCCCGCGCCGTGTCGGCGCAGGGTGAATTCCGTGTACGGCGGCTGATTACCAGCGCGCTTTCAGCAGGTTGGGCTGAATACCACCGATCGATCGGGTATTGCCAAACACCTGCGGCGCAATGCCGGCTTCAAACTCTTCACGGAAATATTTAATCGCGCTCTGCAATGGCTCAACGGCACCCGGTGCGTGGGCACAGAAGGTTTTACCTGGGCCGAGTTGGCGGCAAAGTTGCAGCAGGGTTTCGATGTCACCCGGCTGGCCTTTTTTCTGCTCCAACGCACGCAGGATCTTCACGCTCCATGGCAAGCCATCACGGCACGGCGTACACCAGCCACAGGATTCACGCGCAAAGAACTCTTCGAGGTTACGCACCAGCGACACCATACCAATCTCATGATCGACCGCCATCGCCAGCGCAGTACCTAAACGGCTACCGGCTTTACCGATGCTGGCAAATTCCATTGGCAGGTCGAGATGTTGATCGGTCAGGAAATCCGTACCTGCACCGCCTGGCTGCCAGGCTTTAAACTTCAGGCCATCACGCATGCCACCGGCATAATCTTCCAGAATTTCACGCGCGGTCGTGCCAAACGGCAGTTCCCACACGCCTGGATTTTTCACGCGGCCAGAGAAGCCCATCATTTTGGTGCCGGTGTCTTCGCTGGTAGAGATGTTCTTGTACCAGTCAACGCCGTTGAGGAAGATGGCTGGGACGTTGGACAAGGTTTCCACGTTGTTGACGCAGGTTGGCTTGCCCCACACGCCCGCACTCGCCGGGAACGGTGGCTTAGAACGCGGGTTCGCGCGGCGACCTTCCAGTGAGTTGATCAGCGCGGTCTCTTCACCACAGATGTAACGTCCCGCGCCGGTGTGCACGATCAGTTCAAAATCGAAACCGGTACCGAGAATGTTTTTACCGAGGTAGCCCGCTTCGGTGGCTTCGGCAATCGCACGGCGCAGATGCACGGCCGCTTCGATATACTCGCCACGCAAGAAGATGTAGCCACGGTAGGCTTTCAAGGCGAACGCACTGATCAGCATACCTTCCACCAACTGGTGCGGCATTTGCTCCATCAGCAGGCGGTCTTTATAGGTGCCTGGCTCCATTTCATCGGCGTTACACAGCAGGTAACGGATGTTCATGGATTCGTCTTTCGGCATCAGGCTCCACTTCAGGCCGGTGTTAAAGCCTGCGCCACCGCGACCTTTCAGACCGGAGTCTTTCACTGTCGCAACGATTTCGTCCTGGCTCATGCCTTTCAGTGCCTTATCAGCGCCGACATAACCGTTTTTACTGCGATATTCATCGATCCACACCGGTTGCTTGTCGTCGCGCAGACGCCAGGTGAGTGGATGAGTTTCCGCAGTACGAATGATCTGTTTAATGGTCATTGATACTGCTCCAGCAGATTGGCGATGCCTTCCGGGGTCAGATGAACATGGGTATCTTCATCCACCATCATGGTTGGGCCTTTGTCACAGTTACCCAGGCAGCAGGTTGGCAGCAGGGTAAAGCGGCCATCGGCTGTGGTCTGGCCAGGCTTGATATTCAGGTTCTGCTCAAGCGCGGCCTGAATGCCCTGGAAACCTGTGATGTGGCACACCACGCTGTCGCAGTAACGAATAACGTGACGGCCTACCGGCGTACGGTAAATCTGGCTATAGAAAGTGGCCACACCTTCCACGTCACTGGCTGGAATACCCAGCACGTCAGCAATGGCATTGATGGCACCGTCCGGTACCCAACCACGCTGTTTCTGCACGATCTTCAACGCTTCAATCGAAGCGGCGCGCGCATCTTCGTAATGGTGTTTTTCGTGCTCGATAGCGTGGTGCTCGGTCTCGCTCAGCACAAAGACCTCATCAGGGTCGATAGTGTGAATGGCAATTTTTTGATCGTGCATAATTAGCGGTCCACGTCTGACATAACAAAATCGATACTACCGAGGTATACGATCAAGTCGGATACCAGGCTGCCGCGGATCACCGATGGGATCTGCTGCAGATGCGGGAAGCTTGGCGTACGCACACGGGTGCGGTAGCTCATGGTGCTGCCATCGCTGGTCAGGTAGTAGCTGTTGATCCCTTTCGTCGCTTCAATCATCTGGAAGGATTCGTTGGCCGGCATCACCGGGCCCCACGAAACTTGCAGGAAGTGCGTGATCAGGGTTTCGATGTGTTGCAGCGTGCGCTCTTTCGGTGGCGGCGTGGTCAGCGGGTGATCCGCTTTGAACGGGCCTTCCGGCATGTTTTTCAGGCACTGTTCCAGAATGCGCAGTGACTGCCACATCTCTTCCATTTTCAGTTGAACGCGGGTGTAGGCATCACTAATGCCTGCGCCAACCGGGATCTCAAAATCGAAGTTTTCATAGCCTGAATACGGACGCCATTTACGTACGTCAAAGTCGAGGCCGGTGGCACGTAAGCCAGCACCGGTGGTGCCCCACGCCAGCGCTTCGTCCATGTTGTACGCCGCAACGCCTTGCGAACGACCCATCAACACGGTATTGCGCAGTGCGGCTTTGTCATACTCTTTCAGACGCTTCGGCATCCAGTCGAGGAACTCACGCAGCAGACGCTCCCACCCTTTCGGCAGATCGTGAGCCACACCGCCGATGCGGAACCAGGCTGGGTGCATACGGAAACCGGTAATCGCTTCAACCACGTCATAAATTTTCTGACGGTCGGTAAAGGCGAAGAACACCGGTGTCATCGCGCCAACGTCCTGGATAAAGGTGGAGATGTACAGCAAGTGGCTGTTGATGCGGAACAGCTCAGACAGCATCACGCGGATCACATTGACGCGATCTGGCACGGTGATCCCGGCTAATTTTTCCACCGCCAGCACGTAAGGCATCTCGTTCACGCAGCCGCCGAGATATTCGATACGGTCAGTGTACGGAATGTAGCTGTGCCAGGATTGACGCTCGCCCATCTTCTCGGCACCACGGTGGTGATAACCGACATCAGGTACGCAGTCGACGATCTCTTCGCCATCCAACTGCAGGATGATACGGAAGGCACCGTGCGCGGACGGGTGGTTAGGACCCAGGTTGAGGAACATGAAGTCCTCATTGGTGGTGCTACGCTTCATGCCCCAGTCTTCAGGCTTGAAGGTCAGCGCCTCCATCTCCAGATCTTCTTTCTGTTTGGTCAGCTCGAATGGGTCGAACTCAGTGGCACGCGCCGGGTAATCTTTACGCAGCGGATGGCCTTCCCAGGTCTGCGGCATCATGATGCGCGTCAGGTGCGGGTGACCATTAAAGGTGATACCAAACATCTCCCAGGTTTCGCGCTCATACCAGTTGGCATTGGCGAAGATTTTGGTGATGGTTGGCACATTCAGATCGTTTTCAGACAGCGCCACCTTGAGCATGATGTCGCGGTTGCGTTCAATTGAAAGCAGGTGATAGAAAACGGAAAAATCCGCGGCGGGTAAACCGGCGCGGTTGGTACGTAAACGCTCATCGAAGCCGTGCAAGTCATACAGCATGACGTACGGCTTTGGCAGCTTACGCAAGAATTCGACAATTTCCAGTAACTGTTCACGTTTCACCCAGACGACCGGAATACCGGTGCGGGTGGCCTGAACGGTAAAGGCATCCGGCCCAAAACGGTTACGCAGCTCGCCGACCACTGGATCATCCAGGTGGTCACGGGTTTGCCATGCAGGCTGAGCGAGATCTTGCGTGGTTAAATCTGTCATACGTTACTCACCATTCCGGCCTGTCATCAGGCACTCAAAAGAAGGCGTCAGGATGGCGGCGCACATTAAATTGTGATGTTCTGCTGCGGCCGTTGTGCCATCCGTGTACGGGAAGCTTAAACTTCGTCTGGCGTTCTCAGGTTAGTGACGGCAATACGCTCGCCGCGTTTTCTCTCACGCTCTGGCTGCATATTGGCGCGATAAACGCCCTGATCACCCACCACCCACGACAGTGGACGGCGCTCTTTGCCAATCGACTCACGCAGCAGCAGCAGCGCCTGCATGTAAGCTTCAGGACGCGGTGGGCAGCCCGGAATGTACACGTCAACCGGCAGGAATTTATCCACGCCTTGCACCACAGAGTAGATGTCGTACATGCCGCCCGAGTTCGCACAAGCGCCCATGGAGATCACCCATTTCGGCTCCAGCATCTGGTCATACAAACGCTGAATAACCGGCGCCATTTTGGTAAAGGGCGTACCGGCGATCACCATAAAGTCAGCCTGACGTGGAGAGGCACGCATAACTTCCGCACCAAAACGTGCCACGTCATGCACCGCAGTGAATGACGTGGTCATTTCCACGTAGCAACAGGAAAGGCCGAAGTTATACGGCCAGAGAGAGTTCTTACGACCCCAGTTCACCATGTCATGCAGGGCGTGCTCGAGCTTGCCCATGTAGACGCTGCGATGAACGTGCTGCTCCAGGGGATCGGTAACAATCTCCTGTTTCTGCAGAGGATAACGATCGTTATCACCGCCGCCGTTCGGGTCTACGCGTGTCAGCGTGTAGTCCATCTTATTGCCTCGCTTTTACTGCTTATGAGGGTTGGTGTGGTTGTGGCTGACCGGGATTGATTTGACCACTACGCGACGACGCGCAGGAGCCCAATCCAGTGCACCGATGCGCACCAGATAAACCAGGCCTGCCAATAGCACCAAAATGAAAATTGCGGCTTCGACAAAGCCAACCCAACCGCTTTCACGGATTGAAGTCGACCATGCGTATAAATAGAGGGCTTCGACGTCGAAAATAACGAAGAACATCGCAACCAGATAGAATTTAGCGGAGAGGCGAATATGAGTATCACCGACAGATTCGATACCCGATTCAAACGGGGTGTCTTTATGGCGTGCCCGTGCACGACCACCTAATAACCAACCGCCGGTCAACATGAAGGCACACAGGCCAAATGCAATAACAATAAAAACAATAAACGCCCAGTGATGAGCGATCACTTCTGTGGTTGTCGACATACTCTTTGCTTACTCATCAAAAGTGGCGCTGGCATCCTGCACTGTTGCAGCAAACACACCACATGAATTCAAGGGAAGGATAAAAAACCTTGTAAACTATGCTGTCATTATCAAATAAGCAGCAATTTTATGGGGTTTTTTACTCCTTTCTATAACCTTTTGTCAACTTTGACAAAAGCATCCAAACATTAATTAACACCCGTAGCATATTATTAACAAACGAACCCCATCATACCAGCTAAATCGCTTCAGTTTGTGAGGTTAATTTCAGTGTAGCGGGTATTCACATGCATGGATCGTGCATTTAACAATCATATTTTGACAGGTCTTACAGGGATTTCCCCCCCCTTATAGGGGGTATTTTTTTGATCCAGAACACATAATGGTGTTTTTTGCTGTAAAAATCGGCGATCGGTACAGGCAAATGCCCTGGGAAAGATGGCACGGAATGATAAAGAAGTTCCACTTTGAGCAAAAATGGAACAATCTCCATTTTTCAGGAAGACAGGAAAATTATTGATGGCGAATCGCGTTAGAAAGCGTGAATTAAAATGCATAAAAAAAGCCTTAGCTGATGTTTATCAGTCTAAGGCTCATTTTAATAAGTTTTAACAATTAACCGGTATTCCACTGTGAAGGAATAACCCGCTATTGTTCTCCTTACTCTTCGTCATCCAACAGCAGGGTGCCATCTGGATTTGCCGTCAGATTGTAAGGATCGTTGGTCGACTGCATCGCATTGAAGATCGCCAGCGCCAACTCGTTATCACTGTCTGGATTACGACACAACAGGTACTGAGTATCCGGCAATACCGGCAGCCCTTCAGCTGCACCCATCACACGCAGCTCTGGGCTCATCATCTCAACCGGACGTGCTGTAACACCCAGACCCGCTTTCACTGCCGCACGCACCGCTGCCAGCGTTGATGCAACATACGAAATGCGCCATGGGATGCCCGCTTCATTCAGGTGATCGATCGCCATGTCACGATACGGACTTGGTTCATCCAGCAGCACCAGTGGAATGGCTTCGCCGCGCTGGAAGATGTAATCCGCAGCACAGTACCAAAGCGTAGGTGAGGTACGCAGGACCTGATGGGTGAAATTACCAGGACTGGACGTGGTGACAACCAGATCAACCTCACCCTGATTCAGCATTTCCATCATGAACGGGTTGCGTTTGACGCGCACATCAATGGCCAGCTTCGGATAGACCGACGTTACGCGGTTAAGCAGGAACGGCAGAATGGTATCGGAAGTGTCATCGGAGGCGCCGATGGTCAGTACGCCCTGGATGTTGCTGTACATTAAAGAGGTGCACGCTTCGTCGTTGAAACGAAGGATCTTTCTGGCGTAGCCGAGCAACTGGATGCCATGCTCCGTCAACAGTTTATTACGTCCATGTCTGGCAAACAGCTCTTTACCTACCAATTGTTCCAGACGTTGCATCTGCTGACTTACTGCGGATTGCGTTCTGCACACTGCTGCAGCCGCCGCCGCAAAAGTATTCAAGTCAGCAACAGCAACAAAAGTACGCAGCAGATCGAGGTCGAGATTCAGTATCGGACGATTTGCATTAGTCATGTTTTTTCTTCACTTATAAGATTTTTTAAAACTACTACCCTGGTGTATTACCCTACTTATCAAATAGATAAGAGGTAATGGTGCTTAATGACAGCCCTGTGTGGAGCTGTCATGGAAAAATCGTGTCAGGCGGATGCCGACGGATACGTCACTCTGTATTCAGAGGAGCGCCGTCTAATAAGACAGAACAACTTCGGGTCCGAAGACGTATGTCGCACAGGTGCTGGAAGCTGCGTAGTTGTCTAGTTTCCCGCGAAAACGGCCTGCGGGTCAAAAAGAGATAACATCATGTTATGCTGATGCGAAGCGATAAAGTGCATCAAATAATAAATTATACTTAATCATTTTTACGCTTTAAAGGGAAATGTTTTCGATCAAATCATCGCATTTTTTGACCAAATCCCTTTTCCGCTACATCCTGCCACAATGCCGCTCATTTTTTAACCGCCCAGGTTCTTAAACTGCTGCAGCAGCGTTAAAGTTACAGTGTAAATGCTATTTAAACTGCTGCTGTTATCAGAATAGGTCACTTCGCAGCGCTTCATGCTGCCACCTTAAACTGATTAAGAATGCGTGACATTCAATGGCACCAGCGATGGCTGCAACGGCACTGTTTAGTTCTTCGACATCCAACAAGATTTCTTTAACTATTTCATCAGGTCGCTAATGGTTTTTTTCGCAGGATGTAAATAAAAAATTTCTTAATGACCTCCAATACCTATGGATTTGCGGCTTTACAGTGCCAGCACAAACCACCAGCATTTTGTATCACAAAAAAACACACCAATAGAGTTATTAACCAGATTAACCCTCATATACTGCGTTTTGCGCCACCCGAGGCGGGAATCATTGGCAAACGCGCCAAAACCTTAAGCCGCCCTTCTTTTGTGACAGTGAGAGGAGTAAATTGGGCAGGTTTGATTTTGGTGGCAGGTTAAAGGACTCTGCCCGTTAAGGCGGTAACGATGAATTTTCAAATTGATAAATCCGGCAAGCTGGAAAATGTCTGTTATGACATCCGTGGCCCGGTACTGAAAGAAGCTAAGCGTCTGGAAGAAGAAGGTAATAAAGTTCTCAAACTCAACATCGGCAACCCTGCCCCGTTTGGTTTTGAAGCCCCTGATGAAATTTTGGTTGATGTGATTCGCAACCTGCCGAGTTCGCAAGGCTATTGTGATTCAAAAGGACTGTATTCAGCGCGTAAAGCGATTATGCAGCACTACCAGGCGCGTGATATGCGCGATGTTACCGTCGAAGATATCTACATTGGTAACGGTGTCTCTGAACTGATTGTGCAGGCGATGCAAGCATTGCTGAACAGTGGTGATGAGATGCTGGTACCTGCGCCAGATTATCCGTTATGGACGGCAGCCGTGTCGCTGTCGAGCGGTAAAGCTGTGCATTATCTGTGTGATGAGTCTGCGGGCTGGTTCCCGGATTTGGACGATATCCGCAGTAAGATAACCCCGCGCACGCGTGGCATCGTCATCATCAACCCGAACAACCCAACGGGTGCGGTGTACAGCAAAGAACTGCTGATGGAAGTGGTGGAGATTGCGCGTCAGCACAACCTGATCATTTTCGCTGACGAAATCTACGACAAGATTTTGTACGACGAGTCACAGCATCATTCGATTGCGGCACTGGCGCCGGATCTGCTGACCGTGACCTTTAATGGCCTGTCTAAAACTTACCGTGTTGCGGGGTTCCGTCAGGGTTGGATGGTGTTAAACGGTCCGAAGAAACACGCTAAAGGCTATATCGAAGGGCTGGAAATGCTGGCGTCGATGCGTTTGTGCGCCAACGTACCTGCTCAGCATGCGATTCAAACAGCGCTAGGCGGCTATCAAAGTATCAGCGAGTTTATTGCACCTGGTGGTCGTTTGTATGAGCAGCGCCAACGTGCCTGGGAATTGATTAACGATATTCCGGGCGTCAGCTGCGTGAAACCGCAAGGTGCTTTGTACATGTTCCCGCGCATCGATCCAAAGAAATTCAACATCTTTGACGATCAAAAAATGGTGCTGGATTTCCTGTTACAAGAGAAAGTGCTGCTGGTTCAGGGTACCGCCTTTAACTGGCCATGGCCGGATCACGTGCGCATTGTCACCTTGCCACGTGTTGATGATCTGGAAATGGCGATCAATAAATTTGGTCGTTTCCTGCAAGGCTATCGTCAGTAGTCTGACACACTGACCCGCAATGCATGCAGGCAGCAAGTGAATGAATCCAGGTTGCTTACCTGCGTGAGCGACTTGGGTGAGTGAACTCAGCTCACGCACATGCAACCCGAAGTATGAAGGGTATATACTGTTTTCATCTCGGGGAAGGCACTCCTTCCCCGCCGTGAGAACAGGAACCGTCTATGACCCGTAGCCACTTTTTCGCCCATCTCTCCCGTCTTAAACTGATTAACCGCTGGCCATTGATGCGTAACGTGCGCACCGAAAATGTCTCTGAACACAGTCTTCAGGTGGCGATGGTGGCGCATGCGTTAGCCATCATCAAAAACAAAAAATTTAACGGCAATCTCAATGCAGAGCGTATTGCGATGCTGGCGCTGTATCACGATGCCAGTGAAGTGCTGACCGGTGATTTACCCACGCCGGTGAAGTATTACAACGCGCAAATTGCGCATGAGTACAAAAAGATCGAAAAGATCGCCCAGCAGAAGTTGATCGAGATGTTGCCGCCGGAATTGCAGGATGCCTACCGTCCGTTGATTGACGAGCATTTGCATAGCGAAAGTGAACAAGCGGTGGTGAAACAGGCTGACGCGCTGTGCGCCTACGTGAAATGTCTGGAAGAGCTGTCAGCAGGAAATAACGAGTTTTTGCTGGCCAAGGCACGCCTGGAGAAAACACTGTCACAGCGTCGTTCCCCAGAAATGGATTACTTTGTAGAGATATTCATTCCAAGCTTTAGTCTCTCGCTGGATGAAATTTCTCAGGATACCCCATTATAAAAAACGGGCCGCTATGGCCCGTTCTGTCAGATGTGGGCAGAAAGCGTAAACGTGCCGTTTTCTGCACGTGAAACCACCAGCGGTTCCAGTGTTTTCACCTGCCAGGTCACTTCATTCAGGCGCGGGGCATCCGTGGGTGCATTGACGGCAACCACTGCACTGCGCGCTTCCAGCCCGGCAATAATGCCGGCGGGAGCATCTTCAACCACAACGCATTCCGCTGCAGGCAGCCCCAGGCGTTCAGCACCCAGCAGATACGGCTCCGGGTTCGGTTTACCCAATTTGATGTTTTCTGCGGTAATGAACACTTCCGGCATGGGTAAACCTGCCGCTTTGTGACGCGCGTGAGCCACCGGGATCGATCCTGAGGTCACAATCGCCCAGGGAATCTGCAGTTCGTTAAGCGTGGCGAGCAATGCCTTCGCCCCCGGAATCGCTTGCACGCCCTGCGTGTCTTCTGCTTCTAAACGTTCAAGCCACAGAAACTCCGCCTGAATCGCCTCTTCAGACTGGCCTGCCATAAAATGGCGCAATGAATTGATAGCTGGCTTACCGTGTATGAAGTTCAGGACTTCTTCCGCCGCAATACCCTGGCGCTCGCCCCACAATGACCATGCGCGGATCACCGCAGGCAATGAATCCACCAACGTACCGTCCAAATCAAACAGAAAACCCCTGTACTTCACGCGTCGCTCCTTATTCAGGCATTGAGAATCTGCGCGATTTCGTTCGCGCTAAGATGATACTGACGCGGACAAGTGTGCCACACCGCCAGCATGCGTTGGTATTTTTCCCACATCGGCGTCTGGGCATTAAAGCCATGCGTACCGGAATCAAACTGGGTATAGCGCCCTTCAACGTTCACCATGAAGCGCACATAGCCGAGATAGCGTGCTTCGGTGGCCGCGTCAAAACCGAGAAATGCCAGACGGCGCTCTTCGATAGTACTGGCTTCTTTCAGGTTCGACCAGGAGACATGCAGCGCATGGTGCATTTCCATAATATCGATGAGTTGGCGGCAGGTGGCTTCCGTGAGCTCGCCAAACTCTTTGTCGAGTTCGCGCAGTTGCAGGCCGTAGCCCCGTTCGATGATGGTCTGGTAGCGGCGATAGCGCTCCGCATTTTCCGGCTCAAGCATCGCCATCATTTTATATTGATTGGAGAGGATCAGTCGTTGTGCATGGGTCATTTCCACGGTTCGCTCCCGGGCCATCACGGCCGCTTAAGATTTAAACAATGGATAAATGATTACACAAGGAAAGCGATGCGTGTTTGCCCGCATCACTTTTCTTTGATTTAAACCCGGTTACTGCACACATTCTCTGGCAGTAAAAGGGGATGATCGGTCAAAGATCGTCGAGGAAGGTACGGTCGAGTTGTTTGAAGGCGCGCTTCAGCACATCGGCCAGCGCCTGGTAAGTCGGTTTACCATCAACGGGGGCAATCGCTTGTCCCGCTTCTTCCAGTTTTGCGCGCACTTCGTGGAACCAGTGCAGTAAAGTCGGCGGCAGTGGCGTGATGGAGCGTTTACCCAGCCACCACAATCCCTGCATCGGCAGACTGCAGGCAAACAGTGCGGTGGCAATCGCCGGTCCCAACTGTCCGCCCATGGCGATTTGCCACGTCAGGGTGAATATCGCCAGCGGGGGCATAAAGCGGATGGCAAAACGCGTTGCCGTCACCACGCGGTTTTCAGGGAACATCGGTGCCAGTCGTTTGTCGGCTGGCCAGGTCTTCATGTAACGCTGACCGTTCTGGAATAAACCAAACCAGCCGGGATTGCTTGTGTCATTCGCCATGATAGACCTCAACTAATTCTGCAACGATTAAAATAAAATGATAACTACACAACTTTACGTGACATCCTTCAAAAGATTTTGTCTTTGCGGGTGACAGTGGGTATTCTGACGCCGTTTTAGCAACATTACCGGAAGCTACAGCTCAATAAAAGAGCGGTTTAGAGCCATGTTTCGCTAAGCAGATTTCAAAAATCTGCGTAAAATTACCGAAATTTTTTTGCATGTCGGTCTCTTTTTGACTACCGCATGATGTTAATCATTAATCTACCAGCATTCATGGGCTACGCTGTTAGTCTGATTGCGTTATTTTTAGCCACTCTTTAATCAATAGGTACTTCCATGTCAACGAAGTTAGTACTGGTTCTGAACTGCGGCAGCTCTTCACTTAAGTTTGCCATCCTCAATCCAGCCACCGGTGACGAATATCTGTCAGGTCTGGCGGAGTGTTTCCATTTACCTGAAGCGCGTATCAAATGGAAACTGGAAGGCAGCAAACAAGAAGCGCCTCTCGGCGCAGGTGCAGCGCACAGTGAAGCGCTGAACTTCATTGTTAAAACTATTCTGGCACAAAAACCAGAGCTTTCGGCACAAATCGCTGCAATCGGCCATCGTATCGTTCACGGCGGCGAGCAGCTGACTAAATCGGTCATCATCGATGAATCAGTGATTCAGGGTATTAAAGATGCATCCTCTTTTGCCCCGCTGCACAATCCGGCACATCTTATCGGCATCGACGAAGCGTTGAAGAATTTCCCGCACCTGTCAGATAAAAATGTGGCGGTTTTTGATACGGCATTCCATCAGACTATGCCGGAAGAGTCTTATCTTTATGCTCTGCCGTACAAACTGTACAAAGAGCACGGCGTTCGTCGCTATGGCGCACACGGCACCAGCCACTACTATGTGACGCAGGAAGCCGCCAAAATGCTGAACAAGCCAGTCAACGAACTGAACATCATCACTTGCCACCTCGGCAACGGCGGTTCAGTTTCTGCTATCCGCAACGGTCAGTGCGTCGATACTTCCATGGGTCTGACGCCGCTGGAAGGTCTGGTCATGGGCACCCGCAGTGGTGATATCGACCCGGCGATCGTGTTCTTCCTGCATGACACGCTGGGTATGAGCGTGGATGCGATCAACAAGCTGCTGACCAAAGAGTCTGGTCTGCTGGGTCTGACCGAAGTCACCAGTGACTGCCGCTATGTTGAAGACAACTACGCCACCAAAGAAGATGCCAAGCGTGCGATGGACGTGTTCTGCCACCGTCTGGCGAAATACATCGGCAGCTATACCGCGTTGATGGAAGGTCGTCTGGATGCCGTGGTGTTCACCGGTGGTATCGGTGAGAACGCGGCGATGGTGCGTGAGCTATCATTGGCAAAACTCGCATTGCTGGGCTTCGAAGTGGATCACGAGCGTAACCTTGCTGCCCGCTTTGGTAAGTCTGGTTTTATCAACAAAGAGGGCACCCGCCCGGCCGTGGTGATCCCAACCAACGAAGAGTTGGTCATCGCCCAGGACGCCGCGCGTCTGACCGCCTAAATACACTTCTCTCCGTCAGCTCAGGCTGACGGAGTTGTTTTGGCTAGTCTGCAACACCTGAGAGGTTTTTATAGTGTCACGTACAATCATGCTCATCCCTACCGGCACCAGCGTCGGCCTGACCAGCGTCAGCCTCGGCGTGATTCGTGCCATGGAGCGCAAAGGCGTTCGCCTGAGCGTGTTCAAGCCGATTGCCCAGCCACGTGCGGGCGGCGATGCGCCAGATCAGACCACCACCATCATTCGTAAGAACTCCGCGATCCCTGCCGCTGAACCGCTGCAGATGTCACGCGTTGAGTCACTGTTGGGTTCGAACCAGCAAGACGTGTTGATGGAAGAGATCATTGCTAACTACCACGCTAACGCGCAAGACGCGGAAGTGGTGTTGGTGGAAGGGCTGGTGCCAACCCGTAAGCATCAGTTTGCCTCTTCACTGAACTATGAAATCGCTAAAACCCTGAATGCAGAAATCGTGTTCGTGACGGCGCTGGGCAATGATTCGCCTGCGCAGTTGAAAGAGCGCATTGAATTAACGCAAAGCAGCTTTGGCGGCAGTAAGAACAAAAACATCACCGGCGTGATCATTAATAAGCTGAATGCGCCAGTGGATGAGCAGGGTCGTACGCGCCCTGACCTGTCTGAAATTTTCGATGATTCGACGAAAGCAAATATTGCCAATATCGATCCTAAGCAGCTGTTTGCTAACAGTCCATTGCCGATTCTCGGCTGTGTGCCCTGGAGTTTCGATCTGATCGCGACGCGTGCCATCGATATGTGCCGCCATCTGAATGCAGAGATCATTAACGAAGGTGAGATCCAGACCCGCCGCGTGAAATCGGTGACTTTCTGCGCACGTAGTATTCCGCATATGCTGGAGCACTTCCGTCCGGGTTCACTGCTGGTGACGTCAGCCGATCGTCCAGACGTGTTGGTTGCAGCCTGTCTCGCCGCCATGAACGGTATTGAGATCGGTGCCGTGTTGCTGACCGGTGGTTATCAGATTGAAGCACCGATTGCGCGTCTGTGTGAACGTGCCTTCCAGACCGGCCTGCCGGTGTTTATGGTGAAAACCAATACCTGGCAGACCTCACTGAGCCTGCAGAGCTTTAATCTGGAAGTCCCTGCAGATGATACCCAGCGCATTGAGAAGGTGCAGGAGTATGTGGCCAGCTTTATCGATGCCGATTGGGTGGAATCACTCACCGCCACGTCCGAGCGTAGCCGTCGTCTGTCTCCACCAGCCTTCCGCTATCAACTGACCGAGCTGGCACGTAAAGCCGGCAAACGCATTGTGCTGCCAGAAGGCGACGAGCCGCGTACGGTGAAAGCCGCTGCGATTTGCGCCGAGCGTGGCATTGCATCTTGTGTGCTGTTGGGTAATCCGGACGAGATCCAGCGTGTGGCTGCCGCTCAGGGTGTGGTGCTGGGCCAGGGCATTGAGATTGTCGATCCAGAAGTGGTGCGCGAGAATTATGTGCCGCGTTTGGTTGAGTTGCGTAAGAGCAAAGGCATGACCGAAGTGGTCGCGCAGGAGCAGCTGGAAGATAACGTGATGCTCGGCACCATGATGCTGGAGCGTGGCGAAGTAGACGGTTTGGTGTCGGGTGCAGTGCACACCACCGCGAATACCATTCGTCCGCCGTTGCAGTTGATCAAAACCGCGCCAAACAGTTCGCTGGTGTCTTCAGTGTTCTTTATGCTGCTGCCTGAGCAGGTGCTGGTGTATGGCGACTGTGCGATTAACCCGGATCCGAATCCAGAACAGCTGGCAGAGATCGCGATTCAGTCTGCGGATTCCGCCAAAGCCTTTGGTATCGATCCACGCGTGGCGATGATTTCCTATTCAACCGGTAACTCCGGTGCGGGTAGCGACGTTGAGAAGGTACGCGAAGCGACGCGTATTGCTCAGGAGAAACGTCCTGATCTGGTGATCGATGGTCCGTTGCAGTATGACGCCGCGATTATGGAAGATGTCGCGAAGTCGAAAGCACCAAACTCTGCCGTTGCAGGTCGTGCGACCGTGTTTATCTTCCCGGATCTGAATACCGGTAACACCACTTACAAAGCGGTTCAGCGTTCGGCCGATCTGATTTCCATCGGGCCGATGCTGCAGGGTATGCGCAAGCCGGTGAACGATTTGTCACGTGGCGCATTGGTGGATGACATTGTTTATACCATCGCACTGACCGCGATTCAGTCACAGCAGGCAGAAGGCTAAGCCTTTTTTCTTCCTGCTGAGCGTAGAGAGCATGAGGGTTAAACCTTGTGCTCTTTTTTTTGCTTCAGGTTTGGTGAAATGCGACCGGTAGATTGCCTGGTGCTGTCTTTGCTGGGGGCTGGGGCTGGGGGCTATTGTCGCTGAAAGCTGGGTGCAATAGTTGCTGCAGGCTGGGTGCAATCGACAGGGAAGGCCAGTCCGATCGCGAAGGATAAACGCATCCCTGCAGATCGGCCGCGCCGTCCATGGCGCGGACGCTTCGCTCTTCGCACTGGCCTTCCCTGTCTTTCAAACATTATCATCGCTTTTGCAGTGCACACCTTCGCATTCCTACCGTTTGTGAGAAGGGTTCTCGTGCATTTCTGTTGGCACTCTCCTTCCCTGCCTTTCAAACTTCATCATCGCTTTTGTGCTGCAAACCTCCGCGTTCTTACCGTTTGTGAAGGGCGGATCTAGCGTCTGTTTTAGTGGGCACTCTCCTTCCCTTTCCTTTAAACTGCATCATCGCTTTTAGGGTACACACCTCCACATTCAGACCTTATATAACGAGGCGATTTTCACGCAGTTGTTTACTGGCGAAAAAACATCCTGCCGCTCACACTGATGACAGTCCCCGTGAATTGCGAGGTTAATGATGAGCAACAGTGATGTGCACAGTCGTCGATTGAAGGCCACGCCGCGCGGCGTGGGTGTGATGTGTGATTTCTATGCGGTCAAGGCGGAAAACGCCACGGTGTGGGATCAGAAAGGGCGAGAATACACTGATTTCGCGGCGGGTATTGCGGTGCTGAATACCGGGCATCGTCATCCGAAAGTGATGGCGGCCGTGCAACAGCAGTTGGATTGTTTTACCCATACTGCGTTTCAGATCATCCCCTATGAAAGCTATATTCATCTCGCTGAAAGGCTTAACCAGTGCGTTCCGATAAGCGGCGCAGTGAAAACCACTTTTTTCTCCAGCGGCGCGGAGGCGGTGGAGAATGCGGTGAAGATTGCCCGCGCGGCGACCGGGCGTCCCGGCATTATCGCGTTCACAGGCGCATTTCATGGTCGCACCCATATGACGATGTCACTGACGGGTAAGGTCGTGCCTTACAAAACCGGCTTTGGGCCGTTCGCCGGTTCGGTATTTCACGCCCAGTATCCCAATGCGCTGCACAACGTGAGCTTGCATCAGTCATTGGAGAGTCTTGAGGCCATTTTCCGCAGTGATATCAGCCCACAGCAGGTGGCGGCGATCATTTTCGAACCCGTACAGGGCGAAGGCGGTTTTTATATTGCGCCGCCAGCGTTTGTATCTGCGTTACGCGCCTTATGCGATCGTCACGGCATTTTGTTAATCGCCGATGAGATTCAGAGCGGTTTTGCGCGCACCGGCAAGCTGTTCGCCAGTGAGTATTACGATGTGCAGCCAGATTTGATCACCATGGCAAAAAGTCTGGCGGGCGGGTTTCCGTTATCGGCCGTATCCGGGCGTGCCGAAGTGATGGATGCCCCTGAACCGGGTGGTTTAGGTGGCACTTATGCGGGCAGCCCGCCCGCGATAGCAGCCGCGCATGCCGTGCTGGATATTATTGATGAAGAGCAGCTGTGCGCACGCGCTAACCAATTGGGCGAACAACTCAGTGCCACTTTGCGGAGTGCAGGATGCGCATCCCTTGCTGAGGTGCGCGGCTACGGCTCAATGGTTGCGGCAGAGTTTCAGGATGACTCAGGCCGACCATCAGCAGAAATCACCAAAGCGATTCAGTTACAGGCGCTGGCACAAGGGCTGATTTTACTGACCTGTGGCGTACACAGTAATGTGATCCGCTTTCTTTATCCGCTGACGATTCCGCAGCCACAGTTTGATAAGGCCCTGCAACTGCTTAGAGACATTTTGCGTGAGCATTAGAAACAACAAAGGCGCCGTTGGGCGCCTTGTTCGAACGTAGCGGGAATCAGGATTCGCTGCTCTGCTTGCGACGCGCGGCATCGCTGTTGCGGCTCAGCCACAGTGATACGGCTTTAAGCGAGTCGTCGGTGAACTCATCGCAGCGTGCAGTGATCTCTTCAGGCGTCATCCAGAACACTTCATCCACTTCTTCTTCCTGCATGGCGAATGGGCCATGTGACACACAGCTAAACAATCCGCCCCAGACGCGGCAGTGCTCATCTTCGAAGTAGAATTTACCATGTTCGGCAAACGGCACTGCGGCGATCCCTAATTCTTCTTCCGCTTCACGGCGTGCAGATTCCAGCAGGTCCTCACCACTCTGCACCACGCCACCGGCGGTCGCATCGAGCATACCCGGCATGAAGTCTTTGATTTCAGTACGACGCTGCACCAGAATTTTGCCCATACCATCATGCACCACGATGTAGGTCGCACGATGACGCAAATTCTGCGCACGCATCTGCGCACGGCTGGCCTGCGCAATGACTTCGTTCTCTTCACTAACGATATCAACCCACTCGATACCGCTATCTGCCGTTTGATCCACCATCCGTAACCCTTTTCTGTTTTCGGCGTGCCCAGCACGCGCCTGTTTGCGATGCCTTATTAGAATGAGCGGTAAGGTAAAGCGTTCTTTTCGCCTCCGCAAGGCTCTTCGTGCTTAGCGCGATTTGCCTGATTCAGCCAGCCACAATTGCACTGACGCGCGTTGCCACTGAAACTCGGCGTAATGCTGCAATTTCACCGGTAACGTGTCGCCATGCAGTGCCAGGCGGTTAATCATCACCGCCAAATCGGTGTCGGCAATCGACCATTCACCAAACAGGTTTTGTTGTCCATCCGGTAGCAGGCGCTGAACCGCCGCAATCAACTTGCTGGCCGCCTGTTCGCCTGCCGGAGTTAATGGCGCAAAGCGCTCGCCGGCAAACAGCACTTCCGTCGGGCGTTCAGCACGCAGCGCCATTAAATCACTGCGCAACCACGCCTGCACTTCACGCGCATGCGCACGCTTTTCACGATCGCGCGGATAGAGACGCTCAAATTCAGGTGCCGGAAAACGCTCCTCAAGGTATTCAGCAATCGCTGAAGATTCATTGAGCACCAGATCATCAATTTGCAGCGTGGGCACGCGGCAGGTGAGCGACAGGGCGCGATAGTCATCATCAAGCTGTGCGTTTTGCGCTAAGTCCACGCGTTTCAGGGTGAAGGGAATGCCCTTCTCGGTGAGTGCAACGTAGACCGACATAGCGTAAGGGCTAAAAAAGGATGCATCGGACCACAAGGTGATGGATGGATAGTTCATCGGCTGCCTCAATAAGCATCAGGTGTGCTTTCTATTTACCGATTTTTATTTGTTAAGGCAATGGTGCGCTGGTCGGATCTTTGACCTTAAGGCCAACACAAACTTTCCCTTTTTCTTCATTAGCGTAAGCGCTGTCACGCTATCCGTGCGCTTCTCTTCTATGATCAGTCTGAGCAGAAAATAAATTACAAGGAGGCTCAGCATGCACCTGCTTATTACCGGTGGCACAGGTTTGATAGGCCGCCATTTGATACCGCGTCTGCTGTTGCTCGGACATCAGGTGAACGTCGTCACCCGAGATGTCGCGGCGGCACGGGACAAACTGGATCCTCGCGTTTCGCTGTGGTCCGGCATCAATCAGCAAACCGATCTCGACGGTATTGATGGCGTGATTAATCTGGCAGGCGAGCCGATCGCCGATAAACGCTGGACCGAACAACAGAAACAGCGGCTGTGTGAAAGCCGCTGGCAGATTACCGAACAAATCGTTTCGTTGATCCACGCCAGCAGCAATCCACCGCATTTTTTAATTTCCGGATCCGCAACCGGTTTTTATGGTGATACCGGCGATCTGGTATTAACGGAAGATGATCCTGGTCACGATGAGTTTACCCATGCTCTATGCGCGCGCTGGGAGCAACTGGCGCTTAACGCACAGAGCGATCGCACCCGCGTTTGCTTATTACGCACTGGCGTAGTGCTAGCTGAGGAAGGCGGCGCGCTGGCGAAAATGAAGCTGCCGTTCAAGCTGGGTGTCGGCGGTCCGATTGGCAGCGGTAAGCAGTATCTGCCATGGATTCACATTGACGATCTGGTTAACGCCATCATCTGGCTGATCGACAATAACCACCTGAGCGGACCGTTCAATATGGTTGCGCCTTATGCGGTGCGCAATGAGCAGTTCGCCGCCACACTCGGCCACGTGATGCATCGACCGGCGTTTATGCGCACCCCAGCCAGCGCGATTAAGTTGATGATGGGAGAATCCGCCGTGCTGGTACTGGGTGGGCAGCATGTTCTGCCGAAACGGCTGGAGGAGTCGGGTTTTGGCTTCCGTTGGTATGATTTGCAGGAAGCGCTGCAGGATGTGGTCTGATAAACAGACGGCGGCCCTGAGCCGCCGTTTTTTCGCTTAGCTGCGTTGTTCCGCTACTCGCGATTTCACCGCCCTCTCTTCACGCGTGTGCCCCGGCTGCGGCACGCGAATGATAAAGGTCAGCACCCCCGCAAATACGTACAGCGCGGTGTAAGCCCATACCACCCCGACAATATCAAAGAACGGCAACATCACTGAGGCGATAGCCGGAGCCACGAAATTGCTCAGGCCCGCCGACAGGTTGTAGATCGAGACGGCGGCACCTTTGTGATGCGGTTCCAGCGTCGGAAATACCGCCGTCATCGGTACAAATGCCGCCACAAAGATCCCCAGCATCACTGCCGGAATCAGCGCCACCCAGAAGTTGTGACCGGCATACAGCGGCAGGTAGTAAAACATCAGGCTGGAGATCGCCATCCCCAGGCAGCCAAACCAGCGCACCTGACGGATCCAGCCTAGCTTCTCACCGGTAATGCCCCAGAAGATGTTGGTGAAAATGGTGACAAAGAAGAACACTGCCCAGATCTGCAGCCATTCAGAGATGGTGAAGCCAAGACGATCGACAAACAGCAGTGGCATGATGATGGCAAAACCAAACAGCGACAGCGTGTTGATGATGCGAATCAGGCAGGCATAAAACACATGCTGATTGGTGAACAGGATGGTCACGGCCCGCGACATCTCGGTCATTTTGTCACGCATCGGTAAATTCACACGTGAGCGATCCACTGGCACGTTGCGCAAGCTGAAGTACGCCAGAATACCGCCACAGGCCACCCAGATAATCGCCAGCCACAGTGTCCCGGTTTCTCCCAGCATCGGGATAGTCAGGCTTGGCAAATAGCTGCCAACCACGCCGATGCCGACGGAATACATTGCCCAGAACCAGCCGGTTGCTGCTGCCAGTTTCTCACGTGGCAAGACCTGCACCAACATCATCATGAACGAGTAGATAAACAGCGGATAAGCCAGCCCGCGGATGCCGTAGAACAGCACCATCAGCGGGTAGTTGCGCAGGCCAAGCCCCAGCGACATAAACAGCGCATGCATCACGATCCACAGCACAAAGCCAATCATCATCGCGCGCTGCGGGGTAATCAGCTCAGCCACCACGCCAGACGCCCAGGCCGCCAGCGCCGCCGCTAAACCATAAAAGGTAAACACCACCGCAGATTGCGCAGGCGTAAAGCCCATGTCGGTGATATGGCGCGACAGAAACGCCATTTCGAAGCCATCACCCGCCATGAAAATCGCGATAGCGAGGAAGCCCCAGAACATCTTTTTCGGTAAGCCAAACCAGTATTCGTTCGATTGCATCACCATCACCTTCTGTTCGGTAAGCCGTTATGCAGGCAGCAAGCTGCGCACCTGTTGTTGTTGGATGTAGAGTTCGCGGAACAGACGCAGCCGCTGTTGCAGCACCGCACCGCGCGTCACGTCCGGTTCATAGCGCGCCTGTACCGCCGGTTTCAGACACACCTCATGCTCAAGACCGCCATCCGCCAGCCAGGCTAAACGCGCGGCGCCCAGCGCACCGGATGCGCTGGCCGGATGGGTGACGATAGGCAGTTGCAGCACATCGGCAATCAGCTGTGCCCACAGCGTGCTACGCGCACCGCCGCCGGTCAGGCTGCATTGCTGAATGTGATGCTGAGCGTCACCGAGCACGGCTAACCCATCCGCCAGCCCAAATGCCACACCTTCAATCACCGCATAGCCCAGCAAGGCACGCGGCGTTTCGTGGCGTAGATTGAAGAAAGAACCGGAGGCGTCAGGATCGTTATGCGGTGTGCGCTCACCTGACAGATAAGGCAGGAAAACCGGTGCGCGACGCAGTTGTTCATCACTGAGCTGTGCCATCTCCTCCATCAGTTGGCTTTCGCTTACCGACAGCAGATTGCACAGCCAGCGCAGACAACTGGCGGCGCTGAGCATCACACTCATCTGATGCCAGCGGCCCGGTAGCGCATGGCAGAAGGCATGCACACCGGATTGAGGATCGGCCTGTAAGCGATCGTTCACCACGAAGATCACGCCGGACGTGCCCAATGAGATAAAGGCATCACCGGGATTGACCGCACCCACGCCGACCGCTGAAGCAGCATTGTCACCGCCACCACCGGCCACCGTTACCGAAGTGGATAAGCCCCACTCGCTCGCGAGTGCCGGTTGCAAGCGGCCACTCACCGCGCTGCCTTCTACCAGCTCAGGCATCTGCGCGCGCGTCAGTCCGGTAATAGACAACAGTTCATCAGACCAGTCACGCTGCGACACATCGAGCCACAGCGTACCGGCAGCATCGGAAGGCTCACTGACAAAGCGCCCGGTAAGACGCCAGCGCAGGTAATCTTTTGGCAGTAAGACCTTATCGATGCGGCTGAAGATCGCTGGCTCATGTTCAGCCACCCAGCGCAGTTTCGGCGCGGTGAAGCCGGGCATGATCATGTTGCCGCTGATCGCCATCATCTGTGGATAGCATTTACGCAGCACATCACACTGCGGCGCACTGCGTGTGTCGTTCCACAAGATGCATGGACGCAACACCTTGCCGTCCGCATCCAGCAGCACAGCGCCATGCATCTGACCGGATAAGCCGATAGCGCGAATCTCAGTCCACGCATCAGGGGATTGATGACGCAATCCCGCCAGTACCTCGGTACAGGCTTGCCACCAGCGTTCGGGATCTTGTTCTGCCCAGTGAGGATGTGGGCGCTGCACAGCCAGCGTGGCGTGCTGAGACGCCACAATCTCGCCGTCTGTATTAACGATCAGCGCTTTAAGTTCTGAGGTGCCGATATCAATGCCGAGATACATGATTACACCGCCGCCAGTTCTGGCTGTTTCAGCCACTGCTGCAAACTCTCAACACGACGCGTCACCAACGCATGAAACACCTTGTCGCTGGCCAGTTCCGCAAACAGCGCGCTGTCACTCAGGAAGGATTTCAATGGGTCGGCACTGGCGAATTGTTTACGCAGCGCATCGGCCTGTAGCGCGCCATCCTGATAGGAATACGGCAGATCGTCATTGGCCCAGCGCTGCATAAACAGGAAGAACAGCGCCGGAATCACCGCCGTTGCGCTGGGCTGTGCACCGCGCTGGTAGCACTCTTGCAGGGTTGGCGTCACCATGCCGGGAATTTTGGACAGGCCATCAGCGCCCACGCGCTGATTGGTGTCTTTGATGTATGGGTTGCTAAAGCGGGCCAGCACTACGTCGCGGTAATCGGCTAAATCAAGCGGGCTGGGCGACAGAGAGGGAATGACATCCTGAGTGACGTAGTCGTGCGCCAGTTGATAAATCGCCGGATGACGGGTGCTGTCATCGATATAGTTTAAGCCAATCAGCGTGCCCGCCCAGGCAATCGCGGCATGCGTCGCATTGAGGATGCGGATTTTCGCCTCTTCCCACGGCAGTACCGATTCCACCAGCTCAACGCCGACCTTTTCCAGCGCCGGACGCCCGGCAATAAAGTCATCCTCAATCACCCACTGAATAAAGGACTCCGCCATCACCGCTGCGCGATCCTGTTTGCCGGTTGCGGCTTGCACGCGCTCCGCCACATCCGGCGTAGGGCGCGGTGTGATGCGATCGACCATGGTATTCGGTGAAGTGGTCTGGGTGCGCACCCAATTGGCTAGCGCGGTATCGCCTTTAGCCGCAAGGAAGGCGAGGAACCCCTCACGGAAACGCTCGCCGTTATGGCGCAGGTTGTCACAGTTCAGCAGTGTGACTGGCGCGCCGCCCTGCACAACACGCTGCGTCAGGATGCGGCTGAGTGCGCCATAAATAGTGCGGATATCGCCGCTCAGGTCGGCCTTCACGTCTGCCTGGTTAAGATCCAGGGTGAATTCAGGCGTCAGGTAGTAACCCGCTTCAGTCACGGTAAAGCCAATCACACGAGTTTCCGCATTGGCTCCCTGCTCAACCAGCGCGCTGATTTCACTGTCCCACGGCAAG
Organism: Pantoea sp. C8B4; assembly: GCF_051336905.1. Taxonomy (NCBI): domain Bacteria; kingdom Pseudomonadati; phylum Pseudomonadota; class Gammaproteobacteria; order Enterobacterales; family Erwiniaceae; genus Pantoea; species Pantoea sp. C8B4. Next base: position 261,920 of record NZ_JBGMNK010000004.1, read on the forward strand.
ATTTTGCGCAGCGAAGTGATAGTTTCATAATCGCGCTCACCTTCAGGCGTCACGGTTTCCAGCACATATTCGCCGTTCTGTGACGCTAAATGATTGAGCAGCGGTACAGCGTCATTGCGAATATTGCCGAGCGCGATGCTCCAGCTTTCGTCTCCCTGCTCGCGCAGTTTATGCAGATACCAAGCCTGATGTGCCCGATGAAATGATCCCGCGCCGATGTGCATCCACACTGATTGATTGGTCATAATCGCCTCAATTAAACATTTGCCACAAAAAAGGGCATTTGCCCGATAGCCAGTAGCATAGTGCGCGTGGTGAGGTTCTTTCTGCGAGCCTTATCACAAATAATACTTTTGCTCTTTTTTAGGGCTTTTGCTCAGTTAGTGCTTTTCGTAAAACACGCGCTAAGATGACGCATCGATTTTGACGGAACAGCGTGATGAGCAGAGAAGAGAAAAAGCAGGAGCTGGCCGCACGTGCCGCGTGGATGTATTACGTTGCAGGCGTGACACAGCAGGAGATTGCGCAGGCATTGGGATTATCACGTCAGGTCGCGCAGCGCCTGGTCTCCAGCGCACGCGAGATGGGCATGGTGAGCGTAAAAATCGATCATCCCGTCACGCACTGTTTGCAGCTGGCGCGCGAGGTGCAGGAGAAATTTGCTCTGGATCTGTGCCGCGTGGTGCCATCGGCCAATCTGAATGATGACGCCATTCAACAAATGCTGGCGGTAGAAGGCGCGGCGGTGATGTCACAGTTTATCAATGAGGAAACGCCACAGGTGTTCGGCATTGGTTCGGGCAAGACGCTACGCTCAATGATCGATGCATTGCCGTGGGTGGATCGCCCGCAGCATCAGTGTGTTTCGATGATTGGGGCGATTGCACGCGATGATTCCGGTACCCGCTACGATGTGCCATTGAAAATGGCCGAAAAGATGCAGGGAAAATATTTCTTCATTCCTGCGCCGCTGTACGCCGACACGCCACAGGATAAAGCGATGTGGGTGCAGCATCAGGTGTATCAGCGCGTCACCGATCGCGCATTGCAGGCGGACGTGGCCTTTGTTGGTATTGGGGAAGTGATGCCGGGTTGTCCGTTAAATGCCGAAGGATTTATCACCGATGCGCAGGTTGAGGCACTGAATGCACGCGGCGTGGTGGGCGAAATGCTCGGCCACTTTTTCAATCAGCAAGGTGAGCGCGTGTGGGGCGAAACCGATGAGCTACTGACCAGCGTACTGCTAGAGAGCCAGACACAGCGCAAGATTATTGGTTTTTCCGGCAGCGAGCGGAAGTACCCGGCGATTCGGGCTGCATTGCAGGGTGGCTGGGTATCGGGACTGGTAACCGATGAAGATACGGCGCTGAGGTTACTGCGGGAGTAACTGTACGCGCGCCATTGCCTCATCTCGCCCGTACGATTATCGGCCAGGTGCGCATCGATGCCTCATCTCGCCCGTGCGATTATCGGCCAAATGCGCATCGCTGCTTCATCTCGCCCGTGCGGTTATCAGCCAGGTGCGCATCGATGCCTCATCTCGCCCGTGCGGCGATTGGCCAGGTGCGCATAGTGCGCACCCTACATTGGTAGGGTCGCCATTGATGGCGACCTGGTCAATTACTTCAGCGATCCCGACAGGAATTGCTGCAAGCGCGGGCTTTTCGGGTTGCCGAAAAGTTCATCTGGCGAGCCCTGCTCTTCAATCTTGCCCTGATGCAGGAAAATCACGTGATTGGAAACATGGCGAGCAAACTCCATCTCGTGCGTCACCACCACCATGGTTTTACCCTCTTCAGCCAGTTTCTGCATGATGCGCAGCACTTCGCCGACTAACTCGGGATCGAGCGCAGAAGTCGGTTCATCAAACAGCAGCACTTCCGGCTCCATCGCCAGGGCGCGGGCAATCGACACACGCTGCTGCTGACCGCCGGAAAGATGCACCGGATATTTAGCGCGCGCACGCTCATCAATGCCGACTTTATCCAGATATTTAATCGCACGCTCACGCGCTTCGGCTTTGCTCAGCCCCAGCACCTGGATTGGCGCTTCGGTGACGTTATCCAGCACCGTCATGTGGCTCCACAGGTTAAAGTGCTGGAACACCATGGTCAGACGAGTGCGCAGTGAACGCAGCTGCTCTTTGTTGGACACTTTCAGCTGTCCATCGGTATCACGCACCAGATTGATTTGCTCGTTGTTGACCGAAATGGTGCCTTCGCTCGGCTTTTCGAGGAAGTTAATGCAGCGTAAGAAGGTACTTTTCCCGGAACCGGACGAGCCAATAATGCTGATCACATCGCCGGCGTTCGCCTGCAGTGATACGCCTTTCAAAACTTCATGTTCACCGTAACGCTTGTGCAGTTCGGTAACGCTTAATTTGTTGTCAGCCATAGTGATACTCAATGCGATGAAGAAGGTTTCACGTGCGCCAGGAAGCGGCGTTCCGCCTTGCGGAACAGGCTAATCAGCACGTAAGAGATAATCAGATACAGCACCGCAGCGATGCCAAACGCGGTAAACGGCTGGTAGGTCGCCGAGTTAATATCACGCGCGATTTTCAACAGATCCGGCACCGTGGCAGTAAATGCCAGCGCGGTGGAGTGCAGCATTAGGATCACTTCATTACTGTAGGCTGGCAGCGCAGTACGCAGCGCCGACGGCAGTATGATGCAGCGATACATTTTAAACGGGGAGAAACCGTAAGCGCGTGCTGCTTCAATTTCGCCATGGGGAACCGCGCGAATGGCCCCTGCAAAAATTTCGGTGGTGTAAGCGCAGGTGTTCAGCGTAAAGGCCAGCAGCGTACAGTTCAGGCCGCTGCGGAAGAAGGCATTCAGCAGCTCCGATCCTTTCACCACTTCCAGCGTATACATGCCGGAATAGAACACCAGCAACTGGACATACAGCGGCGTACCGCGGAACACATAGGTGAACAGCCAGACGGGCGTTGAGATATAACGATTCGGCGATACACGCGCAATCGCCAGCAACACCGCCATGCAACCACCGATCACCACGGAAAGAATCAACAACCACAACGTAATGGCGACGCCGGTAAAACGGTAACCATCGGTCCAGAGCAGCTGTTTCCAATACTCCTGAATAATATCGATCATAGCTCTGCCCTTTTCACACCCACCGTGTAGCGGCGTTCAAGCCACCACAGCACGCCGTTCGACAGCGTGGTAAACACCAGATAAATCACCCCCGCGACGATCGCGAAGTAGAACGGCTGCCAGGTACTTTTACCCGCCAGCTGCGTGGCTTTCACCACGTCTTCCAGCCCCAGCAGCGACACCAGCGCCGTGGCTTTGAGAATCACCTGCCAGTTATTACCAATGCCTGGTAACGCAAAACGCATCATCGCCGGGAACAAAATACGACGGAAAGTTTGCGAACCGGTGAAACCGAAAGCGGTAGCCGCTTCAATCTGCCCTTTTGGCACAGCGAGGAAAGCACCACGGAAAGTTTCGGTGAAATAGGCACCATAGATGAAGCCAAGTGTGATGATACCGGCCACCATCGGATCGATATCAAACTGCGCCATGCCCAGCGCATCAGTGACCGTATTGAGGGCGATTTGCAGACCGTAGAAGATCAGCAACATTAAAACCAGATCGGGCACACCGCGGATTAAGGTGGTGTAGCCTTCAGCAATCATCACCAACAGGCGACTGCGAGAGAGTTTGGCGCCAGCGCCCATTAAGCCAAGCACTAAGGCGAGCACCACCGAGCTGAGTGCCAGCTCAAGGGTCACCAGGGTGCCTTTTAGGATTACTTCAGAATAGCCATACAGCATGGGTTCGATCCTGTCGTGAGGGAAAATAACAAACGCTGCCCAACTAACGGACAGTCCTGACCAGGATTTGAATCACAGGGTAGATGGCGGCAAGCGTATGAACCCCGGGAGTTTACATAAGTAAGCGCCCGGAGTGAATAGTTATGACCAACCCTGCTGCAAATCAATCATCAAGGTCAGAAAACAGGACAATTAATCGCCGTATACGTTGAAATCAAAGTACTTCTTCGCAATCTTGTCGTAAGTGCCATCTTTACGCATGGCATCAAACGCTTTATCGATGGCCGCTTTCAGGTCTGCATCATCTTTGCGTAAGCCCATACCGGTACCCACACCAAAGATTTTGTCATCTTTGACCGCGGGACCCGCAAACGCATAGTTTTTGCCAACCGGCTGTTTCAGGAAGCCCTCACTCGCCTGCACTTCATCCTGGAAAGCCGCATCGATACGACCTGCATCCAGATCCTGATACACCAGATCCTGGTTGGCGTATGGCGTCACGGTGACACCCTTAGGACGCCAGTTTTCGTTCGCGTAGGTTTCCTGAGTGGTGCCCTGCAGCAGACCGATGTTTTTACCTTTCAGCGATTCAATGGTTGGTTGCAGGCTGGAACCTTTCTTCGCCACTAAACGCGCGTTTGCGGCGTAGAGTTTTTCAGAGAAGGCGATCTCTTCCTGACGTTTCTCGGTGATGGAGAGAGAAGAGATGATAGCGTCGATCTTCTTCGCTTTCAGCGACGGGATCAGCGCATCAAAATCACTTTCCACATAAGTACATTTGGTCTCGATACGCTTACAGATTTCGTTCGCCAGATCGATGTCAAAGCCGACTAACTGGCCTTGTGCATTCTTGGATTCAAACGGCGGGTATGTCGGGTCTGTCCCGATGCGCAGCGTTTTTGGTACCGCAGCGAACACGCTCGCAGCGCTGGACATGGCCAGCATCAGGGAAAGAGCCAGAACTCGCTTTTTCATAGGTAACCCTCAAGTGAAGTGCTTATTGTTATATGGTCGTGATGTGTGTTTGCGCTGAATGATTTGCAGGTTTCATGCCAGTTATGCAAAACGGCGAAAGCGTGCTCAGGCGCACTAAATACCGCGCCCTTCAGGGGCGCAAGCACTTAGTTTGTGAGGGAAATATAACAGCGGCGTGAGGAAGAAAAAGCGACATTGTTAACTTTTGGTGCACAAGATGCACGAAGAGTGATCGGGCACGCGAAATTGCACACAGTTAGTGCAAAATTGCACCATTATGCGCCATGCCAACGGGTAAACAGGTCTTGCGGCAGCTCAATATCGAATTGATCGATGACGCGATTGACGGTTTGATCGACCAAATCTTCAATTTTTTGTGGGCGGTGATAGAAAGCGGGCACCGGTGGCATGATCAGTGCGCCCAATTCCGCGGCAGTGGTCATCATGCGTAAATGCCCAAGATGCAGCGGCGTTTCGCGCACGCACAGGACCAGTTTACGCTGCTCCTTCAGCACCACATCGGCGGCGCGCGTCAGCAAACTATCACTGTAGCTGTGCACGATGCCGGAAAGGGTTTTCATTGAACAGGGTAAAATCACCATACCGAGTGTCTTGAAGGAACCGGATGAGATGCTGGCCGCGATATCACGTACGTCATGCACCACATCAGCCAGTGCTTGCACATCACGCAGGCTGTAATCCGTTTCCAGCGATAACGTCTGACGCGCAGCCGGACTGATCACCAAATGGGTTTCCACATCGGCCAAAGGTTGCAGCACTTGCAACAATCGCACGCCGTAGATCGCGCCACTGGCGCCGGAAATACCAATGATCAGTCGTTTCATTATTCAGCCCTACCCGTTCAGATTGCGGCAATGATAGCCGCTCACTGAACAAAAATACAAAAACAAACAGGGCGGAGTCTCCCCCGCCCTGTTAAAGATAAGCACCACGAGGCAGTTAGCCTTCGTTATGCAGCTCCAGACCTTCCACTTCGTTCTGACGCTGAATCGCTTTCGCATCATCATTACGCAGTGACTGCAAATACTCGAGGTACTGCTGGTCGACATCTTTGGTGACGTAAACGCCGTTGAATACCGAGCACTCAAACTGTGCGATATCCGGATTCTCTTCACGTACTGCTTCGATCAGATCATCGAGGTCCTGGAAGATCAGCGCATCGGCTTTGATCAGCTGACGAATCTCTTCCACTTCACGACCATGCGCGATCAGTTCGGTAGCGCTTGGCATGTCGATACCGTAGACGTTCGGGAAACGAATTTCCGGCGCGGCAGACGCCAGGTAAACGCGTTTTGCACCGGCTTCGCGCGCCATTTCAATGATCTGCTCAGAAGTGGTGCCGCGCACGATGGAGTCATCGACCAGCAGCACGTTCTTATCACGGAACTCGGCACGGTTGGCATTCAACTTACGGCGAATCGCGCTACGACGCATATGCTGGCCCGGCATGATAAAGGTGCGGCCCACATAGCGGTTTTTCACGAAGCCCTGACGGTATGGCTTGTCGAGAATACGGGCGATTTCCAGCGCGGCATCAGTGGAGGTTTCCGGGATCGGAATGACCACGTCGATATCCAGATCTTCCCATTCGCGGGCAATTTTCTGACCGAGTTTGGTGCCCATACGCACACGTGCGCTGTAGACCGACACCTTATCAAGGAAGGAGTCTGGACGCGCAAAGTAGACGTATTCGAACAGGCATGGGTTGGTTTTTGGATTCTCAGCACACTGGCGCGTGGAGAGCTGGCCCTGCTCGGTGATGTACACCGCTTCACCAGGCGCCACATCGCGGATGAACTCGAAGCCTAACGTATCCAGTGCCACGCTTTCAGACGCCACCATATATTCGGTGCGACCATCAGCAATCACGCGTTTACCCAGAACTAATGGGCGAATCCCGTTTGGATCGCGGAACGCGACTAAACCATGGCCAATAATCATCGAAACCACTGCGTAAGCGCCGCGCACCTGTTGGTGCACTGCCGCTACCGCAGCAAAAATGTTGTCAGCTTCCAGCGGGTCATGCTGGAAACGGTCGAGCTCCTGCGCAAAGATGTTCAGCAGGATTTCAGAATCAGAGGTGGTGTTAACGTGACGACGACCCACTTCGAACAGATGCTTACGCAGTTCGTGCGCGTTGGTCAGGTTGCCGTTGTGCGCCAGCGTAATGCCATACGGGGAGTTTACGTAGAAAGGCTGCGCTTCAGAAGCGCTGGAGCTGCCCGCGGTTGGATAGCGAACATGGCCAATCCCGATATTACCCTGCAAACGCTGCATGTGGCGTGCTTCGAAGACATCGCTCACCAGGCCATTCGCTTTACGCAGACGGAAGCAGTTAAGCGCATCGATGGTACAAATGCCGGCGGCATCTTGCCCGCGGTGCTGCAGCACCGTTAACGCGTCATAGATCGACTGGTTTACTGGCATAAAACCGGTGATACCAACAATACCGCACATGTTGTCATTTCCTCATTGGCCGCACTCCCGGTGGCGTTACCGGGGTATAAAACTGGACGTGCTTTTCAGGTAATCGAAAAACCACCTGATGATGTAACTGAACTGGGGAATGAGTTGCGACTGTTGCCAGTCCGGGCTTTTGGAAAAGCCGGTGAATGTATCGAGGAAGAAGAGCATAGCGGAAACAATCAGCACGCCACGCAACGCCCCGAAACAGACCCCCAACACCCTGTCGGTTCCCGACAAGCCGGTTTTTTCCACCAGCGAGCCGATCACATAGTTCACGATGGCACCCACAATCAGGGTGGCAACGAATAACACCGCTATCGCGATGCCGTTGCGAACCAGTTCGTCGTCAAAACCTGTAAACCAGACTGCAAGGTAGGTGTAGTAATGACTGGCGACAAAAAACGCGCATCCCCAGGTAACGAGAGATAAGGCTTCCCGGACAAACCCACGAATCAGGCTGACCAGAGCCGAAAAACCAACTACCGCAATAATGACGTAATCAATCCAGATCATGAACGCTTCCAACCCAGTGCTTATGCACCCCTGCATCCAGTTCGGGGCGCATTCTAACAGAAAAAGAAAACGTTTGCGTAGGGTTTTCCGGTTCTGTATCCATAAAAAGGGCGATGAAAAAAACTTTCCTCGCCCTGAGTAAAATCAGCAATTTAACTCACTGATATAAAACAGCTTTACCACAACATTTTCGCTTAACTGCTTGTGCTATACCGCGCCTTTTACTGCTATCGGCGCGGCTTATCACAGCATTAACGCGTGCCGTACGGTTTCACCACGCCACCGAGCCCGGAGATGCTTTGTAACTCACTCAGCGAACTCTGCAGCTTCGCTTTTGAGGCATCCGGACCCACGTAAATGCGCGTGATTTGTCCCTGTACCGGCGTGGATGGCACGGTAAAGGCACGATATCCCGACAGACGCAGTTGCGCCACGATCTCACTGACCTTGGCCGCGTTCTTTAGCGCACCCAGCTGAACCACAAACGCCTGCCCCGCAGGAGCCGCTTCCGGTTCACTCTGTTTCGGTGTTTCGACCGCTTTTGGCTGCTCAACCGGTTTCGGCTGTTCTACCACTTTTGGTTTGGGTTGCTCGACCGGTTTTGGTTTCGGCTGTTCAACCGGTTTAGGTTTGGGCTGTTCGACCACTTTCGGCTTCGGCTGCTCAACCGGCTTCGTCTGCTGATGCACCGGCGGCGGTGTCACCAGCGTAGGCTCGCTGTTCTGCACCGGTTGCGCATTGCCATTGCTGGCCGAGCTGCTGGCTTTACCGTTATCCGGGGTTTGCGCCGTGCTCGCCCCTTCCGGCGGCTGCGCCGGGAGCGGTTGCGTCACCGGCGGCACCATTTCGCTATCCTGCTGATCGTCCGGCTTTGGCACCAGCGGAATCGCCGCGAACTCTTCTTTATAATGCTTTTTCTTGCCGTCGAGCAGCCCCGGCAGCACGATGACGCCAATCGCCACCAAAATGACGGTACCGACTAAGCGATTTTGAAACTTACTTGCCACTGCCATTCTCCGCTGACATCGATTCCATAATCTGTGCAACGGTGTGGAAAGAACCACACACCAGAATCACATCCTCAGGCGCGGCTTGCTGACGCGCGGCCTGCCATGCTGCATCGACGTTATCATACGCATTGCCACCTTCAAGGTGGGCGATCAGTTCATCGGCGGTGGCGCCACGCGGACCGTCAAGCGGTGCACAGAACCAGCTATCCACCTGCGGTGCCAGCGCGGCCAGCGTCCCCGCGATGTCTTTGTCATGCAACATGCCGACCACTGCATGCACTTTACCGCTTTTCGGCAACTCCGCCAGACGCGAAGCCAGATAATGCGCGGCATGCGGATTGTGCGCCACATCGAGAATCACGCGCGGGCTTTCACTCACCGTCTGGAAGCGCCCGGGCAGAATCGCTAAAGGCAGATGTTCGCGAATCACGGCTTCGCTGACGTTGAGTCCTGATGCGCGCAGCGCGGTCAGTGCAGTCGCCGCATTGGGTAACGGCACCTGCGGCAACGGCAGGTCTTTCAGCTCACCGTGTGCATCCTGTAACGTCCAGCTGTTTTCCTGTTTCTGCCACTGCCAGTCGCGATTGATTTGCAGTAACTGCGCGCCCTTCTCTGTCGCGACTTCGGCGATGGTGTGCGGCATATCCGCCTCACCCACGACCGCCGGTTTGCCGCCGCGGAACACGCCGGCTTTTTCCCGGCCAATGCTTTCGCGATCCGGTCCCAGCCAATCGGTGTGATCGAGCGCGATGCTGGTGATCACCGCAACATCCGCATCCACGATGTTAGTGGCGTCAAGACGTCCGCCCAGACCCACTTCGAGGATCACCACATCAAGATTGGCCTCACGGAACAGATTCAGTGCGGAGAGGGTGCCGAATTCAAAGTAGGTGAGTGAAATGTCACCGCGTCCGGCTTCAATACTGGCGAAGCTGGCGCTGTGCAGCGCTTCATCCAGCTCGGAGCCCTGCACGCGTACGCGTTCGGTGTAGCGCACCAGATGCGGCGAGCTGTACACGCCCACGCGATAGCCCGCTGCCATCAACAGCGTTTCCAGCGTGCGGCAGGTGGTCCCTTTGCCATTGGTGCCGGCAACAGTGAAGATAAACGGAGCGGGTTTTAGCAGGTCAAGGCGTGCGGCGACGCGTTGAATACGATCCAGACCCAATTCGATGGCCTGAGAATGCAGATGTTCAAGATAATGAAGCCACGTGGCCAAAGGCGACGTGGCTTGAGGAAGCTGCAGAGTGTCCATGTGTCCCGTTTACTCATCTTACACATCGTCATTCAAGCCGCAGCGGCGTGGGCTGCACTCAATCCCCCCCCGGTCCCTTACTGAGTAAGCTGCCGGGGGATTCATTCGTTTGCCGCCTTGCTGCAACTCGAATGACAGGGTGTTTACGGTTCATTGGTGAAAAGCGTTAACCACCGCTTTTCGTTGCCTGTCAGGCCTCGTTGCTCTCCGGCACAGCCGTAGAAGGCTGATCACCATCCTGCAGCGGCGCTGGCAGGTTCATCATTTTCGCCAGCAGGCTGGCCAGCTTAAAGCGCATTTCCGGACGACGGATGATCATGTCGATCGCGCCTTTTTCGATCAGGAACTCACTGCGCTGGAAGCCCGGTGGCAGTTTTTCACGCACGGTCTGTTCGATAACGCGTGGGCCGGCAAAGCCGATCAGTGCTTTCGGCTCTGCGACGTTCAAATCGCCCAGCATCGCGAAGCTGGCAGAGACACCGCCCATGGTTGGGTCGGTCAGCACGGAGATGTACGGCAAGCCGCGCTCCTGCATTTTCGCCAGCGCTGCGCTGGTTTTTGCCATCTGCATCAGCGACTGCAACGCTTCCTGCATACGGGCACCGCCACTCGCAGAGAAGCAGATCAGCGGGCAGTTATCTTCCAGTGCCTGCTCAACGCCACGCACGAAGCGCGCGCCAACCACAGAACCCATTGAGCCGCCCATAAAGGAGAACTCAAAGGCTACCGCCACCACGGGCATTCCGTGCAGCGTCCCTTTCATGGCGATCAGCGCATCTTTCTCACCGGTGTCTTTCTGCGCGGCAACCAGACGATCTTTGTACTTCTTGGAATCGCGGAACTTCAACAGATCCTTCGGTTCCAGCTCGCTGCCTAATTCAACCAGAGAACCTTCATCCAGCATGGTGTGCAGACGCTCACGGGCGTGCATGCGCATGTGGTGGTCGCACTTCGGGCAGACCTCAAGATTACGCTCCAGTTCGGCGCGGTACAGCACCTGACCACAGCTATCGCATTTGGTCCAGACCCCTTCCGGGATACTGGCTTTGCGCGTTGGCGTGGTGGTGCTTTTATTCAGTATGCGTTCAATCCAGCTCATTGATGACCTTTCTGTTTAATGCTGACCTGGTCCAGTCTTCTTGTGACTGCTGAAATCACCTTCAGCAGGTCGTAAATGTCGCTCATTAAACCACAACCCGTTCACGCTGTGGATAAAAATCTGGTGACGGGCTTACTGTGGCTTCTGCTGACGTGCCTGACGGCGATGGCGCCATACTTCAATCACGCCTGGCAAAATTGAGACCACAATAATGCCCACAATCAGCAGTTTCAGGTTCTCCTGCACCACCGGCAAATCACCAAACTTGTATCCGGCATAGGAGAACAGCAGCACCCACAGCAGCGCGCCCGAGACGTTGAAGAGCGCAAAGTGGCGATAAGACATGTGTCCCATCCCCGCCACAAAGGGGGCAAAGGTTCGCACGATTGGTACAAAGCGCGCAAGTATAATGGTTTTGCCACCGTGGCGATCGTAGAACGCGTGGGTTTTATCCAGATAGCTGCGACGGAAAATTTTTGAGTTCGGATTACTGAATAGCTTTTCTCCGAACAACCGACCAATAGTGTAGTTCACCGCATCACCGAGGATGGCAGCAATCACCAGCAGCGTGACCATTAAATGCACGTTGAGATCGTTACCGGGCAGAGCCGCCAGCGCACCAGCAACAAACAGTAACGAATCCCCTGGCAGGAAAGGTGTGACCACGAGGCCGGTTTCGCAGAACAGGATCAGGAACAGAATGGCGTAAATCCAGACGCCGTACTGCGCCACCAGTTCGGCTAAATGCACATCAATATGGAGAATAAAGTCGATCAAAAAGTGGATGAATTCCATAATGTTCCGGCTCCCAAACATCCTTACTCATTTAAATTAATCTGCGAGGAACAAAGGCCCCAACGCAGGCTGAGGTAACGCAAAGTGGGATGGGTAATCCACCGCCACCAAATACAACCCCTCGGCTTTAGCGGTCGCTGCCGCCAGAGTACGATCTTTTGCCGCCAGCAACTCAGCCATCCAGCTTTCCGGCTGGTTGCCGCAGCCAATTTCCATCAGGCTGCCGACAATATTGCGCACCATGTGGTGCACGAACGCGTTGGCTTTGATATCGACAATCACATAAGGCCCGTAACGTGTGACGTTCAGGTGCATCACGTTGCGCCACGGCGTGCGCGACTGGCACTGCACCGCACGGAACGAGGTAAAGTCGTTCTCGCCAATTAAACACTGACCGGCACGCTGCATTTTCTCGACATCCAGCGGATGATAAAAATGGGTGATGCCGTTGCCAAGAATCGCCGGTCGCAGCCGCTGATTGAAAATCACATAGCGGTAACGACGCGCCGTGGCGCTAAAGCGGGCATGAAATTCTTCCGGCACCGCTTTCACCCAACGTACGGCGATGTCGTCAGGTAAATTGGCGTTCACACCCAGCGTCCAGGCGCTGTCGGCGCGCTGCGAGGTGGTTTCGAAATGCACCACTTGCCCGGTACCGTGCACACCGGCATCCGTGCGTCCGGCGCAGAACACCACCACCGGATGATTCGCCACTTTCGACAGCGCTTTCTCCAGCTTTTCCTGCACGCTGCGCACTTCGTTCTGTCGCTGCCAGCCGTAGTAACGGCTGCCGTCGTACTCAATGCCTAACGCCAGCTTAAATGTCGTTTCTTCAGACAACATTAATAGAAGTACTCCTGCACCAATTTCTCAGCGGTTTTTACTGCCATCAGTGCGCCGCCGAAGCGAACGTTGTCAGCCACGGACCAGAATTGCAGTAGCTCAGGGAGACCGTAATCATTACGCACGTTGCCAATGCTCAGCGCATCATTACCTGATGCATCGCTGACGGGCGTCGGGTATTCACCGTCTGCGCTGAGGTTAATGTCCTCGGCACGATCCAGTTCATCTCGCGCTTCTTCGGCTGACAGCGGACGTAAATTTTCGACATGCACAATCTGCGTGTTGCCGTAAAACACCGGCGCCTGCACGCTGCTGACGGCAATCGGCAAGCCTTCGTCCTGCAGCACTTTGCGCACTTGATCCACCAGACGACGTTCACTCTCCACGCTGCCATGGCTATCCGCTAGCTGCGGTAACAGGTTGAACGCCAACTGACGACCAAAATAGTGCTCATCTGCCGGTACACCATTCAGCAAGCGCGCGCTTTCGCCCGCCAGGCCATCCACTGCCGCTTTACCGTGGCTGGAAACCGAAATCAAATTGGTCACCTGCAAACGGCTTAAACCCGCAGTATCCACCAACGGTTTGATAGCGCTTAACAGCTGGCTGACCAGCGCATCGGCCACCGTCACGATGTTGCGATTGCGATAATCGGCCAGCACCTGTGGGTTCACATCCGGCACCACCAGCGGGACATCCGGCTCCAGCGCGAACAGATCGCTGCTGTCGATCACCAGGCAACCCTGGCTTGCGGCTTCATCCGCGTAGCGCGCGGAAGCTTCACGTCCGGCAGCGAAAAACGCCAGCTGCGCCTGAGTCCAGTCAAATTCAGCCGCATCCTGCACGCGCAGGGTGCGACCATCAAAACGCACACTTTCACCGGCGCTGTTTTCGCTCGCCAGCAGATACAATTCACCAACCGGGAACTGGCGTTCTGCCAGCAATTCCAGTACAGCGTTCCCTACTGCGCCTGTTGCGCCCAATAGCGCAATATTCCAGCCGTCAGACATGTTGGTTTACTCCAGACAATGACATAAAAACAGAAGGCGGTGATGACACCGCCTGACATTTAAGACTTTTCCCGCGCGAAAACGCAGGGGATTGATTTAACTTTACAAACTGGCGCGGAAACCGAGCTTTTCCAGCATCGCGGCGCTGTCGGCATCATCACATTTTACCTGTAGCGATGACCATTCACGACGCTCTTCATACTGCTTGCGCAGGCGATCAAACTCGCCCGGTTTGGCAGCCACTTTTCGCAGTGGCGCATCGTCGCGGCGCACATCATACACCAGGTGCACCAGTCGTTTCAGCGTTGGCTGATCGAGCTTGCCGTGCAGCGTAATGGTGCCAAATTCCGGTGCAGGCAGCAGACTCTCCAGCGCCACCTGTTGCGGCTGACCAATAAACGCGCACCAGGCTTCAAATACTTGTGTCGTGCCGCGCGCTTTGCCTTCCAGCGTATAGCCCGCAATGTGTGCCGTGGCGATATCCACTTTATCCAGCAGATCGAGGTTCAGATCCGGCTCCGGCTCCCACACATCCAGCACCACGCTGAGGTCGCTGCGCATTTTCAACACTTCCAAAAGCGCGGCGTTATCGACCACCGGGCCTCGGCAGGCGTTGATCAGGATGGTGTTGGGTTTGAGTGCCATCAGCAATGCCATGTCGGCAAGATGCCAGCTTTTATAGGGGCCGTCTTTAAACAGCGGCGTATGGAAGGTCAGAATATCGGCCTGCGCCACCAGCTCATCCAGCGAGTGGAACGTTTCCTGATCGCCGCGATCCGCACGCGGCGGATCGCACAGCAGGGTTTTCACTCCCCAGGCTTCAAGACGTTTTTGCAGACGCCCCCCCACATTGCCAACACCGACAATCCCCACGGTACGATCGCGCAGTTCAAAACCATCGCGCTCGGCCAGCAGCAGCAATGAGGAGAAGACATACTCCACCACCGCAATCGCGTTACAGCCAGGTGCCGCCGAAAAGGCGATTCCGGCGGCCGCCAAAGAAGCATCGTCCACATGATCAGTGCCAGCCGTGGCGGTACCCACGAACTTCACCGGCGTACCGGCCAGCAGCGCCGCATTCACTTTGGTCACCGAGCGCACCATCAGTCCGCTGGCATCCTGCAACTCTGCTTCGGGTAACGGACGTCCAGGCACGGCCAATACTTCACCAGTGCGACTGAAGAGTTCACGAGCGTAAGGCATGTTTTCATCGACGAGAATTTTCACTGCGGCGGTCCTGTCTGCTGAGGCGTTTGAGGCGCGTATTCTTACATATACCCGTCATACTTCAAGCCACAGATACGTTGGCTGCGTAGATACCCCCCGTTACTGACCAAGGGCCCCACACCTTTGCCGCCTTTCTGCGACGCGAATGATTTCAGGTCTAACCCATTTCAACTTAACCGGCTGCGGTAGCGATCCGGCGTGGTGCCGGCCTGCTGCTGGAACATCACAATCAAGGCTGATGACGAGCTATAGCCGAGTTCGTGTGCAATGCCCTGCACGCTGCAGCCCTGCTCCAGGAGTGCAATGGCCCGCAAAAACCGTAAACGCTGGCGCCATTCGCTGAAAGACATTTTCAACTGCTGCTGACAACGTCGCGCCAGCGTACGCTCGGTGGTGAACACGCGCTTCGCCCATTGTGCCAGCGTGGTGTTGTCACCGGGATTTTCCTCCAGGGCACGCAAAATCGGCGCGAGGAATTTGTCGTCCGACAGGGGCAAATAACTGGTGTGCACCGGTGCCTGGCGCAGACGATCAATTAAGACCTCACACAATCGCCAGTCCGCTTCGGTCTGAGGTTGTTCCAACTCGCGCTGCGCAAAGTCATTCATGATGGCGTGCACAATCGCATCAACGTGCAGCAAACAGGCATTGTCGGGCATACCCGCACAGAGATCGGCGGCGAGGTTGAAGGTACGAAACTGGGCATGGCAATGGTTATAGCTACTGTGCCGTTGTTCTGGCGGGATCCAAATCGGCATATCAGCTGGCGTTAATAACCGTTCCCCTTCCACTTCCATTTCAAGCACGTGGCTGGTGACGAAAATCACCTGACCCCAACTGTGAAGATGCGGCAGATATTCGGTTTTCGCGTTAGCCTGCTCGTAGCGCATAAAATAGCGCAGCAGCGGGGCATCAACGGGGGGTTGATACTCGATCTGTAAATTCATTCTGTCCGGTCATTAACGAATATTGTCCGATTTTAACTATCTAAACAAAACCGGTCAAATGTAAACTATTCGCGATTAAACTCAGGAGTCGTACGATGAATTTACTGTTTCCGCTGATCGCGGTCATGATCTGGTCGATCAATACCATTGTCAGCAAACTCTCTGCCGGGAGCATCGATCCTGCCGCCATCTCCTTTTATCGCTGGCTGCTGGCATTGATCGTGCTGGCCCCCTTCTGCCTGCCCGGCGTGTGGCGCCATCGCCACGCCGTGAAGGCCAATCTGTGGCGATTATTGATCCTCGGCCTGTTGGGCATGGTGCTTTATCAGAGTCTCGCCTACTATGCCGCCCACAGCGTGTCGGCGGTGATGATGGGTATATTAGGCGCCACGATTCCGTTGCTGACCATTCTGCTCAGCCTGTTCGTTTTACGCCTTGCGCCGACGCGCGGCATTTTAATTGGTGGCCTGTTGTCCTTTGCCGGTTTGGTCTGGCTGGTAAGTGAAGGGAATCCGGCACAGTTACTGAATCAGCGTCTTGGCAACGGCGAGTTGATGATGCTGGCGGCTTCCACCTCGTATGCGCTTTACGGTGTGCTGACTAAACGCTGGGCGATCCCTCTGCCGACCTGGCAGAGCCTGTACGTACAGATTTTCTTTGGCGTATTGCTGTTACTGCCTGGATTCTTGCGCGCACCAGACGTCACGCTGAATCTGCATAACATTCCGCTGGTGCTGTTTGCCGGGCTATTCGCGTCCATTATTGCGCCGTTCTTGTGGATCCTTGGCGTGCAACGTCTGGGCGCCAGCACCACCACCATTTTTATGAATTTTGTACCCGCGTTTACCGCCATTATCGCGGTGATGTTCCTGCATGAGCAGTTGCACGCTTATCACTGGATAGGTGGCGGGATGACCTTAGTCGGTGTGATTCTGGCGCAACGCCTGAAAACACCCCTGCGCAAGCCACGTGAAGGCACAGTGCAGCTTAGCGAAAGCTGATGATGATGCGCAGCCCGCCCAGTTGCGGGCTACGATCCAGCAGCAACTGCGCACCGTGCCAGGCACAAATATCTTTGACCAGCGCCAGCCCGATGCCCGCACCGGGCTGGCTGGCATTATCCAGGCGACCAAACGGCTGCAAAGCCTGATGCTGTTGCGCGGCACTAATGCCCGGCCCGCTGTCCTCAATTTCCAGCTGCTTCTCCCGCAATCGCGCCGTGACGATCCCACCTTCTGGTGTGTATTTAATCGCATTGTCCAGCAGGTTGGCACAAAGTTCGGCCAGTAATAAGCCATCACCTTGAACAACACAGAGAATGTCACCTTCAAACCCCAGATCGATGTGTTTGTGGCGCGCGCCGGCATAGCTGCTGAAGCAAGCCTGTTCCACAATTTCATTCAAATTGACCCGAGAAAAGGGCTTGTCCTCACCGTGCCGGGCTTTGATTTGTGCCAATTGTAATAACCGATCGGTGAGTTGCACCGTATCGTTGAGCGTGTGGCGCATGCCGAGCAAACTTTCCCGCCACTGCGCAGGATCATCACTGTTAAGCGCAACGCCAACCTGCGTTTTTAAAATGGTGAGCGGTGTACGTAATTGGTGTGAAACGTCGGCACTAAAACGTTCCTGTCGTGCCAGCAAACCGCGCAGTCGTTCCAGATGTCGATTAAAGGCAATAATTAACGGCTGCAATTCCGACCAGGGCAATAGTGACGGCAATGGCGTCAATTCGCCAGGCGCACGACGTAGCATGATGCGCGATAATCGGCGCAGCGGCCGCAACACTTTGCGTAATAACAAGCTGGCTAACAACAGAGTAATCAACACCAGAAAGCTTTGACTGATCAAAGCGGTGCGCAGTAATCCCTCCGCAAACCCATGACGAGAATTCAGGGTTTCGGCTACCAGAACCAGCGCCATCCCCTCTACGCCCTGCTCGTTTACCGGTTGCCATAACGCCGCAATACGAATCGGCTGCTTACGATAGCTGCCATCGTAAAAGTGCACTAATGCGGGATAGGCTTCAGAAAGCGGCGCATTGCGCGGTAAAGCGGGCAGATCGGGGTAGCCTGAAAGGGTTTTGCCTTCCGGTGAAATCACCTGATAGAACAGCTGGTCGTTCATGTTGCGCTCAAAGCTGTCGAGCACCACCCAGGGCACATCCACCTCCAGATGGTTCTGCCGCACCACCAGCCTTTCTGCCACCGTGCGTGCCGAGGCGAGAAGTGAGCGATCATAGGCTTGATTCGCCGCCTGCAGCGCACTCTGGTAATGGGTATAAACCGACAACCCCCACAACAACATCAACGGAGCGCCCAGCCACAACAGCAGTTCACCGCGCAGCGAATGGCTCAGGCGCACGGCTGGCACTCCAGACTGTATCCCAGCCCACGTAGCGTCACGATGGCAACATCGCTGCCCTGCAGCTTTTTCCTCACCCGATGCACATACAGCTCAATACTTTCCAGGCTGGCTTCATCGGTTAGGGTAAAGGTCTGTTCATAAAGATGCTGGCGTGACACCGGGCGTCCAGGACGTTGCATCAAAGTCGAGAGTACGCTGGATTCACGTGGGGTGAGCATCAACGGTTTGTGATTCAGTAGAAAATAGCCTTCACCGTCACGCTCCAGTTGTCCAACGGTCTGTGATTGCGCGGTTTGCCCCTGGCTGCGGCGTAACAGCGCACGCAGGCGCGCCTCCAGCTCATCCAGTTCAAAGGGTTTAGTGAGATAGTCGTCCGCGCCCGCATTAAGCCCCTGTACGCGCTGTTCGAGTGCGCTTTTGGCTGTGAGCAACAATACTGGCGTGGTTTGCCCTCGCTTACGCAAACGCGCCAGCACCGCCAAACCATCCAACCGCGGCAGCGACACATCCAGCACCACCACCGTATAGTCTTCGCTCTGCAACACATGGTCGGCCGCCAGGCCATCCGCGACCCAATCTACCGCAAAGCCTTTCTGTGTCAGGGCTTTTTGCAGCCAGCTGGCCAGGTCAACCGTATCTTCCACCAGTAAGAGACGCATATCACATCCTGATATTTTTCCCGAACGCTGAAAGGTAAATGAAAGGTTACACCATTAACAATTCAGCAACGCCGAATGTTCGGCAGTTGTCACACTCTGGAAGCATGAATGGAGCGAATAATGAAAAAAATCTTACCCCTCGCCCTCGCCTCAACCCTGGTGGCTTTGTCGATATCCTCTGCGCTGGCGGAAGCGCCGGACCGGACAGAATGTATTGCCCCGGCCAAACCCGGCGGTGGCTTTGATCTGACCTGTAAATTGATTCAGGTTTCCATGCAGGAAACCGGCGAAATCAGTAAACCGATGCGCGTGACCTACATGCCTGGCGGTGTGGGAGCGGTGGCTTACAACGCCATCATTGCTCAGCGCCCCGCCGAAGCAGGCACGCTGGTGGCCTTCTCCGGCGGTTCGTTGCTCAATCTCTCTCAGGGCAAGTTTGGCCGTTATTCAGAAAGTGACGTGAAGTGGTTGGCTGCTGTCGGCACCGATTACGGCATCGTGGCGGTGCGCAATGACGCCCCATGGAAAACCCTCGGCGAACTGATGGAAGCCATGAAGAGCGATCCCACCAAAGTGGTGGTGGGCGCGGGTGCTTCGATCGGTAGCCAGGACTGGATGAAAACCGCCCTGCTGGCTCGCGAGGCGGGCATTGACCCACGCAAGATGCGCTATGTGGCCTTTGAGGGTGGCGGTGAGCCGGTAACGGCACTGCTTGGCAACCATATTCAGGTCGTCTCCGGTGACATGAGTGAGATGGTGCCACATCTGCAGGCGGGCAAGTTACGCGTGCTGGCGGTGATGTCTGACAAACGCTTACCGGGTGAACTGGCGAATGTGCCGACCGCCAAAGAGCAAGGCTACAACGTCGAGTGGCCGATTATTCGCGGTTATTACCTTGGCCCGAAAGTGACTGACGCGGAGTATCAGTGGTGGGAAGACGCCTTCAAAAAGCTGGTCACCACCAAAGAGTTCCAGCAACAGCGAGATATGCGTGGACTGTTTGAGTTCAACATGTTCGGCAACGAGCTGGATGCTTATGTGAAAAAACAAGTGGCTGATTACCGTGAGAAAGCCAAATCCTTTGGCCTGGCCAAATAACGGAGTCGATGATGAGCGATCGTATCTTCGCCGGTATCTGGCTACTGCTGTGCATTGCCGGGCTGTTTATCGCCTGGCAAATCCAGAGTGAATACAGCTATGAACCGGTCGGTCCACGCCCTTTCCCGATGCTGCTGCTGGGATTAATGGCGATTTGCGCCGTGATGATGTTAATGCGCAAACCCGATCTGGTGCAGTGGCCTTCCGCCGCCACACTGAAAAAGCTCCTGCTGATGTGCGTCATGCTGATGGTATATGGCTGGCTGTTTGAGCGTCTGGGTTTTGCTCTGTGCACTTCGCTGCTGACCTTTGGCATTGGGCTGTTGTTTGGCGCGCGCTGGTGGGCGGCTGCGGTGTCCGGTGTGGTGATGGGCATCGCGCTGTTTTATGCCTTTGACCGCCTGCTCGATGTCACCTTGCCCGTTGGCAGCTGGTTCAATTAACAGGAGTCTCACATGGATACCTGGTCTTTTCTGATGCAAGGGTTTGCCGTCGCGATGACGCCGGAAAACCTGATGATCGCACTCATCGGCTGCTTTATTGGCACCATAGTCGGCTTACTGCCCGGACTTGGGCCTATTAACGGTGTTGCGATCCTGATGCCGCTGGCGTTTGCGCTGCACTTACCCGCCGAGTCCGCGCTGATTCTGCTCGCTACGGTCTACATAGGTTGCGAGTACGGTGGGCGTATCTCCTCTATTCTGCTCAATGTGCCAGGCGATGCCGGGGCGATCATGACCGCGCTGGACGGCTACCCGATGGCGCAACAGGGGAAAGCCGGTGTGGCCCTGTCGATCTCGGCGGTGAGTTCGTTTATTGGATCCACAATCGCGATTCTCGGCATTATTCTCTTTGCCCCAATCCTGGCCAACTGGTCGCTCGCCTTCGGTCCGGCCGAGTATTTCGCGCTGATGGTGTTCGCCATTGCTTGTCTGGGCAGCATGATGAGCCACAATCCGTTGAAATCGTTTTTAGCAGCCCTGATCGGTTTGGGCATGGCCACCGTTGGCGTTGATGCGAATACCGGCGTCTATCGCTTCACCTTCGACAGTGTGCACCTCTCCGACGGTATTCAGTTTGTGGTTGTGGTGATCGGGCTGTTCTCTGTCAGTGAAATACTATTGATGCTGGAATCCACCAGCAGCGGCCAGAAAGTCGTTCGTGCCAGTGGTCGCATGATGTTCAATATGAAAGAAGCAGCGCAGGCAACCGGTGCCACCTTGCGCTCCTCCTTTATCGGCTTCTTTGTTGGCGTACTGCCAGGCGCGGGTGCCACCATCGCCAGTGCCATCGCTTACATGAGCGAGAAGAAAATCAGCGGCAGCGACCAGTTTGGTAAAGGGGATATTCGCGGCGTGGCGGCGCCTGAAGCAGCCAACAACGCCTCGGCCTGCGGCTCCTTTATTCCGATGCTGACACTGGGGATTCCGGGATCCGGCACCACAGCGGTGATGGTCGGTGCACTGACGCTGTACAACATCACACCCGGTCCGGCGATGTTTACCGAACAGCCAGATATCGTCTGGGGTCTGATTGCAGCACTGCTGATTGGTAACGTCATGCTGCTGATCATGAACATCCCGATGATCAACATCTTCGCCCGTATGCTGACCATCCCACTGTGGTTCCTGGTACCCGCCATCGCCGCGATATCTGCGGTAGGGGTTTACGCCGTGCACAGCACCACCTTTGACCTGTTGCTGATGGTCGGGTTGGGTATCTTTGGCTATATTTTGCGTAAAATGGACTTCCCGATGTCGCCGCTGATTCTGGGCTTCGTGCTGGGAGAGATGCTGGAGCAGAACCTGCGTCGTGCGCTCTCCATCAGTAACGGCAACCTGCCAATTCTGTGGGAAAGCCTAATCTGCAAAGTGCTGCTGGTGCTGGCGATCGCCGTCCTGGTCGTGCCGCCACTGTGGATACGTTGGCGTCGTAAGCGTCTTAAACTCGCTGAAGCTGAATAAATCCAGACCTGACGCGATTTCCCCTCACTGCCCCCGTGGATTTCCCGGGGGCTTTTGTTATCATATGGCCTCTTTTTTCCGGCGCACCCGGATCTGACCTCGTTTTTCAAGGATTCCGCCATGCAACCTCTCAGCGGTCCCGGTGTGCCTGCGGGCGATCGTTCAACGCTCACTCATGCGACTGGCCCCACTCGTCCTGGCGGACCGGCGGGCGAACAGCCACTCTCCCCTGCCCAGCGCACCACGCTGGAACGTCTGATTGTGCGCATCATGTCACTCAGTACCTTGAAAGCCCCTGAATTGTGGGCTGGCGTACGCCATGAAGTGGGCGTAAAGAATGATGCTGAGCTGCAATCGCGTCATTTTCCTGCTGCCGAACAGCATTTGAATGGGCGTTTAACCCAGGTGCAGAACAGCCTTGCAACACGCCAGCTGTTGCAGCAGCTATTGGAGAAGCTGCCGCAGGGAAATAATCGTCAGGCGGTGAGTGACTTTATCCGTCAGCAATTCAATCAAACGGTGCTGAGTGCGCTCTCGCAGGATCAGCTACGTCAGGTGCTGACCATGCTGCAAAATGGGCAGATGGCGATCCCGCAACCACAGCAAACGCGCGCGTCCGACCGCACGCTGCTGCCGGCTGAACAGCAATCGCTGAATCAACAGGTAACGCGCCTCGCGGCAACGACCGGTGAATCACCGGTCAAGCTGCTGTCTGAAGCGCTGAAACTTGTCAATCTGAAGAGTGGCGATCCGATTCCCTCTCGCCACTTCCCGCTGCTAACACAATATTTGCAGGTACGTCAGACGTTGGGTCAACACAGCGCACCGACCTTACAAATGCTGGAAACCTCGCTGAAGCAGCCGTTGACGCATGACGAACAGCGTTTGCTGGAGGATTACAGCCAGCAGCGTTTCCAGGCCACGCCACAGACAGTGCTGACGCCCGCGCAAACCCAGGATCTCCTCAATTTACTCTTCAGTCGTCGCGTCGAGAAAACGCTGGAGCAGCCGCACACTGCCAGCGATCTGCGCCCGCAGCCGATCTGGTCGCCGTGGATCGAGATATTACCGCGTCCACTGGCTCAGCGCCCGGCACTGACGTTAATCCTTGGCCTGGCGCTGTTCTTCTTTTTACTCTGGCTATTTCTGTAACTTAACAGCCACAGTGCGCACCGGGTGCGGCCTGTGGCCATTCGCCGGGCGACATTCCCCACGTTAACGGATGCCCATCACGTTTCCAGAAATCCAGCCCACCTATCAACTCTTTGACCTGAAAACCCAGCGAAGCCAGTTTCCATGCCGCTTTCGTTGAGCCGTTGCAGCCGATGCCATCGCAGTAAGTGATATACACCTTGCTGCGATCCAACTGTGCTGTGGATTCGGCATTCATAGTGCGATGCGGAAACGAAAGCGCCCCGGTGATATGCCCCGCCTGATAAACCTCAGTGGATCGTGCATCGATCACCACAATCGCGCTCACGCCTTGCGCCAGATCTTCTGCCAAATCCCAGGCGTCAGTGTAGTAACTCAGTTTGTGCTGCAGATAGGCCACGCTCTCTTGAGGATCGGCGGGTGGGAAGAGTAAGACTGATGACATCGCATTCTCCTTGTGTAATTTTCCCTGAGTTTACGGCAAAGTGGTCTGCAATCTGATACCACTTTTTCCACAGTGATAAGACCACCATGCGCCACTCTTTTTTAGCACTGTTTAATCATGCGTCATCCGGCGGCTTGCGTGAACGTTTGTGCCATACGTTACGCCAGGCCATTACCAGCGGTCATTTACACCATCAGCAACGCTTACCCTCCAGCCGTCAGTTAGCCGAGGATTTGTCACTGTCGCGGGTGACGGTGGAAGCCGCTTATGCGCAGTTAGAGAGTGAAGGCTATCTGGAGAGACGGGCGGGTCGGGGTACTTTTGTATCGATTGCGATGCCTGCACGGGCGGCGACCACACCCGCACAGAGTTCACCCCGATTCTCCCGACGCGGCGAGCAGATCCTGGCGACCGGCGGCTGCCAGGATCCGCCGTTCCCCCATGCATTTGCCGCCGGTTCGCCTGAATTACGCGCTTTCCCGCACACACAATGGCGCCGGATCAGTAACAGCGTGCAGCGCTCGCTGGGTAGCCAGGTGATGGGCTATGGCGATCCACTGGGCTTTATGCCGCTTCGTGAGGCGGTGGCGGATTATCTGGCATTATCACGCGGCGTACGCTGTGCTGCCGGGCAAGTGGTGATCCTAACCAGTTCACAGCAGGCCTTGCAGTTACTGGCACTGATGTTGCTGGATGCCAATGATGAAGTTTGGCTTGAGGAGCCGGGCTATCCCGGCGCGCGTAATGCATTCCTCGCGGCGGGTGCACACTGCCGCGCGATGCCGCTGGATGGCGAAGGGGCAATGCCGCTCGAAGGCGATGCCAGGCTGGTTTATCTGACGCCGGGACATCACTATCCCACCGGCACCGCGATGAGCCTGACCCGCCGTCTGCAATGGCTCGACTGGGCGCGCCAACATCAAAGCTGGTTGATAGAAGACGATTACGACAGTGAGTTTCACTATGACGATCGCCCGATTCCCGCCTTGCAGGGCCTGGAGAATCATAGCCGGGTTATCTGCCTCGGCACCTTTTCCAAAACGCTCTTCCCCTCCTTGCGGCTGGCGTGGATGGTGGTCCCGCCAGCGCTGGTGGATGCCGTTGGTCGCGCACGCAGCATTCTTGATGGACACAGTGCGCTGTTACCACAAGCGATCACAGCAGAGTTTCTGCAGCAAGGTCACTTTGCCAGCCACCTGCGGCTAATGCGTCAGCTTTATCACAGCCGCCGCGATCGATTGCTGGAGCAGATTAACACGCGCCTGCAGCCGTGGCTGACGCCGCTGCAGGCGTCTGGCGGGCTACAGCTGACGGTATCATTGCATCAGGGTGAGGAAGCACAACTCACGCAGCAGGCCAGTGAAATTGGTCTGCTGTTGCCACGTCTGTCGCCGTTGTACACCAGCAGTCAGCCGCAGCCGGGCTGGCTGCTGGGCTTTGCCGCGCTGACGCCGGGTGAGATTGTCAGCGCCTGCGATAAACTGGTTACGCTGCTGTCGCGCTACGCGCAAACGACCAGGTGACGAGAATGCCCAGGGCTGCGCAGCAGGCACCCGCAAGGTAGACCGAGCCATAACCCAACGCCGTGGCGAGCAGGCCGGTCAGTGGGCCGCTGGCACCGTAAGCGATATCCTGGAAAGCAGAGAAACCGCCCAGCGCCGTGCCACGAATTTGCGGCGAGACGCGTTTGATCACCTCGACGCCGAGCGCCGGGAAGATCAGTGAACAGCCGCAACCGGTGAGCGCGGCACCCACCAGCGCCATCCAGCCAGAGGTTGCACATGCCAGCACCAGCAAACCGGCAGTTTCCACCAGCAGCGAAATCATTGCGACGCGGACGCCACCGTGACGATCCGGCAGGCCACCAAAGAAAACACGCACCAATACAAAAGCACAGCCAAATGCGGTCAGGGCAAAACCGGCATTGCCCCAGTTCTCTGCAGCAAAATAGAGCGAGGTAAAGGTGCCGATCACGGCGAAGCCGGTGCCCTGTAGCGCCAGCGCCATGCCGGGTTGAAAGATGGTTTTCACCACGCTGAGCAATGAAGGACGTTCGCCACCCACCACCGGCACTTTAGTGACCCAGCTATTAATCGCCAGCGAGAGCAGTGGCAGTAACAGCGCGACACCACCGAGTGCCGCAAATCCGCCATGCTGATTGATCAGCAAACCCAGCGGTGCGCCCGCGGCCAGCGATCCATAAATCGCCATACCGTTCCACGACATCACCAGGCCGGATCGTTTACTGCCCACCAACCCCATGCCCCAGGTCAGATTGCCGGTGAGCAGCAAGCTTTCACCAAATCCGAGTAACAAACGCCCCACTGCCAGCAAACCAAATTTTGCCCACGGCGATACGGGCAACAGCGCCGCGGCCAGATACGCCACACCCACCAGCGCGATGGCGATCATACCGTGTTGCGTGGTGAGCTTTGCGCCGTGCTGATCGGCTCGGCGTCCGGCGAAGCTGCGCGTCAGCAGCGTGGCGAAGAACTGAATCCCTACCGCAACACCCACCATCAGGTTGCTCATGCCCAATTCCTGATGCACGTACAGCGGGATGACCGGGAGCG
The DNA here is from genome assembly GCF_051336905.1 of Pantoea sp. C8B4. Lineage (NCBI taxonomy): Bacteria > Pseudomonadati > Pseudomonadota > Gammaproteobacteria > Enterobacterales > Erwiniaceae > Pantoea > Pantoea sp. C8B4. Next base: position 288,141 of record NZ_JBGMNK010000004.1, read on the forward strand.
CCAGCCCTGCGGTTAAATAAGTGAGAAATACCGCAAAGGATATGCAACCCAAAGGCAGCACAGATTGCGTCTGCGTATCAGCAGCCGTGGTCATGATGGTATGAACTCCTTGTTCAGAGCGTGTGCGACAAGCGAGAACCCCTTACACGTTCGCGTCATGCATTCAGACGAAAACGGGTTATTTGGTTCATAACGTGCACAAACGATTATTTTATTTCAGGCAAGATGGGATGAGTGTAGGCAAGCAGCGGGGGAAATGTCAAAAACAACAGGGGCCGGATAGACCGGCCCCTGGAAAACTGTGATCACGCGATTAAGCTGGCAGCTTACGCATGGTCAAGGTGGCGTTGGTGCCGCCGAAACCGAAGCTGTTGGACATCACGGTGGTCAGCGCTTTTTCAGTCGGCTGCGTCACGATGTTCAGACCTTTACCGGCTTCATCAATCTCTTCGATGTTGATGCTTGGCGCGATGAAGCTATGCTCCAGCATCAGCAAGGTGTAGATCGCTTCCTGCACGCCCGCTGCACCCAGTGAGTGGCCAGTCATGGCTTTGGTCGCAGAAATGTACGGTGAGTTGTCACCAAACACTTCGCGAATCGCACCCAGTTCTTTCACATCACCAACAGGTGTAGAGGTGCCGTGGGTGTTGAGGTAATCGATTGGGGTATCAACGCCCTGCATGGCCATCTTCATGCAGCGCACTGCGCCTTCGCCTGAAGGAGCAACCATATCTGCGCCGTCTGAGGTTGCGCCGTAACCGACGATTTCAGCGTAGATGTGCGCGCCACGCGCCAGAGCATGCTCCAGCTCTTCAACCACCACCATGCCGCCGCCGCCTGCGATCACGAAACCATCACGGTTTGCATCATAGGTACGAGAAGCTTTTTCTGGCGTTTCGTTGTATTTGGTGGACAGTGCGCCCATCGCATCGAACTCACAGGCCATTTCCCAGCTCAGCTCTTCGCCGCCGCCAGCAAACACGATGTCCTGTTTACCCAATTGAATCTGCTCAACCGCGTTACCGATGCAGTGTGCGGAAGTGGCACAGGCAGAGCTGATTGAGTAGTTCACGCCGTGGATTTTGAATGGGGTAGCCAGACAAGCTGATACACCTGAACCCATGGCTTTGGTCACCACATAAGGACCAACGGCTTTCAGGCCACGCGGGCCACGCATCGCATCGGCACCGAAGACCTGGTAACGCGGAGAACCACCGCCTGAACCGGCAATCAGACCCACGCGTGGGTTGTTCTGGTATTGCTCATCAGTCAGGCCGGAATCCTGAATCGCTTCCGCCATAGACAGGTAAGCGTAGATTGAAGCATCACTCATGAAACGCACGATTTTGCGATCGATGAGCCCGTTGGTATCCAGTTTGACGTTGCCCCATACGTGGCTGCGCATACCGATATCTCTCATCTCTTCAGAGAAGGTGATACCCGAACGGCCTTCACGCAGAGAAGCCAGCACTTCTTGCTGGTTATTACCAATGCTGGAAACGATACCCAGGCCAGTAATCACTGCACGTTTCATTCAATAGTCCTCATTCCACTTCTTTTGGATTGACGTGCACTCTAGCTTACAGTTGTAAGCCGAACAAGTCCGATCAGCCATTTCCTTTTGTAAATTTGCGTCATGTGACGGCAGTCGTTAAAATCGCGCCACTGCCTGAAATATGAGCCTTTCCCGTGAAGTTATCCCCGGTTGAACACGCGCAATTAAACTGGAATGATCAGGGTACACCTGTTTCCCGAGCATTCGACGACGTCTATTTCTCCAACGACAATGGGCTGGAGGAGACGCGCTATGTTTTTCTTGATGGCAACCATATTCCTGCCCGCTTTGCTCAACATTCGCGCGATCTTTTTATCGTCGCTGAGAGCGGTTTTGGGACTGGCCTTAACTTTCTCACCCTGTGGCAAGCCTTCGATCGCTTCTGTAGCGAACATCCCGACGCGACACTTAAGCGCCTGCACTTCATCAGCTGCGAAAAATTCCCACTGACGCAAACCGATCTGATTGCCGCACATGCGCACTGGCCCGAGCTGGCGCCATGGGCCGAACAATTGCAGCAACAGTGGCCACAGGCGCTGCCGGGTTGCCAGCGTTTACTGTTCAACAGCGGTAAAGTCACGCTCGATCTCTGGCTCGGTGATATTAACGCGCTAATTAATACCTTTGATGACAGTCTCAATGATCAGGTGGATGCGTGGTTTTTAGATGGTTTTGCCCCCGCTAAAAACCCGGAAATGTGGACGCCAGAACTGTTCGCCGCCATGGCGCGTCTGGCGCGTCCAGACGGGACGCTGGCAACGTTCACTGCCGCCGGATTTGTGCGCCGTGGTTTGCAGGAAGCCGGGTTCACGGTGACCAAACGCAAAGGCTTTGGCCACAAGCGCGAAATGTTAACCGGCGTAATGGAACAGGTTGCTGCCCTGCCCCACAGCCAGCCATGGTACGCCCGCCCTGCGGCTCGCACTCAGGAAGTGGCGCTGGTTGGCGGTGGCGTGGCGAGTGCCGTACTGGCGCTGGCGCTGCTGCGCCGCGGCTGGAAGGTAACACTTTATTGCGCCGATGCCGCGCCCGCGCTGGGTGCTTCCGGCAATCGTCAGGGCGCACTTTACCCGCTGCTTAATCAGCACGATCCCGCTCTCGCTACGTTCTTCCCTGCGGCGTTCACCTTTGCCCGCCGTTTGTACGACCAGCTACCGGTGATGTTCGAGCATGACTGGAGCGGTGTGTTGCAACTCGGCTGGGACAGCAAAAGTGCCGATAAAATTGCCCAGATGCTGGAGATGGGATTGCCGCATGATGTGGCGTACGGCGTAAGTAATGAGGACGCGCAGCAGTTAGCGGGCGTCGATACCGGTTGTGGTGGCATTTTCTATCCTCAAGGCGGCTGGCTCTCTCCGTCGCAATTGACCAGCAACCTGTTGGAGCATGCGCAAACGCTGGGTTTACGCCTGCACTGGCTGCATCGCGTCACCACGCTGGAAACGACGACTGAGGGGTGGACCCTGAACTTCAGCGAGCAGCCCTCGGTGAATCATCAGCAGGTGGTGCTCGCCAATGGCCATGCGCTGCTGGAGATTGAGCAGAGCAAAGACTTGCCCGTATATGCGGTGGCGGGTCAGGTCAGTCATGTGCCGACCAATCCTGAGCTGGGCGCGTTAAATACCGTACTCTGCTATGACGGTTATCTCACGCCAGTCAGCCCGCATTTCAACACCCACTGCATCGGGGCCAGCTACCATCGCGGCGATACCACAACCGATTTCCGTGCTGACGATCAGCAGGAAAATCGCCAGCGCCTGGTGAACTGCCTGCCGGATGCGCAGTGGCCGCAGCAAGTGGATATCAGTGATAACGAGGCGCGTGTCGGCGTACGCTGCGCCACGCGCGATCACCTACCGATGAGTGGCAGCGCGCCTGATTACGCCGCAACGCTGGCGCAATACGTTGATTTGCCGGAGCAGCGTGCACGGGGTGAAACCCTTGCCGATGCACCGGTTCATGCTGGTTTATTTGTGCTGGGTGCGCTGGGTTCACGCGGTTTGTGCAGCGCGCCGCTGGCAGCGGAAGTGCTGGCGGCACAGATGAGTGGTGAGCCGCAACCGCTGGATATCACCACGCTGGCGGCATTGAATCCGAATCGTTACTGGGTAAGAAAACTGCTGAAAGGTAAGAAAGCGGGACGCTAGGATGACGGGGCGAGCGGTCGCCCCGACTTATCAGGCGGTCTGACGCGCCTGCTGGAACAAATTATCCCACATGCCAATCACCAGCGCCTGATCGCGCGGTGACAGTTCACCCGCCGCAATCGCATTTTGCAGGCTGTTGGTCACATGGATTTGCAGCGCTTCAGGTGTGTGCTCACCGCTGATTTCAATCTCAGCCACCGCCAGGGTCAGATGACCACGCAGATAGCCACCGGCAAACAGCTCGTCGTCACTGGCGTGATCAACCATATCGTCAATCAATGCCAGGATGCGGGATTCGAATTCTACGATCATCGTCTTGTTCCTTATTACCCTTGATACGCCGCGCCGCTACTGCGCTGGCATCACGCCCTCACCCCGTTACACGCTGGTTCGCGTTCCCGGGGTTTGTTCATTCGCCGTCATGCTGCAACGCGGGTGACTTTGGGTCATTAATAATATATTTGCGAATCACAAATCTTCCGGCCACGGGAAGTGTGCCGCCGTCAGTGCTGGCGTACCGTAATAGCTGGCTAACGCATCGATAAAGCGAGCCGGACGTGCCGGAATACCCTGCTCAAAATAGGTCATCACCTGAGCATGGACCTTGCGCTGGAACGCGATGCGGTCGGGTTCACAATCGCCTTCGAGGTTGTCACAACTGACATTGAAGGGGAAGCCTGCCGCGACACAGAACAACCATTCCAGCGCCTGTGGCTTGACTTCCACTGATTCGAACTGACTTTGCGTTTGCGCATCCCGCCCATCCGGACAGTACCAATAACCAAAATCCACCAGCTTGCGACGCGCTTCACCGGCAATACACCAGTGAGAAATTTCGTGCAGCGCGCTGGCGTAGAAACCGTGAGCAAACACCACGCGGTTCCACGGCGATTCCTCATCCGCTGGAAGATAAATAGGTTCGTCATCGCCTTTAATTAGACGGGTCTGAAAGTCTTCAACAAAGCAGCCATCAAAAATATCCACCAGCTGCTGGTAATGATGTTCTGTACTCATAATATTTTAATCTTTAAAAAAATTAGCGCCATTGTCGCATTGGCAGCCGTTCTTGACGAGTACTGCTTTACAGCGTGGCTATCCACGCCAGCAACGCGCTGCCATGGCTATCCCACAATAATTTGGCGCTCATCACGGCGGATACAGTCACCACCATCGGGCGGATCAGCTTCTGACCCCGGCTCAGCACCAGTCTGGCGCCGATACGCGCACCCACGAATGCGCCAATCAACATGATCACGCCTGTGCCCCACACCACCTTTCCGCCGAACATAAAGAACAGCAGACTGCCGAAATTGGAGGTGAAATTTAGGACTTTGGCGTGGGCGGTGGCCTTGGCAAGATTGAAGCCACACAGCGTCACAAACGCCAATGCATAGAATGAACCGGCACCCGGACCAAAAAAGCCGTCGTAAAAACCGACGCAACCACCGCCGACCAGCGCAAAAGCGATCCCCTGCAGGCGATGTTCACGATCCGACTCGCCCAGCCGCGGCATCAGCAGGAACCATAAACCGATGCTGATCAGCAGGAGCGGCAGAATTTGTCGCAGCACCTCCGCCTGAATATGCTGAATCAAAACCGTGCCACAGACTGCGCCGATAAAGGTCATGGCAATGTTCAGTCGCTGTTCACGCAGTTTCACCGCGCCACGACGCACAAAATAGAGGCTGGCAGAGAAAGATCCGCCTACCGACTGCAACTTATTGGTGGCTAAAGCCTGAGCAGGAGAGAGTCCCGCAGCGAGTAATGAAGGAACGGTGAGTAAGCCACCACCGCCGGCGATGGAGTCGATAAACGCTGCCAGCACCGCAACCAGAAACAACACGCCCAGCAACAGTGGGCTAACAACAAAGAGGTCCATTTTTTTCTCGTAAAGTTAACCCGACCGTTCTTATTGCAGGCTGGGCATCCGTGCTCTCTCCTGGTCTCACACACATCCGTGCGTGGGAGAGAGAACGTTGCCAATGCTCCTGCAACAGGATGCATCAAGGCTAGAGTAAATGACGATCTAATAGTGCCTGACAGGAGGGTGGCAACGGCGGCGGCGTTTTCTTCACAGGCGGCGTGCTACCCGGTTTTTTCGGCAGGAACCAACTGTCTAACTCTGCGCCACAACCATCACCCGGCGGCGGTGCTGCCTGATCTTCGCACTCCAGACTGCCTGCCGGACAGCGCAGACGCACGTGCATGTGGGCACGATGGGCAAACCACGGGCGCACTTTATTCAGCCATGCACGATCGCTTCCGGCATCCGCACAAAGCTGCTTTTTAATCGCCGGATTGACGAAGATGCGCGTCACTTCATTATCTTTCGCCGCCAGCTTGATCAGGCTGTCAATCTGCGGCTGCCAATGACGCGCAATCACTTGCTTATCATCCGGTGTCACCAAATCCAGCGGCTGTGGCTTCAGCAGCTGTTGCGCCGTCCAGCGATTTTGCGGCAGCTGCAACCAGATATCGACATCCAACCCGGTTTGATGGCTGGCATGCCCACTGCTGAAGCGCCCGCCGGCCGCCATGCCCATATCACCAATCAACACTTGCCCCAGCTGCAATTGATGCACCTGGGTACTAAGACGTTGAATAAAAGCAATCAGATCGGGATGGCCGTAATAACGCCGCTGATCCTGGCGCATGACCTGATAGTTAGGTGAATTGAGAGGCAGTTGCTGTGCGCCGACAATACAGCCGTTGGCAAACCCGCCAATCGACTGTGGGCTACCAGCAATCGGCTGATGAATTTGCTGCCAGGGTGTGGCAGCAAAGGCAGCCGCACTGCACAACAGCGCGGCAACGATAGTGAGCAGGCGGCGCATCAGTGGCTTACCAGCGCGGAACGCTGCTGTTGACGTCACCGTTCTGCGCACGCTGACGCAGCAGGTGATCCATCAACACAATCGCCATCATCGCTTCGGCAATGGGCACCGCACGAATGCCCACGCAAGGATCGTGGCGACCTTTAGTTATCATCTCCACTTCTTCGCCCTCACGCGTGATGGTTTTACCCGGCACGGTGATGCTGGAAGTGGGTTTCATTGCCAGATTCGCACTGATGGTCTGGCCGCTGCTGATGCCACCCAAAATGCCACCCGCGTGGTTGCTCTGGAAACCGTCAGCACGAATCTCATCGCGATGCTGGCTACCGCGCTGGTTAATCACCGCGAAACCGTCACCGATTTCCACGCCTTTTACCGCGTTGATGCTCATCAACGCATGAGCCAAATCGGCATCCAGACGATCAAATACCGGCTCGCCCAGTCCCGATGGCACGTTTTCCGCCATCACCGTGACTTTGGCACCGATCGAGTCACCCTCTTTCTTTAGGCCGCGCATCAGTTCGTCCAGCGCATCCAGCTTCGAGGCATCCGGGCAGAAGAACGGGTTCTCTTCAACGATGCTCCAGTCTTTCAGCTCGCAGGCCACATCACCAATCTGTGCCAGATAGCCACGCACCTGAATACCGTGCTTCATTTGCAGATATTTTTTGGCAATCGCACCCGCAGCCACGCGCATCGCGGTTTCGCGCGCTGAGGAGCGCCCACCACCGCGATAATCGCGCAGACCATATTTTTGCTCGTAGGTGTAATCCGCATGGCCGGGGCGGAACAGATCTTTGATTGCGCCGTAATCTTGCGAACGCTGGTCAGTATTTTCAATCAGCAGGCCGATAGAGGTGCCCGTGGTGACGCCCTCAAACACGCCGGACAAAATTTTCACCTGATCCGGTTCGCGGCGCTGTGTGGTGTAGCGCGACGTCCCCGGGCGGCGGCGATCGAGATCGTGTTGAATATCCGCTTCCGTGAGCGGAATGCCTGGCGGCACACCATCAACGATGCAGCCCAGCGCAATACCATGCGACTCGCCAAAGGTGGTCACGCGAAAAACTTGTCCAATGCTGTTACCGGCCATTGTGGTTCCTTGTTGCGATGTTGCGGGCGATGTTTCGCCCCATTTTTTTAGTCTTTGTAGAAGGAGAAGTGATGCTGAGCCGCGACGATCTGCTCGCGCGTCAGCATAAACACACCGTCACCGCCGTTATTGAACTCCAGCCAGGTAAACGGCACATCCGGGTACTGATCCATCATATGCACCATGCTGTTGCCCACTTCGCAAATCAGCACGCCCTGCTCGCTCAGATAATCCGGCGCACAGGCGAGAATTCGGCGCACCAGCTTCAGACCATCACTGCCTGCTGCCAGGCCCAGTTCCGGTTCATGGCGATATTCATTCGGCAGATCGTCCATATCTTCCGCATCCACGTACGGTGGATTGGTGACGATCAGATCGTATTTCACCTGCGGCAGGCCGCGGAACAAATCGGCGCGAATGGGCGTAACGTGATGGATAAGGCCATGTTCTTCAATATTTTGCTCAGCCACCGCCAGTGCATCCGTGGAGATATCCACCGCGTCGACTTCCGCTTCCGGGAAGGCGTAAGCGCATGCAATCGCGATGCAGCCGCTGCCGGTACACATGTCGAGAATGTGATGCGGTTGTTCACCTATCAGTCCGGCAAAGCGGTTTTCAATCAGCTCGCCAATCGGTGAACGTGGCACTAACACGCGTTCATCGACATAGAACTCGTGACCACAGAACCAGGCTTTATGGGTGAGATAGGCCACCGGAATGCGCTCGTTTACGCGACGAATCACACGTTCAACAATGCGGTGACGCTCGCTGGCCGTCAGGCGCGCATTGCGCATATCTTCGGGGATATCCAGCGGCAGCCAGAGCGTAGGCAGAACCAGTTGGACTGCTTCGTCCCAGGGATTATCCGTGCCGTGGCCGTACCAAATGCCTGCCGCCGAAAAACGGCTGACAGCCCAGCGCAGCATATCCTGAATGGTGTGCAGTTCACTCACTGCCTCATCGACGAAAATCTTGTCCACGTAGCCCTCCGCAGGCCTTAAAATCAATCGGCCGATAGTGTGCCACGAAGCCGGGCAGAATTCAGCGCAGCAAGGCGAAAAAGCTGACATTTGTTAACGCTAAGCGTTAAGGTATGCCACCGGCTGTTAACCAGCCCTTTAACCCTATTTTGAGCCATGAGTAAGAAGACGCCCCTAAACCAGGACGATCAGGCGCTGTTTCGTGAGTTGATGAGCGGAACGCGTAAGCTGAAACAAGACACTATCGTGCACAAACCGGTAGTGAAAACCCGCGAAGTCCCGCTGAAAAGACTGCTTTCCGAGCAAGCCGATAACAGTCACTACTTCTCAGATGAGTTTCAGCCTTTGCTCTCCAGCGAGGGACCGATGCGTTATGTGCGCGCGGATGTCAGTCATTACGAGCTGAAGAAATTGCGACGCGGCGATTACACGCCGGAAATTTTTCTCGATCTTCATGGTTTAAGACAGCAGCAAGCCAAACAGGAGCTGGGGGCGCTCATTGCCGCCTGCCGCCGTGAACACCTGTTTTGTGCCAGCGTGATGACCGGGCACGGCAAGCATATCCTCAAGCAGCAAACACCGCTGTGGCTGGCGCAACATCCGCACGTCATGGCATTTCATCAGGCACCGAAGCTGTTTGGCGGTGATGCCGCTCTGCTGGTGTTGATTGAAGTTGAAGAGTGGCAACCGCCGGAACTGCCTTAACCCTTAAAAAGGAAAGGGCCGCAGAAGGCGGCCCATAGAGATCTCACGCACGGCGAGTTTACATTGCTTTAGCCAGTTTTGACGGGCTGACCTGCCACTCCAGTTTGCCTTCACAGGCCTCTGCATCAAAATTCACGCAGGCAATTGCCGACGTAGCAAACATCGGAGGCGCTTCCTGCGGGCAGAGCTCTGAAACCAGATAGCCCACCAGCGGCAGATGCGAAATCACTAAAGCTGATTTAACCCCCTGCTGCGCCAGCGCCTGCAGATAGCAGGCCACCATACCCGGATCGCCACCCGGCGTCAGCTCTGGCAGCACATCCTGCCCTTCTGGCAGCTTCAGTGCCTCGCGTACCGTGGCGAGCGTCTGCTCTGCACGAAGATAAGGGCTGACTAATACCCTTTCAATATCCAGCGCCTGGCCGTTTAGCCAGCTCGCCATCTGGCGCGATTCGTCACAGCCACAGATTGTGAGTGGGCGTACTGAATCACTCGCTGCTTCCAGAGCTGCATCGCCATGACGCATGATAAAAACTTGCATAAAGCACCGCTGTTGTTTGTCGATATCGTCGGGTACCACAGCACCAGACGCTTCATTCTGCGAATGAACGCTGTGTTTTACCCCAATGGCTTCAGTATAGTCAACCGGTTGTTTATTAAATAAGCACATCTCAGAATGGTGCCGCACCACCTTCTTCATGGCACCATAACTAACCCGCTGAATCTGTGCGCCTATTCAAATTTGTGCAGAAGTGTAAAAATTCGTTTGCGCTTCTGACATTGCCATTAAAGCGTCACAGGGCGCGAAACGATCGCCATGTTGCTGCATTAATGCACGTAATGTATTGACGATTTCGCTGACGCCGCGTTGATCCATATAGCGGAACGGCCCGCCAAGAAAAGGCGGGAAGCCGATGCCAAATACCGCCGCGATATCACCATCCCGAGCATTGCGCACCACGGACTCGTCCAGACAGCGTGCAGCCTCATTCAGCATCATCATCACGCAGCGTTGTGCAATCTGTTCTTCGCTCTGCTTTGCCTGCGGCTTGACGTTAATCAGGCTATAAATTGAGTCATCGACTTTGCGTTTTCCCGGCCAGCGAGCCGCGTTGTAAAGGTAAAATCCTTTCTGGTTTTTACGCCCTTTGCGGCCATCGGCCAGGATGGCATTCACCGCATCGGGTGCGCTGAAACGCTCGCCATAAGCCTGCAGCAAAATCGGACTGATTTTGCTGCCGACATCAATGCCAACTTCATCCAGTAACTGTAACGGCCCGACCGGAAAACCGAACTTCACTAATGCACGATCGATATGGTCCACCGGCTCCCCTTCCAGCAAGCAGCGCATGGCTTCATTTATATAGGGCGCGAGGATGCGATTGACGTAAAAACCGGGTTTATCGGCCACTACCACCGCTGTTTTACCCTGCTGGCGCGCTAGCTGAACCGTGGTCGCGAGCGTTTCTGCCGACGTACCCACATGCGGAATCACTTCCACCAGCGGCATTTTGTCCACCGGACTGAAATAGTGCAGGCCAATGACATTCTCGGGACGCTGCGCGTTGACGGCAATATCACCAATCGGTAACGAGGAGGTGTTGGAAGCAAAGATGGTATGCGGCTGGCAATGACTTTCGATATCCGCCACCATCTGCTGCTTCAGGGTTAAATCCTCAAATACCGCCTCAATCACCAAATCGCGCTGGCTGAACCCCTGATAATCGATACCGCCGCTGATACGCGCCATCTGCTGCTGACGCTCAGCCGGTTTAAGCTGACGCCGTTTCACTTTTTGGCTCAGCAGGTCCCAGCTATATTGCAATGCGTGGTTCACACCATTGAGATTGACGTCTTTAATCCTTACTGGCAAACCGGCTTTCAGCGCCGTCACGCTGGCAATGCCACCGCCCATTAATCCGCCACCGAGCACGCCAATGTGTTGCAATCTGCGCGGTTCAACCTCGGCCACGGCTTCTTTCTTCATCGCGGTCGATGCAAAAAACAGACTGCGTAGCGCCGCAGATTCCGGTGTCATCGCCAGCTGGCCAAAGGCACGCGCTTCCGCTGCATGCCCGGCATCGCTGCCCTGCTCCAGACCCGTGCGCACCACCTGCAGAATGCGATCCGCCGCAGGGTAATTGCCCTGGGTTTTGCTGTCGGTTTGACGTTTTGCCATCGCGAATAACAGCGAGCGTGCCAGTGGTGCCTGCATCAGGCGGTCACGACGTGACAGCTCACGGCGAATGATCTTTCCTTTATGCACACGTGCAATCGCCGTTTCCAGCAAGATGGATTGTGGCACCGCATCGTCAACGACACCCAGTTTCAGGGCCTGTTTAGCACGCAGCTGTTTACCACTCAGGATCAGCGGTAGCGCTTGCGGCACACCAATCAGTTTTGGCAGGCGCTGCGTCCCGCCTGAGCCAGGTAACAGACCCAACTGCACTTCCGGCAGGCCTAACCGGGTTTTATCATCCAGCGTGCAGATACGCGCGCTACAAGCCAGCGCCAACTCCAGCCCGCCGCCAAGACAGGCACCGTGGATTGCCGCAACCACCGGGAAGGGCAATGCCGCTATCTGCGCCATCACCTCTTGCCCCTGTCGCGCCAGGGCTTCCGCTTCTTCTGCCGTCTGACAATCCGCGATCATGCTGATATCTGCACCGGCAACAAAGTTATCGCTTTTGCCAGAGATCAACACCAATCCCGCCAATCTGGGATTGCTGCGCGCTTCAGCCAGCACCGCTTTTATTTGTGGGACAAACTCCTCTTTTAACGTGTTCATCTTTTCGCCCGGCACGTCGATGGTGATGATGCCGACATGATCGAGGCGCATATGTAAATGGAATGCAGATGCACTCATTATTCGGCCTCCAGAACCATTGCACTGCCTAACCCGCCTGCTGCACAGGCGGTTACCAAGCCCAATCCCCCGCCGCGCCGCCGCAGTTCATGCAACGTTTGGGTGATCATGCGCGCGCCAGTGGCAGCAAACGGATGGCCGTAAGCAATGGAGCCGCCGAGCACATTGAAACGTTCTTCATTGACTTCACCCAAGGCATGCGGGCGATTCAGCACCTCGCGCGCAAAACGCTCATCGCGGAACATTTTCAGGTTCGCCAGCGTCTGCGCAGCAAAGGCTTCGTGCATATCGATCAACGTGAGGTCATTGAGCGTGATACCCGCGCGATCCAGCGCCAGCGGCGAGGCGTAAGCAGGACCCAGCAACATGTCCTGCCAGACATCAATCGCGGTAAACGCGTAGCTGCGCAGATAGCCGATCGGGGTAATCCCCAGCTCACGTGCGCGGCCTTCACGCATCAAAATCACTGCGGCGGCGCCATCCGTTAGCGGTGTGCTGTTGGCTGCCGTGACAGAACCGTGGTGGCGATCAAAAGCTGGTCGCAGCCTGGCGTAATCGCTGGCGCTGGCGTTAAAGCGAATGTTGTTATCCTGCTCGATCGGTGCTTTCCATGGCGGTACAAAGGCAGTCATCACTTCCTGCGCCAGCACGCCTGATTGCCAGGCACGCGCTGCATGCTGATGTGAGCGCAACGCCAGGGTGTCTTGCTGCTCACGCGTGATGCCATGGGTTTTCGCCATCTGCTCGGCGGTATCCCCCATACGCAACCCCGTGGAATACTCCGCCACCGCAGGAGGCACCGGTAGCAAATCACGGGGGCGCAGGCGGCGTAGGATTTGCAGCTTTTTGCTAAAGGTTCGCGCTTTGTTGAGATCGACCAGCGCGCGCGCCAGCGTTTTACTGACGCCAATGGGCAGTACCGATGAGGAGTCTGCGCCACCGGCAATACCTGCATCAATGGTGCCCGCCATCAGGCTTTCCGCCACATTCGCCACCGCCTGAAAACTGGTGGCACAGGCACGACTGACACTGTAAGCATCGGTGTGAACGCTCAATCCGCTGCTCAGCACGATTTCGCGCGCAATATTAGGCGCTTCCGGCATCTGTACCACCTGGCCGAATACCAGCTGGTCAATAACGTCTACCGGTAACTCGCTGCGTGCCATCAGTTCTGACACCACCATGCGCCCCAACTCCAGCGCGGAAATGCCATGAAAATCACTCGCCTGACGAGCGAAAGGCGTGCGTAATCCATGGGTTATGGCGATACGTTCGCCCTGACGCGTCAGCAGCGGCTGCGCTTTGCTCATTGCACTCACCTGTAATTTACGACCGTAGCATCATTGCCAAACAGGTCTGACCTGATCATCAGTGTTAACCAGGTGTTGCTAAGTCGCCAATAACAGAAGAAAAAAAGTGCGAGGGAAGACACGAAAAAGAGAAAACGCTGCCGGAAGGGCTTCCGGCAGCGACAGGATTAGCGTAAGCCGAGTTGAAAAATGAGGGTCTCAGCCTGGCAGGCAAAAGTGAAATCAACATCCAGGCGTATGCCTGGCGCTTCTTCAACGAACTCGGCTTGAATCACGCAAGGCTCGGATTCAACCTGACGCGCTTTGTCCGTCAGGTGCTTCAGCATCGCTTCGGCCGCATGACGATCGGCAAAAGCGCCAGACCAGCTCGCCGTGCAATCGGTATTGTCCATTACGGTGCCAACATCTACGCAGCAGCAAGCCGCCGTTTCCGTGGCACTGCATTTTTTAATGGCATCAGTCATTGTTTTCTCCTGACGATAAATCGACACAATCGGATCATTTTCTGACACAAAGTGTACGCCCCACGCGGCCTGGCTTCTATCTCTCAGCGGCTAAGTGACGAATATCACACTAAAAATTGATCCAGAACAAATTTGACCGCTATGCTAGATGGGCATCGACAAGATTTTGTTAAGCAGATCTGATTTTATCGATCAAATCGGAAATATTTAAAAAACATTATTGCAACAAATACACAGGTCAGACCTATACTCGTCGCACTGGTCTGATATGTGCCTTTGTCATCAGTCCCTACAATCCGCCGTCCTTTGTTACGCGACGTAACAACGTTTAATAATAAATCTAGATGAGGTTGTGGTCATGAACCATAAGAACCTGTTTGCAAAGTCAGCTGTGGCAGCTGCAGTGGCGCTTATTTCTTCCCAAGTTTACGCCGCAGGCTTTCAACTTAATGAATTCTCAGCAATTGGTTTAGGTCGTGCTTATTCGGGTGAAGGTGCGATGGGCGATACTGCCGCATCTGCCAGTCGTAACCCGGCGACCATGGCATTGATGGATCGCCCTTCTTTCTCCATCGGTACCGTTTATATTGATCCGGAAGTTGATATCAGCGGCCAGAGCCCAACCGGCAACAGCCTGAATGCGAAAAACATCGCACCGAATCAGTGGATCCCTAACCTCCATTATGTCCATCCGATTAACGATCAGTGGTGGGTAGGCGCATCCGTCACCTCTAACTATGGTCTGGCGACAGAGTTCAATGACGGTTACACCGCTGGCGGCTACGGTGGTAAAACCGACCTGATGACAGGTAACTTTAACCTTAGCACGGCTTATCGTTTGAATGAGCACTTCAGCTTTGGTGTTGGCTTTGATGCGGTTTACGCTAAAGCAAAAATCGAACGTTATGCGGGTGAAGCAGGCGCTCGCGTCGGCATGCCAGCTGATACTCAGGTTGCCCACCTGAAAGGTGATGAATGGGGCTACGGCTGGAACGCCGGTATCCTGTATGAAGTGGATAAAAACAATCGCTTCGGCTTCACCTATCGTTCAGAAGTAAAAATCGACTTTGACGGCGATTATAAGAGCAGCATTCCAACCGCTTACAACGGTACACCGCAGGCGATTGCCTTAGGACTGCCATATGGCACCAGCGGCCAAACCATTCCGGGTTCACTCACGCTGAACCTGCCAGAGATGTGGGAAGTGTCGGGCTGGCATAAAGTGGCACCACAGTGGGCCGTACACTACAGCCTGACCTACACCAGCTGGAGCCAGTTCCAGGAACTGAAGGCCACGGGCAGCAACGGCCAGACGCTGTTCTATAAGGATGAAGGCTTTAAAGATGCCTATCGCATCGCGCTGGGTACCACTTACTTCTACGACGATAACTGGACCTTCCGTACCGGTATCGCATTTGATGACAGCCCGGTTCCCGCTGACAAACGCTCGATCTCAATTCCGGATCAGGACCGTCTGTGGTTGAGCGCCGGTGCTTCTTACGCCTTCAACGAAAATGCGTCAGTCGACCTTGGTATCTCTTACATGCACGGCCAGAAAGTCACCGTGAAAGAAGGCCCTTATACCTTTAACTCCGAGGGTAAAGCCTGGCTGTACGGCGCGAACTTTAACTACAAGTTCTGATGCTGCCTACAGTGTGAAAAACGGCGACAGAGATGTCGCCGTTTTTTATTGCGTTATCCTTTTGCTGGTGCCAGATCTTTCACATCCGCTGGGTTCTCCGCCATTTGCAGATGCAATCGCCGATGACGGTAAGGCGAGTGTTGCTTCACCACTTCCATGTTCAGCTCCACGCCTAACCCCGGTTCAGTAGAAGGAATGATGTAACCCTCTTCCCATTGAATCGGTTGTTTAAGGATGGCCGCATGGAAGCCATCCCAGGTTCCAATGCTCTCCTGGATAAGGAAGTTGGGCGTACAGGCTGCCAGTTGAATACTGGCAGCGGCACCAATCGGACCATTGTAGAGGTGCGGTGCAATCTGCGCGTAGTGCACTTCTGCCAGCGCAGCAATCTTCTTCGCTTCCAGTAATCCACCGACGCGCGCCACATTCATCTGTATGATACTGGCCGCTCCAGCCTGCAGCAGTTGGTGGAATTCGTATTTGGTGGTGAGGCGCTCACCTGCCGCAATGGGAATGGAAGTGTGCCGCGCAACATCGCCCATCGCCTCGGGTTGTCCTGGCGGGACAGGTTCTTCAAACCACAGCGGGTCGAACTTTTCCAGCCGCTTAGCCAGGCGAATGGCAGATGAAGGCACCATCTGCCCATGCGTGCCAAATAATAGATCGGCTTTGCTGCCCACTGCTTCGCGAATGCGCTTACAGAACAGCTCACAACGATCCAGCACTTCCAGCGAAAGCTGATGACCGGAGTAGGCAGTGTAAGGTCCGGCAGGATCAAACTTCACGGCGGTGAAGCCTTTCCTCACATTCTCGGCGGCGCACTCCGCCGCCAGATCTGGATCGTCATAGTCATATTCTCCTTGCGCATTGGTGGGATAAAGATAGGTGTAGGAGCGTAAACGTGGCTGAACCAGACCACCAAGCAGTTGATACACCGGTTTGTTCGCCGCCTTACCGATAATATCCCAGCAGGCCATCTCAAGACCGCTCACCACGCCCATCATGGTGAGATCGGGCCTTTGGGTGAAACCACTTGAGTAGGTTTGGCGAAACAGCCGTTCTGTGTGATGCGGATCCTGATCTAACAGATAGCGTTCAAACACGTCCTGAATGATCGGCACCATGGCATCCGGGTGAAACGTTGCAGCATAAATTTCTCCAACGCCCTCGATGCCGTCATCGGTCTTCAACTTCACAAACAGCCAGTACATGCCACCCAAATGCGGTGGAGGGACGGCAACCACATGGGTTTCCATTGAGATAACTTTCATCAGGCTTCCTCTTTGATTTTAAAACGAACGTGTAAACGCCAGGCACCAAAAGCGCCGCATAGCGTGATAAAAACGATGTAGGCAAAGAAAAAACGGTATCCCGTCGCGCCAGGAAAATGCTGTGTGAGATAGCCGCTGAGCAGTGGAAGATAGATATCGGGCGAGTAGCCAATGACGGAAACTAAGCCAATGGCTAAGCCGGTACAGTGAGGTGGGATATCGCAGCGATCGAGTAATGCCCAGTAAAGCCCGCGCACGGCATAGGCGAACATCCCCACCAACAGCACAAATGCAATTAACGCCCCATGCGGAATGCCCGATGGCAGTAAAATCAGCCCTGTGACGCCTAAAGCACCGCAAATCAGCACGCCACAAAGTACGCCAGCACGCGAGATTTTATCCGCCAGCCAGCCACCACCAATGCCCCCAATCGGGCGCATCCACATTTTCCCTGCGGTAATAAATGCGGCCAGTGCCGCAGTGACACCATAATCAGATGTTCTTAAATACGCAGAGAAATTGTACGTTGACCAAAACAACTGGTAACCGCAGAACACCACGCTGGCGAGGAGCCAAAGATTAGGCTTGCCCGCGATGGTTTTAAAATCCTGCCACAGATTTCCCTGGCGAGTGGCTGCACGCGGCTGAGAGTGCGTCACGGAAGGATCGCGGATAAATGCCAGGACGATGGCTAAAACCACGCAAAGTGTGGCGTACATCAGGATCACATGGCGGAAGCCTGTTTGCTCCAACCCCTGAGAAGCGTACCAGCCAAACAAAGCCACCGCGACCGTGGCAAGAGAAGCTTCGACCATGCCACGCCCGCCATCCAGTATGCCGAAAAACCTTCCGCGCTCATTAGACTGAGCAATGGCGCCCACACGCTTGATGACAGCGGACCAGAAGGTTAATCCTGTGGTGAGTCCCCAGCAGGCGAAGATCAACAGTAATAGCGGGAAAGGCGGTTGGCTGGCATAAAGTAAACCCAAGAGTCCGGTTGTGAAAAGGGAGAAACAGATCAGGATGCGCGGGGCAATGCGATCCGCCAGCCAACCACTGGGTAAATAACTCAATACAAATACGGTGCCAAGCATCGAGTAGAGCTGGCCAAGTTGCAGATCGTTGATGCCGAAATAGGCGATCAATGTCGGCTGATAATATTGGCGTAGATAGAGAAGTGGATAGATCGTCCCTGCCGCCAGAACCACTAGCATCAGCTGGAACCAGCGCTGGCCCACACTGAGTGTCATCTGAGCGCTTTCATGCTCGGGTATTGCCGTTTTCGTTGCGGTAGAAGTGCTGTCCGTCATGGCGATTCCTTGCTGAAGAAATGAAATAAAACACTGTTTTAATTCACTCTACGTTAGCGAGCAGGAAAATGATCAGCCAGTGGTATTGTTCACTTTGTTAAGTAATTGTGACATTAAACGTACTAAACAAAGGGAATTGGAATAGGGCCAAAAATTACTGTGAAGCGATTCTAACTATGACTAATTAATCACAACTTAATACTAATTCGCTAAAAAAATGGCGACACTTAAGGTCGCCATTTCAGGTCTGTCATGTTTGGCATTACTGTGAATCGATGTCCTTCAAGTCATCCTGAATCGCACTGGCGTTCGGATTCTCTTCCGGTTTTAACTTCCCGCCGTTGGCGAGGAAATCATTACGCTGGAAGTAGGCGTTGCGGATAAACGCATACGGATCCTGCTGCTGTTTCAGGATGGCATCGGAATCCAACAACTGTGCACGTGTTTCCACACCTTCCAGTGTCCATTTACCAATCGACATCGGCCAGGTCAGCCAACTCAGCACCGGATAAAGCGTATCGACATAGTCGCCGCCATCCTGACGCACCGTGAAGCTGCCATAACCCGGCAGAACCACATAAGGACCATAGCCCACCCCATAACGACCCAGAGTACTCCCGAAGTGGTGCGGAACTTCTCGCGCCAGTTCAGGATTCGCTTTGCCCGCCACATCGATAAATCCGCCCAAGCCCAATACGGTATTGAGGAAGAAACGCGTGAAGTGGATTCCTGCCTGGCGCGGTTCACCCACCAGAATCGAGTTCAGCATGCTGGCAGGTTCATCCAGGTTGCCGAGGAAGTTGCTCATGCCACTGCGCGCAGGCACCGGCACATAGTCACGCCAGGCAACCGCCACCGGGCGCACCACATAAGGATCCAGCACGTTCATGTTGAAATTAAACATCGTGCGGTTAAAGCCTTCGAGCGGATCGCTACGCTGCGCAGGCTGCGTTGGATCGGCCGGTTTGGAACTGGCACATCCCACCAGCAGCAAGCTGGCCAGCGCCAGACCGGTCAGGCGGTTATTCATTCTTATCTCCCTGTGCGGTTGAATAATGTATCGCTTCAGGGCTGCTGTTGATTAATCTCCACAGCCAGTTGCTGATGACCATCCCAGGGGGTGATCGCGCTTAAGCCAAACCAGTCTCCCGACTGAGGATTGGCGCTACCATCGCGCGAAATACGCACCCTGACCTGCACCTGATGCTGCGCCGAAAGCAGGCGATCGGGCATCATGGCGTTGCTGTCATCCAGCGTGAGCGATAACGGGAAATGGCTCAGCGGTAAACGCTTCACAGCCACAGGCACCGGTGAAACACCGTCAGACACAGAAATATACAACACTCCGCCTTGCGGTAACATTTTTTCTGCCTGCGAGGTTAAACTCACCGTCAATGCCAGGTGACTATTTTGCTGTCCCGCATCAGTTTTCGCTTGTTCAATGCTGCGCTCTATCATGGTAATGCGCTTGTCACCCGCGGGCAGAAGCTTCAGCATCACCTGCCAGGCGCCAATCGCTTGATCATATTGCTGCTGCTCAAAAGCATTAAATGCCAACAAGCTCAGGGTGCGCACGTTGCTATGGTCGCGTTTTAGCAGATCTTTCAGCATCACATTGGCCTGGCGGTTGTCCTGCGGATCGGTGGAGCGCGTCAGGACTTCGGCATAATCCTGCTGCAGTTCCAGATTATCAGGTGCCAGTTGCAATGCGCGCTGGAAGGCCTGGCTGGCATTGGTCGCGTTATTCAGCACCATGCCAAGGCGGCCCAGCATCGTCCAGTCATTGAGGTTTTGCGGATCGTCTTGCAATGAGGTGCGCAACCCTAATTGTAGGCGAGCCAACTCTTCCATGGTTAAGGGCGCCGCTTTGGGATCCATCACACGGGCACGCAACTGAGGGTACTCCTGCTGTACGCTAACCCAACCGGCCAGTTGCGCCAGTCCACCGGTCTTCAGGTAAAAGCCAACCGACACCAGCAACAATACAATCAAACCCGGCAATAGCACCCAACGGCTACTGTGATGGATGCGAGCCGCGTGCTCGTTTGGCACATCGGTGAGCAGCGTTTGTTGCAGTTCACGTACCATCTCGGGACGCTCTGCAACCACGCCTTCCTCTTCATCGCGTTCGAGTTCGCGCAGGCGCTGCTGGTAAAAATCGGTATTCAGGCGATCGCGATCGCCGCTGCTGGCTTCACGTTGACGCCAGCCCGCGCGAAGAAACAGCGCCGAGGCTGCCACCAGCAAAATAATCAGGGTAATCCAGAATCCAGTCATTACGGCTTCCCGTCACGCTTAAGAATCGCCGCAAGGCGTTGTTGTTCATCGTCATCAAGATCGCTACGGGTTTTCCCCCGGCGATTGCGCAGAATAATAATCAAGCCGCCCAGCACCACAAACAGCGCCGGCCCCACCCACAAAATCAGCGTTGAAGGGGTAACCGGGGGTTCATAAGTGACGAAGTTGCCGTAGCGCGCCACCATGTAATCGATGATCTGCTGGCGACTTTGGCCCTGCTTCATCAGCTCATACACTTTCAGACGCATGTCTGCGGCAATCATCGCATTGGAGTCGGCAATGCTGTTGTTCTGACACTTAGGGCAACGCAGTGAACCGGTGAGATCGCGGTACTGCTCTTCCTGCTGTACCGAATCGAACTGGTAAGTATCAATGGCAGCCCATAGGCTGGTGCTGAGCAGAATGCCCGCTATTAACAGAAGCAGCCGTTTCACGCACCGGCCCCCTTGCTGTATTTATCCCACAGCGGTTTCACTTCTTCGTTCCACACGCGGTCATTCATATCCCCCGCATGGCGATAACGAATAATGCCGTGGCCGTCGATCAGGAAGGTTTCCGGCGCACCGTACACGCCGAGATCCAGACCTAACATGCCGTCACCGTCATACAGGCTCAGCGCGTACGGGTTGCCCAGGGTGTTCAGCCAGGTGACCGCTTTGGTGCGATCATCTTTGTAGTTCAGCCCGACGACGCGAATGCCCTTCTCGGCCAGCGTGTTGAGATACTGATGCTCAGCACGGCATGTCGGGCACCAGGTGGCCCAGACATTGAGCAGGATCGGCTTGCCATCGGTCAGAACCTGCTGATCGTAGATTTTGCCCGGCTTATCGAGCGCTTCCAATTTGAAAACCGGTACCGGCTTACCAATCAGCGCCGACTCCAGACGCGTGGGATCATCACCATTAGCGTTGCGAGACAGCTGCCACAACAGCGCGGCCGCCAGCAGCAGAAACAGCACTAACGGGATGAACAAGATTTTCTTACTCATGCCAGCTCCTCCTGCTGCGCTTTTTTGCGCGAACGATAACGCGGGTCCAGCAGGCACAATAGGCCGCCGACCGCCATAAACACACCGCCGAACCAAATCCAGCGCACGAACGGTTTGTAATAGATGCGCACCGCCCATGAACCGTCATCCAGCTCTTCGCCCAATGCCGCGTAGAGATCGCGAGTGAAACCACCGCTGATTGCCGCTTCGGTCATCATGGTGCGAGCTGCAGTATAGAACCGCTTTTCAGCATGCAGTACCGCTTCAAATTTTCCGTCACGCGTCACATCGATAATGGCAACACCGCCGCTGTAGTTCGGCCCCTGTAAGTTGTGTACGTCGCGGAAAATGAAGTGATAGTTGTGGATATCCACGGCATCGCCCGATTTCATGCGCACATCACGCTCGACGCTGTACTGCGTGCTAAAAGCGATACCCACCACCGTTACGGCAACGCCTAAATGACCCAGCACCATGCCCCAATGGCTGCGGGTTAAATGACGCAGACCTTTGAAGAAACTGTGGCGATGGGTCGCGCGCTCGTGCAGTTCCATCAGCGTCAGCAGAATCACCCAGATCGCCATCAACAGGCCAATCACCGTCATCGCTTCAATGCGATCCTGCAGCAGCCATGGCAGCGCGATCGATAAGATCAGTGTGACCAGCAAGCCGACGCCAAGACGTTTCCACAGTTTCTGCGGTTCATCGCGACGCCAGCGCACCAGTGGCCCAATGCCGAGCATCAGGGCGAACGGTGCCATCAGCCAGGTAAACATGGTGTTGAAGAACGGTTCGCCGACAGAAATACTGCCCAGTCCCAGCTGCTTATGGACTAACGGCAACAGCGTGCCCAGCAGCACCACCAGCATGGCCGCAATTAACAGAACGTTATTACCCAACAGGAAGGATTCGCGTGACCAGGCTTCGCTCTGCACGCGGCTGCGCACCTTGCCACCTTTGATGGCATAAAGCAGCAGCGAGCTACCAATCACGATCACCAGGAAGGCGAGAATGAACATGCCGCGCGCCGGGTCGGAAGCAAACGAGTGCACTGACACCAGCACGCCTGAGCGCACCAGGAAAGTGCCCAGCAGGCTTAATGAGAATGCCGTGATCGCCAGCAGCACCGTCCAGGATTTGAAGCTACCCCGTTTTTCTGTCACCGCCAGTGAATGCATCAACGCCGTACCGGCCAGCCAAGGCATGAACGAAGCATTCTCGACCGGATCCCAGAACCACCAGCCGCCCCAGCCCAGTTCGTAATAGGCCCACGCCGAACCGAGCACGATGCCAATGGTCAGGAAAACCCAGGCTGCGGTGGTCCACGGGCGTGACCAGCGCGCCCATGCGGTATCGAGACGCCCTGCCATCAATGACGCAATAGCAAACGCAAATGCCACTGAGAAACCGACATAACCCATGTAGAGCAGGGGCGGATGGAATATCAGCCCGATATCCTGCAGCATCGGATTGAGGTCGCTGCCATCAACCGGGAAGTTCGGCAGGGTACGAGTAAACGGATTCGAGGTGAGCGTAATAAACAGCAGGAAGCCGAGATTGATCATCCCCATGACTGACAACACACGCGCCAGTGCATCCTGCGGCATACCGCGACTGAAAATTGCGACAGCTACCGTCCAGGTGCTGAGCAACAGCACCCACAGCAGCAGTGAACCTTCATGCGCGCCCCAGGTGGCCGCGATGCGATAGTAAACCGGCAGCAGGGTGTTGGAGTTGGTGGCAACATAGGCCACGCTGAAATCGTTAACGATAAACGCATGTACCAGCACCACGAAGGCGGCAACGATACAGGCGAACATGCCCCATGCCAGTGGACGTGCCATCGCCATCAAACGTGCATCCTGACGGGTTGCGCCCCACAACGGATAAATACTTAATAGCAGCGCGAGTCCCAGCGCCAGGCAAAGCAGAAAGCTGCCAATTTCCGGCATCATGATTGAGCACCTGCCTGCTGATAAGTCGCTGCAGGTCCTGTGTGGTTTTTCTTCATCGCATCTTCAATTTCTGGCGGGGTGTATTTTTCGTCATGTTTTGCCAGCACTTCTTTGGCATTGACCAGGTTGCCGCTTTCCAGCACGCCTTGCGCTACCACGCCCTGCCCTTCACGGAACAGGTCCGGCAAGATGCCTTCGTAACTTACGCTGATCACGCCGTTGGCGTCATACAACTTGAAAGAGACAGCCAGCGTTTTGGGGTCGCGTTTTACGCTGCCAGGCATCACCATGCCGCCGACGCGCAGACGTTGCCCGGTTTCCGGCATCTGATGCGCTTCGCCTTTGCCGTACAGAATTTCACTCGGGGTGTAAAACAGGTCAATGTTGGAACGCAGCGCGTACATCACCAGCGATGTGGCCAGGCCTAAGCCGACCAAAATCGCCACCACCACATACAGGCGGTTACGACGACGGATATTCACACGGTTTCTCCTGCTGCTTCACTGGCAGCTTTTTTCGACTTGGCCGCGCGAATGCGGCGCTCCCTGGATTGACGCTGGCGAATTTCTGCCAGCAAACGGCGGCGGAACAACAGGGTATGCAGCACCAGACCGAATAAAGGAATTAACGTGAGGATGACGGCGAGCCAGACATAGAAGGCATAGCCACCCATGGCGAAGAAGTCGCTCCATGATGAGAAAGCCGGTGTCATGCTTTGCGCCCTCCCTGAGCCACATCGATCGCCCATGGACGATGGCGCTCGCTGAACAAAATCAGGTTACGCAGGCGCATCAGCGTCAGCGCGCCAAACACCAGCAGATAACCGAGAATGGCCCAGCGCAGCGGCGTCCGCATGCTCGGCGCAATCGCCTGCTGCAAAATGCCAGACGATCCCTGATGCAGGGTGTTCCACCACTGCACCGAGAAGTGGATGATGGGCAAGTTAACCACGCCCACCAGAATCAGGATGCCTGCAGCGCGACCGGCGGTGCGACGATCCTCAAACGAGTGATAGAGCGCAATCACCCCCATATAGATGAACAGCAGCACCAGCTCCGAGGTTAGGCGGGCATCCCAAATCCACCAGGTGCCCCACATCGGTTTGCCCCAGGCAGAACCGGTGACCAGCGCGATAAAAGTAAATACTGCGCCAATCGGCGCCATCGCTGCGGAGACCAGATCTGCCATCTTCATCTGCCACACCAGGCCGATGAACGCGGCAATCGCCATGGAGGCGTAAACACCCATGGACCACATCGCCGCAGGCACGTGAATGTACATAATTCGGAAGCTGTTGCCCTGCTGATAATCGGCCGGTGCAAAGCCAAAGCCCCATACCCAGCCAAGTAGCAGCGTGGCGACGCCCAGCACTGCGAACCAGGGAATTAAGCGACCGCATAGCTGGTAAAGCCGCTCAGGCTTCGCCCACTGGTGTAACCATTTCCACATTTGCATAGCTCACAATAAAAAGAATTCGGATACCGGCAGCTCTGGGGCAGCACGGATTAATGCAGACTAATGCGCAAAGCCGCAGCAGTAGCAAACGGCGAAAGTGTTGCGCTCACTGCCAGCATCGCGCCAAGAATTGCCAGATAACCTCCGATCGGCAATCCCTGACCGGCGGCATCGATGGCCGCGCTGGCAAAGATCAGAACAGGTATCGACAACGGCAATACCAGTAAACTCAGAAGTACGCCGCCACGCCGCAGCCCAACGGTCAAACCGGTGCCAATCGCACCAAGAAAACTCAAGGTTGGCGTGCCGAGTAATAGCGTCAGTGCCATCGCGCGCCAGCCAGCAAAATCCAGTGACAGGAGTAGTGCCGCCAGCGGCGACAGTAAAATCAGTGGCAAGCCCGTAATCAGCCAATGAGCAATCACTTTTCCCAGCACCGTGACGGGCAGCGGTGTGGGTAGCAAAAGTAGTTGCTCCAGCGAACCATCCAGAAAATCATCACGGAACAGTCGTTCAAGCGCCAGCAGTGAGGCTAACAATGCCGCAACCCACGCCACGCCTGGCGCAATGCGCGCCAGTTGCTGAGGATCCGGCCCGATACCTAACGGAAACAGCGTGATAACAATCAGGAAAAACCACAGCGGGTTAATCACCTCGGCACCGCTGCGAAATGCAATTTTCAACTCACGCTGAATCACGCGACCTAACATCAAGCCCACTCCGAGATAAGGCGGATTTTGCGCACGCGTTCACTCTCATCAGGCAGATCCTGATGGGTAGTCAAAATCACTGCGCCTCCGTTATCGGCATGTTCAGCGAAACGCGCCATTAATTTTTCCACGCCGCCTTTATCAATGGCCGTGAGCGGTTCATCCAGAATCCAGATTTTTGCCGGGCTGAGCCACAAGCGAGCCAGGGCTACACGCCGTTGCTGCCCTGCGGACAACTGTGCAACCGGCACCTCTTCATATCCCAGCAAGTTCACCTGCTCCAGCGCGTCGAAAATCACTTCTTCATCACGATCGCCGTGCCAGAAATGCAGGTTTTCCAGAGGTGAGAGTACCGACTTCACACCAGGATGATGACCAAGATAGAGCAAGTTTTGATGCCATATTTCGCGCTGCTGACGAATCGGCTGCGATTGCCACATCACCTCGCCCTCTTCTGCCCGGCTTAAACCAGCCAGCAGACGCAGCAGTGAGGTTTTTCCTGCCCCGTTAGGGCCTTCAATTTGCACAATGTCACCCGGTTGCACATGGAAGCTCAGTCCATGAAACAGGGTTCGCTCATCACGAACGCATGAGAGATTAATGACTTCGAGCATGAAAGAGGGAATCGCAGCTGTGAAATAAGGCGGGGATAATACCACAATGAATCTGTGGGCCGAAGTCTGTGAGGTTGCTCTCACTTCCCTCAAAGGGGGTATTCGTGCGCATCAGATCAAGAAACTGTGCAAAAAAGCACCTCAGTTAAAATCTTGTTACTCTTAATTTGAATCTTAGTAACATTTCGCCCTTGATAAAACCGTCTACGCTTATTACGCACTGGCATTATCACCGGGGGAAAACATGAAGCAATCGCCATCCATTTCTAATAATGACAACGATGTTGAGAGTGAAGAGAAAGACCAGGGAAAAGAGATTGAGGTGGATGAAGATGCCCTGCCCTCGCGAGCGGCTGCCATTCATGAAGAGATCCGCCAGGATGGCGAGAAAGAGCTAGAACGTGACGGTATGGCTTTATTATGGTCTGCCGTTGCGGCCGGGCTTTCAATGGGCGCTTCGCTGATGGCCAAAGGGATTTTCCATGTGCATTTGGCCGATGTGCCTGGCGGTTTTCTGCTAGAAAATCTGGGCTATACCTTTGGCTTTGTTATCGTCATTATGGCGCGTCAGCAGCTGTTTACTGAAAACACGGTTACTGCGGTATTACCGGTGATGCACAAACCCACCAGCGGTAATTTTCTGCTGTTGTTTCGACTCTGGGGTGTAGTCCTGGCGGGAAACCTGATGGGCACGGCGTTGGGCGCACTGGCGTTTAATTACATGCCGATCTTTGATGATGCGACCCGGCAGGCATTTACCGCCATCAGTGAAAAAGTGATGGATAACTCACCGAGTGAGATGTTTGCAAATGCCGTCATTTCTGGCTGGATCATTGCCACCATGGTGTGGATGTTCCCCTATGCCGGAGCCGCAAAAATTGTGGTCATTGTGCTGATGACATGGCTGGTCGCGCTGGGGGACCTGGCCCATATTGTGGTGGGTTCCGTTGAAGTGCTGTATCTGGTGTTTGCCGGCACGCTACCCTGGCAGGAATTCTTCTGGCCGTTTGCGCTGCCTACCCTGCTGGGAAATATCACCGGCGGTACGTTGATTTTTGCACTGATCAGCCATGCGCAAATTCGCAACGATATGAGTGAGGCGGCGGAGGCCAAAGCGAAGGCGGAACAGAAGCGCAAAGAGAAAGCGCAGAAGAAACAACAGTGATCTGTGGCACGACATTGTTGATAGATTGAGCAAACAGGATTAACACGGTTAAATTCTGCTGGTCGGTACGCTATACTGCGCGCCGCGTCTCCTTAGTTAAATGGATATAACGAGCCCCTCCTAAGGGCTAGTTGCAGGTTCGATTCCTGCAGGGGACACCAGTTCAGACCTCCCTCCCTCCTCAAAACAGCCAGCGAGCTATGCCCAAGCTGAGCCCAGCCGCGCTCATTATTCCACCCAAGATCCATTTGGTTTGTTTTGTCATTTCTTTGTGAATTTTGGCGATTTCTACATGCGTTTTGCCGATTTCCTGATGTAAATCGGCTTTCGTTACGTAGTTAGACTTGATCACCGCCAGGTCGGTTTTCACCGTTTCCATATCGGTTTTCAACGTTTTAATATCTGCCTTCATTTCAAATACATCGGTTTCAAGCTTTGAAACGCGCATTTCCATCATTACCACTCCGCATAAGCTAAACGTGTAATTATCACATAAAAACAATATGTTAACGGATAAGACTCTATCTAAATCGAAGAGGAAGTCACTAAAAATAGCGTATGAGTGAATGAATTTGAGACGTTCCTCGAAGGTAGAAACTGGCTGTTTCAGGCAATTACAGTGAAATCAAAGCTGATGCGGGTTTTGCCGCCATGCGGAGGGCGTTACGCCATGCAGTTGGCGGAAACGGTTACTGAAGTGACTGGAAGAGTGAAAACCGCAGCGCAGCGCGATCTCGGTTAACGGCAACGCGCTAAACTTCAGCAAGTTTAAAGCGGTGTCCATGCGGCGGCGCATCACAAACTGGTGGGGTGCTTCGCCCACGCTGCTGCGGAACATGCGTGCAAAGTGGTATTCACTCAAGGCCGCTTCTGCCGCCAGCTGTGCCAGCGTCAAAGGCTGATCCAGCTGCGCATCGATAAACGCCAATACACGTCGCAATACCGCGGGCGCTAATCCGCCACGCACCTGTGGCGCCTGCCACTGCACTTCACTGTAGCGCTGCAAAAGATGCGTCATCAACAACGTCGAGGCACTGCTCAACATCAATTGATTAGCGGGTTGCTGCCAGTCAACGCTCAGCAGGAAATGGCGATAAAGTTGCGTTATGCGATCGTCATCGGCAAAGATTTTTTCATGCAGGTTGAGTTGCGCGGGGCTGCGATCCCAGATCTGCTCACCGAGATGCCGCAAGTGCTCATCCGTACAGTAAAGGTGCACGAACGACAAATCGGCACGCAGATCCCAGGTCGATTCAACCCCGCTCGGCATCAGGCAGAAGCGATCCGGACCACCGCCATTGCGCCAACCATGCTGGGTTTTGTGCCAGGTATCATAGCCATCAGCGGTATACAGGCTCAGCGTGTGGTGGTCGCTCAGGTTGGTGACGCGATCGCCGCTATTAAACCAGGCCGCCAACTTGATGCCACCCGACAGCTGCACGCTATCGCGCAGTTGCGCTTTATGGCGCTGCAACATGTCAAAGGTCTGATAATCGGGCATCGGGAGGTCCACTCACAGGTTAATAACGCACAGTTTACGGATCTCCCCAGCCAGAAAACAGGCCAACGCGGGACATCCGTGTAAAAAGCGCAAGATTTTGCAATTCACGCGCAACGGCGTGCAAGCCAGTGGTGATTATTTTCGTCACACTTCGGGCAATGATTTTGCTGGAGAGTTTACGATGAACATCATGTTGTACCTTGCGGTTGTATTGATTTGGGGCACCACCTGGATCGCCATTTTTCTACAACAAGAGGCTGCCAACACGCCAGTCCTGGTGGCGGTATTCTGGCGCTTCTTACTGGCATCGGTATTGATGTTAGTGATCCTAAAGCTGATTAAACGCCTGCGCCCACTGGATAAGCAGGATCACCTTTTCTGCTTACTGCAAGGCTGTTGCGTATTTGGCTTCAACTTCGTTTGTTTCTATCATGCGGCAGCGTGGATCAGCAGTGGCCTGGAATCGGTCATCTTCTCCATGGCAGTGTTATATAACGCGCTTAATAGCTGGATCTTTTTCCGTCAGCGCCCACCGTTTCGCCTGTTACCCGCGGCCGTGCTCGGCTTGGGGGGAATTGTTGCCTTGTTCTGGAATGACATTCAGGCAGCGCACCCGGCTCCGCAACTGCTGTGGGGCGTTGGGCTAAGTGCTTTGGGCACGCTTGGATTCTCTTTGGGTAACATGATTTCGACTCGCCATCAGCGCCGTCAACGTGATGTGCTGACCACCAACAGCTATGCCATGTTATATGGTGCAATCGTTATGGCAATCATCGCACTACTGAATGGCGATTCATTAGCGCCTGCGCTGAATCTGCAGTGGCTCGGTTCGATGAGTTATCTGGCCATTTTTGGTTCTGTGCTGGGATTTGGCGCTTATTTCACGCTCGTCGGTCGTATCGGAGCCAGCCAGGCCGCCTACTGCACACTGCTTTTCCCATTGGTGGCACTGACGTTGTCGACCATTTATGAGGGATATCAGTGGCACAGCAATGCCATCGTGGGTCTGGCGATGATTCTGATGGGGAATATGGTGATGTTTGTGCGCTGGCCCACGGCACGCAAATTACGCCTGGCCTAAATTGCGAGAGCGGGCATTGCGCCCGCTCTTTGGTCCTCTAGCGCCAGCCCTGAACGCCGATATTGAGCTGGTGAGGTTTATTGATGGCTTTTCTGGCAATCCAGTAAAGCAGAACGCGTTCATCATCTCTGTCGCGATCGGCCATAGCCAATAATTTCAGCGACAGCGTGGATTTATTCACAGGCTGATGCTCATCGCTTAACTCAATCACCGCCTGACCGATGATGCAGCAAACTTCATCCTCGCTTGACGCGGATTCATATGCTCGGTCTGTCATATTTCCTCCTGTTAGTGAATTTTAATCCTGGCAAAAATCTGTCATCTTGCAGCAAAACTGGCGCGCTTATCACACCTGGTTACACATGTTTACCCATAGCAACCGCCACGCTTAAATTGACATCCTAATGGCCCAATGCCATTCATACCCGTTTTACTGCATTTCATTCCCTCGTCCCGTCTCTTGATGCCCTGCTTCGCCACGCGCGCGCGTAAGCTGCCTATTATCGCTGCAGATTCCGCATTCCCTGAGGGGAGAGATAAAAATGAAAACAGAAATATCCGCGCCGTTGCAGCGCACCCGCATGCTTACCCTTATCGGCACTATTATCACGCAGTTTGCCCTGGGCTCGGTCTATACGTGGAGCCTGTTTAACGGCCAGTTGGCACATAAACTCGATGCTCCCATTAGTCAGGTCGCTTTTTCGTTCGGTTTATTAAGCCTGGGCCTCGCGATTGCATCGTCACTGGCGGGGAAATTACAGGAGCGCTTTGGTGTGCGTAACGTCACCATCGGCGCCGGTATTTTGATGGCGATAGGCTTCTGGCTGACCGCTCATGCCGATAACCTGATGATGCTGTATCTCAGCGCCGGCATCCTGGTCGGTTTAGCGGATGGCGCAGGTTATCTGATGACGCTGTCAAACTGCGTGAAGTGGTTCCCGGAGCGTAAAGGGTTAATTTCCGCCTGCTCAATTGGCGCTTATGGCTTAGGTAGCCTGGGTTTCAAATTTATCTGTGGCGCGTTGCTCAGCACTTACGGCCTGGAGAACACCTTTATGATTTGGGGTGTGCTGGCGATGAGTATGATCATTGTGGGTGCGCTGATGATGCGTGATGCCCCGATCCAGCAAAGCAGCGGTAACGCGAAATTGCAGGAAAAAGATTACACGCTGGCGCAATCCGTGCGCTTGCCACAGTACTGGATGCTGGCACTGATGTTCCTCACTGCCTGCATGAGCGGACTGTATGTCATTGGCGTAGCGAAAGACATCGGCGAAGGCATGGTCCATCTGACCACGCAAACCGCCGCCAATGCCGTGACTGTCATCGCGATTGCTAACCTGAGTGGCCGCCTTATTCTCGGCGTACTCTCCGATAAAATGGCACGTATTCGCGTCATTTCACTGGCACAGATCGTTTCACTGGTGGGCATGAGTATTTTGTTGTTTACCCGGATGAATGAAACCACCTTCTTCCTGTCACTGGCCTGCGTTGCCTTTAGCTTTGGTGGCACCATCACCGTGTTCCCTTCTCTGGTCAGCGATTTCTTCGGTCTCAATAATCTAACGAAAAATTACGGGCTGATTTACCTGGGATTCGGTATCGGCAGCGTGATGGGTTCACTGGTGGCTTCCGTGTTTGGTGGTTTTACCGTGACCTTCAGCTTGATCATGACACTGCTGGTGATTTCACTGGTGTTGTCGCTCAGCATCCGTCTGCCAAATCGTCAAAACGTTAGTGAACCTTTGCTGCACAATTAATTCCCACAGATGCCGCATCACTTTGCGGCATCTATTTTCTCCTTCTTTCCTGCATAATGTTTTTGAAGTTGAGAACGGCTGTTATTTAGGATTGTATTTCAGACTATTCGCGTTATTATCATCAGGCATTCGGTTTTATCTGATTGGTTTATTTCCCGCCTTGACGTTTTTAGCTTTAAATTGACATATCTGGTAATAGATCCAGAAATAACTCTACATTCACTGCATCTTCACTCCACTTTTCCCCGGTAATCTGGCTTCATTGGAAAAGAGGAGGACTCTCCATGAAAACACTTATTAAAGCTGCTTCGGTTGTTGCCATTATGACGATGTTGAGTGGTTGTATCGTTCATGACGGATATGGTCGCGGACCGGGCTGGGGCCACGGTGGCGGCTGGCATCATGACCATGGTTATCATGGTCGCCATTGGTAATTGGGCAAAGCACACACAGCACATAATAAAAAAACAAAAAGGGCGGGAATTTATCCCGCCCTTTCTTTTAGCTTTTTACCGCGTAATTACATTGATACCAGGCTTTCTTTAATCCGGGCAAATGGCTGTCCTGTGCCGGCAGCGATTCCACTTTATCAAATCCACGTTGGTTGCAATAATTCGCCAGATCGACTTCCATCGCATCTCTATTAAACGTTTGCGGGTCATAACGATATTGCACGGTATTTGAGCTTTTATCTTCATCGACACGTTCAAATCCACCGGGTTTGCTGACACTACAACCGGCCAGCATAAAAAGCGCGAGTGCGCTAATCAGCATTTTTTTCATTAGGGTGTCCTCTTCCAGGCGAAGCAGTCTAAATGCCTATGCCGCACGCATCTATAGGAAACTGGCGCGAAATAGTCATTTTGAAAAAGTTTTTACCAATCAAATCAATAAAACCAAACGGTTTTTCATATCACTTAACCGATGCCATGATGCTTTCAGACAGCACGAAGTCTGCACCACACCAGGTGACACGAAAAAAACAAACGGAAAGTGACCATTATGCCCGCGCTGAGCGGGCTTTTTTTTTACGCGTAAACCTAACCGGTAAGGCTGACCATTTTACGCAAAAGGTTGGCGGACTGTTTGGCAGGCAATGCGAGAATACCGCTGTAAAGATCAATCGACATGGCACACATGGCGCTGCGATCGACGGCAGTATCAGCAGGCATGTTGAGTTGCTGAAGTTTATCACCCCACTTGCCGTAAAGTTTCTCCACGACGCTTTGCAAATCACGTTGTGCGCCCTGCTGATCAATCGGACGCTCTTCGCCGGTGCTGTTTTGCAGGAGCAAATCTAACGCCAGGGCATCACGCTGGTATAACGTCGGTGACAGCGCTTGTTGCAGATTGATGCCGCCATTTACCTGCGGGTAAAGGAAGCGGAAGCAGCGTTGTGGCTCGGGTTGCTGCAGTGCCTGCATCTCCTGCACTGACACGCGCAAATAATTGAGCAGCGTTTCGTCGTCTGCACGCGCCATACGCTGATTAACCAGATCCATTAACCATCCACGCAACTCGCCCAGTGCCTGATCAGCAGGCACCCCTTCCATACGCTTGTGCAGCAACTCACGATTAAGCATTTGCCACAGCGCTGGCTCCTGTGTTTTTAACTGACGATAGCCTGGCGCGAGGCTTAACTGGTTTGCCACCTCGGTTTCCAGCGCCTGTCGCTCCTGCCGTGGATGTAACCAGCTGAACCACAGCATATTCGCCAATACGAGTGGCAGTAAAAACAGCCCCAGCCCCTGCCATAAGCGCAGTGCGGTGGTGCGAATCAGAACGATGATAATCACCGCCAGCAGCGCAAACGCCGCCAGCGTGATAGGTAAGAGGGAAAACATGGAGCGTGATTAATCCTTACGAACGTCAATCAGAACCGGGCAGTTGGCGCGCTCAATCACAGCCGCACTCACCGAACCTTTAAGTAAGCGATTGAAAGGAGAGAGATGACGGCGACCGATGATGATCATGCTGGCCTTCAATGCATTGGATTGTGCCACAATGGTTTCCGCTGCTTCACCGGCCAGAATCAAACCTTTGGCAGCCACACCGGCACGCAGTAGCGGTGCCAGCGCGTGACGCACCACCATTTCAGCGGTGTTTTGTTCATCTTTTGCCGCTACGAAATCATCCGGATCTTCGCCCGCATCGATTTCGATCGGTTGATTGCAGGAGGAATAAGTGGGATCAACACAGCACAACACCGTGACCTGAGCCTGTTGTGCCAGCGCCTGTTCAATGGTTAACGCGATGACTTTTTCTGCCACCGGTGAGTTATCGATGGCCATCAGCAAGGTTTTCATCAGTTGGTTATCCTTCCACAGCGGTCATTTTGCCAATTTCGCGAATCAGCGCCTCTTTGCATTTCATGATTTCATCACGATAGCGTGCTTCCTGTTTATGAAAACGCGCCGTCGGCACCAGCAGCGAAATGGAGAAGCGACCAAACAGCGTGTCGATCGCCACCGCCATGGTGGAAATGCCTTCCAGCGTTTCGCCACGATCGATGGCCAGACCGCTGTTACGCACTTCAGCAATCAGCTCCAGCAGCTGCGGCAGGGTTTTCACCGTCATTTCGGTCAACTCTTTGTAGGCTTCGCCGACCATCACTCGCACATCTTCATCACTTTCCAGTGCCAGCAGTGCGCGACCGCCTGAAGTGCTATAGAGCGGGAGATTCAATCCGATGCGTGGCACCACGCGCAATTCCCGGGATGCCACCACATAGTGAACAATCGCCAACTGCGTGCCACTGGCGCGCGCCAGCGAGACGGTCTCGTTAATATCGGCTGAGAGTTGTTCCAGAAACGGACGGACGATTTCGACCACATCACTGTGCACGCTGGAAATCAGTTTGAGCAGAGCCGGTCCCAGACGCAGCCCGCCCGCCCCGCTGCTGCGCACCAGTTGCGCACTGTCGAGTGCGGCGATAATACGCTGCACCGTTGAACGCGGCAGATCGACCACCTGCGCAATTTCGCCCAGACTCATGCCACCCGGATGTTCACCCAGCGCATTCAGAATTTTTGCCGCACGCGCGATGACCTGAATGCCACCCACTTTTTCATCCTCACGGCTTGAGGGAAGTTCAACCATTGTGCGTTCCTTTTTGGCCTGCCCTACTTTAGCGCGAATGACCGCACTTTTACACCCTGTATCACATTGCAATACATCATACCGAGATGTAAGATGCGACATGTATCACATCGCAATACACTGCATCAATAATAAAACGAGACACCTGCTATGAACGCCCAGCCTGTTGCGGCTCCGGCTCCCCATCCGTTTACCCTGCGCCTGGCGCTGGGGTTGGTTGGCGTGCTGATTGCTGCGCTCACCTCCGGATTAAATGACCGCGTGACGGATATTGCGCTGGCGGATATCCGTGCCGCTATCGGCATTAGCTACGATCAAGGCAGTTGGATCATCTCCGCTTATCAGGCCGCAGAAGTGGCCGCGATGATGATCGCACCGTGGTTTGCCGTGACCTTTTCCCTGCGTCGTTTTGCTCTGGCTGTTTCCGCTGGCTTTATGCTTTGCGGTTTACTGCTGCCTTTAACGCCGAACGCCACACTCTTTATTGCGCTGCGCGTGATGCAGGGGTTGTTTGGCGGTGCATTGCCACCGTTACTCATGACCGTAGCACTGCGATTTCTGCCGCCGCCGATCAAGCTTTATGGCCTTGGTGCCTACGCGCTGACCGCCACCTTTGGGCCCAATCTCGCCGCCACGCTCGCCGCTTTCTGGACCGATGAGGTGAGCTGGATGTTTGTGTTTTGGCAGGTCATCCCCAGCATGCTGATCGCCATGCTGCTGATTGGTTGGGGCTTACCGCAAGATCCGCTGCGCTTCGATCGTTTCAAACAGATCGATCTTTTCGGCATGCTCACCGGCTGCTCAGGCATGGCACTGCTGATTCTGGCGCTGACGCAGGGCGAACGTCTCGACTGGCTGAGTTCACCGCTGTTTGCGGCGCTATTATTGAGCGCGCTGGCATTGCTAACTGTGTTCTTTATTAATGAATGGTTTCACCCGCTGCCACTGTTCAAACTCCAGATGCTGCGTCGTCACAATCTCACGCACGGATTGCTGGCGCTGGCAGGTGTCTTGATGTTGTCACTTTCCGGATCGGCGCTGCCTTCAGCTTATCTTGGCCAGGTAGAGGGATTCCGCACGCTACAGTTTGCGCCGCTGGCGTTAACCATCGGCTTGCCGCAATTACTGATCGCCCCGCTGGTGGCGGCACTGCTGAATATCCGCTGGATTGATTGCCGCTGGATGCTGACCGCTGGCGTGGCGCTGCTGGTGATCTCCTGCCTGATGGGCATGCATATCACCAGCGACTGGGCGCGGCAAAATTTCTGGCAAATTCAGATTTTGCAGGCCTTCGGTCAACCGATGGTGATTTTGCCGGTATTGATGAGTGCGACCAGCGTGGTTGCGCCACCGGAAGGCCCTTTTGCCTCCGCGATGTTTAATACGGTGCGCGGCTTCTCGAGCATTGCCGCCAGCACCCTGGTGGGGTGGTTTATCAGTCACCGGGAACAGTTTCACTCCAGCGTGTTGGTGAGCAATGCCGCCAGTCGCCCCTGGCTGATGACCGCGCCCAGCAGCGCCCAATCCAGCAGCAGTTTTCCTTTACTACCTGATGGCAGCGCCAGTAGCGCAGAGAACCTTAGCGGTTTCGCGACGTTACTGAAACATCAGGCGATGGTGCTTAGCCTGAGTGACTGTTATCAGATGCTGATTGGCTTCGCCGCCCTGCTGCTATTGCTGACTGCCTGGCTGCCAAAACGTGTCTGGCCGCCACAAACCCTGATTCAATCTGTTACGACGACGTCGAGATAACTGATATGCAAGCTTTTGCTTTGAAAAGAACAGTACTGTTGAGTGCCCTATTAATCGTGTTGCTGGCCATGGCTTTTTTTGTCTGGTCATCAATGACCGGGAATGATCACCGCACGGATGATGCTTACGTCAATGCGGATTACACTCTGGTGGCACCCAAAGTGTCCGGTTATATCGCCAGTGTGAATGTGCAGGATAACCAGCGAGTAAAAGCGGGCGAACTGCTGGCCACACTGGACGATCGCGATTACCGCGTGGCGCTGGAAACGGCGCAGGCGAATTTGCAGGTCAGCGATGCCAAGCGCCTGAGCAGCCAGGCTCAACTGGAGCAGCAGCAATCAACGATTGATGAAGCCAAAGCGACCTTAGCGGCGAGCCAGGCGTCAGCGCAATATGCCGGACAGAGTGCGGCGCGTTATAACCAGCTGTATAAAAGCGGCACTATTGCTGCTGATGAGCAGCAGAAAGCCAGTTCAACTCAGCGTTCAGCATCCGCTGCGGTGCGCCAGAGTGAAGCGGCGCTGGCAGCCGCAATGAAACAGGTTGGCGTGTTGCAAGCGGCCGTGCGTCAGGCAGAAGCCGATGTGACGGCGGCGCAGGCCAGCGTGGATCAGGCGAAATTAAATCTTTCTTACACGCGGATTGTGGCGCCGGTAGAGGGTATGGTGGGTCAGCGTTCGGTGCGATTGGGCGCTTACGTCAGCGCCGGAACCCGTTTGCTGGCGGTAGTGCCCTTACAGCAAACCTATATCACCGCCAACTATCTTGAAACTCAGCTGGCAGATGTCCAGCCAGGGCAAAAAGCGGTAGTGAGAGTCGATGCATTGCCTGGCAAGACCTTTACCGGTCATGTCGACAGCATTGCACCGGCGACAGGCGCGACCTTCTCCGCCATTTCACCGGACAATGCCACCGGTAATTACACCAAGGTCGTGCAGCGTTTACCGGTGAAAATTGTGCTGGATGCCAACCAACCCGATCTGGCACAACTGCGTGTGGGCATGTCCGCGATACCGGAAATTGAAGCGCGATGAAAATGTGAGCAA
This sequence comes from Pantoea sp. C8B4, assembly GCF_051336905.1. Taxonomy (NCBI): domain Bacteria; kingdom Pseudomonadati; phylum Pseudomonadota; class Gammaproteobacteria; order Enterobacterales; family Erwiniaceae; genus Pantoea; species Pantoea sp. C8B4. Next base: position 325,742 of record NZ_JBGMNK010000004.1, read on the forward strand.
TCTCTCAGAAATGGCCTATTTATTTTCGGATCGATTGCGCGTAAATTAGCGCTCGATCCTGTTCTGAGTTCGCTTGGAACCACCTGAGAAGAAAGCGTGCAGCGGTTATGAACTTCACCTTTCTCTTATTCTGTTCGGGTTACGCTGGAGTGGGATCACCAGCATGGTAACCGCTCAGAGGAGTCATTTTGTGAGATACGCTTTGATGGGAGTTTCTTTCTTCCTGTTAATCTGGGTAGGCACCTTCGTGCTGATGCTCAAATAAATCCTGCCAGGCGGGGCGACCAAAGTCGCCCTTCTTAGTTTTACTCTTCTTCTTCCAGCGCTTTTACCGTTCCCGGCAATATACCATCCGCGCGGAACATCGCTTTGATGCCACGTACCGCCTGACGAATACGATCGCTGTTTTCAATCAGGGCAAATCGCACATGGGTGTCACCGTAGTCACCAAAGCCGATGCCCGGTGAGACGCACACTTTGGCTTCCTGCAACAGCAGTTTAGCGAACTCCAGCGAACCGAGATGCGCGTAGTGATCGGGGATTTTCGCCCAGACGTACATCGAGGCTTTTGGCAGATCGACCATCCAGCCCGCCTCATGCAGGCCTTTCACCAGCACGTCACGACGGCGTTTGTACTGTTCAGCGATATCACGCACGCATTGCTGATCGCCTTCCAGTGCGGCAATCGCCGCAACCTGCAGTGGGGTGAAGGTGCCATAATCGTGGTAACTTTTGATGCGCGCCAGTGCAGACACGAGCTCTTTGTTACCCACCATAAAGCCGATACGCCAGCCTGCCATGTTGTAGCTTTTTGACAGGGTAAAGAATTCCACCGCCACGTCGCGCGCCCCCGGCACCTGCATAATCGACGGCGCTTTCCAGCCATCATAGGTGATGTCGGCGTAAGCGAGGTCGTGGATCACCAGCACGTTGTACTGTTTCGCCAACGCGATCACCCGTTCGAAAAAGTCGAGTTCAACACACTGAGAAGTGGGATTGGATGGGAAGCCGAGGATCATCATCTTCGGTTTCGGGTAACTTTCACGGATGGCGCGTTCAAGCTCGTTGAAGAAGTCAACGCCTGCCACCAGCGGTACGGAACGTACTTGCGCACCGGCGATCACCGCGCCGTAGATATGAATCGGATAGCTCGGATTTGGCACCAGTACGGTGTCGCCATGATCGAGCGTCGCCAGCATCAGGTGTGCCAGCCCTTCTTTGGAACCGATGGTGACAATCGCTTCTGATTCGGGATCGATCTCCACCTGATAGCGGTCTGCGTACCAACGCGAGATGGCGCGACGCAGGCGAGGAATGCCTTTCGAGGTGGAGTAACCGTGCGTGTCTTCGCGTTGCGCTACCTGACAGAGTTTTTCCACGATGTGTGGCGGCGTAGGGCCATCCGGGTTCCCCATCGAGAAATCGATGATGTCTTCGCCACGCCGACGCGCAGCCATCTTCAATTCAGCGGTGATGTTAAATACATACGGGGGAAGGCGTTCAATACGCGAGAAACGACGGGGTGTGCTGTTATCAGCCATGATGTCCTCTGGTTTACGTAGGCGCCCGGACCGTCCGAGCGACGCTGGTCACTGCGGTGACCGAAGAAAGAACATAACGCGCTGATAACAGAATTGTCGAGAGCAACAGAATATTTTTTTAATTTTGTGGATTCAGGCGCCCCAGCACCCAATCGTTTACCCATTGGTCGTTTAGCAGATAATTATCCCGCAGCGTGCCCTCTAACGTGAAACCATTCTTTTCCAGAATGCGTCGGGACGGCCAATTCCCCTCTATGACCAGAGCTTTGAGTTTATGAAATTCTGCCTGTAGCAAGAAGTCGCACAGTGCCTTGAGCGCTTCACTGCCGTAGCCGTTTCCGGTGAACCGATGGCAGAGCATGTAGCCGACCTCGGCCTGCCGATAAGGCTGCCATTCGGCACTGCATCCAAACAGGCCAATGGGTTCATTGGTTTCGCGCAAGCGCGCCACCAGGCACAGCATGTGGAAGCTGGTGACTTGCCAGGGTGCGAGGCGTTCAGTGAAGCGCTGACGAATGTCGTTTTCGTCAGGGATTTCACTGACCCAGGTCATGGTGCCGGGATCTTCATGTACCGCTTTGAAGATTTGCCAGTCTTCGGGTTGTAAGCGTGTCAGGGACAAGCGAGGGGTAAGAAGTTGCATTGCTGCGCTCCGCGAAATAACTCATGGCAACATAGCAAACGGAGTCTTTGACAACCAGCGTTCCGCGCAGGGATAACTAATCCTCTTTTTGTTACTCAAGTTTTCCTCTTTTTGGGAATTTAAGGGGATTGAGGGAGTTGGGAGTTGGGAGTTGGGAGTTGGGAGTTGGGAGTTGGGAGTTGGGAGTTGGGAGTTGGGAGTTGGGAGTTGGGAGCTGGATTTAAAGTTGCTGCTGGTTGGGTGCCAGGGCCAGAACGGACCAGCCCGATCGCAAAGACAAAACGCATCCGTGCAGATCGGCTGGGCCATCCATGGCCCAGACGCTTTGCTCTTCGGGCTGGTCCGCTCTGGCCTTGAGCTGAATGCGTTGCTGTTTTAAAACCGCGCGGAGGATGCTGGAGAAATTGGCAGAAAATTGATCTAAACCATGAGAAGCGTTTTGCGGGTGTCGCGGCGCTGGCAGATCTTGATCACATTTTTTATCATAACCTCACCCAGGTTCACTCCGAGAGATGCCCTTGCCTTCCCACTTTGACATGCTACTGGCGGTATTTGACCGCGCTGCGCTGATGCTGATTTGTCTATTCTTCCTTACCCGCACGCGGGTATTCCGTCAGCTGCTGCAAAAAGATGAGCATTCGATCAAAGAAAAGGTGGTGGTGACAGCGATTTTCTCGCTGTTTGCGCTGTTTAGCACCTGGTCCGGCATTAACGTAGATGGCTCGCTGCTGAACGTGCGTGTGATAGCGGTGATGTCCGGCGGCATTCTGTTTGGCCCCTGGGTTGGCATCGCGACAGGGGTGATCGCGGGCATACATCGTTATCTGATCGATATGGATGGTGTCACGGCCGTGCCTTGCCTGATTACCAGTATCATTGCCGGTGTCGCTTCTGGCGTCATTAATCGCCGCGTGAGCAAAGAGCAGCACTGGCGCGCCGGTATTCTTGGCGGCATGCTGTGCGAAACCCTCACCATGGTTCTGATTGTGTTATGGGCTCGGCCGATGGCACTGGGCTTTTCCATTGTTTCTGAGATCGCTTTACCGATGATTCTCGGCGCATCGAGCATTGGCTTGATTGTGCTGTTAGTGCAGAGCGTGGAAGGGGAAAAAGAGGCGATTGCCGCGCGCCAGGCCAAGCTGGCACTGGAGATAGCCAATAAAACTCTGCCGCTGTTTCGTCAGGTGAATAGCCAGTCACTGCGCCAGGTATGCGCGATTATTCGTAGCGATATTCACGCCGATGCCGTGGCCATCACCAATACCCAACAAATTCTCGCCTATGTCGGTTACGGTGAGCATAACTATCAAAATGGGGATGATGGCATCAGCCCGACTACCGCGCAGTCAATCGCGAGCGGCAAAATCATCATTAAGAATAATGATGAAGCCCATCGCACCAAAGATATTCACTCGATGCTGGTTATTCCCCTTTGGGAAAAAGGGGAAGTAACGGGCACACTAAAAATCTATTATCGTCGTGCGCATCGTATTACCGGATCGCTGAAAGAGATGGCTATAGGTTTGTCGCAAATTATCTCTACCCAGCTGGAGGTATCACGTGCAGAGCAGTTACGTGAGATGGCGAATAAAGCCGAGTTGCGCGCGTTGCAGAGCAAAATTAACCCGCACTTCCTGTTTAACGCGTTGAATGCCATCTCCTCTTCCATTCGTCTCAATCCGGATACGGCACGCCAGTTGGTGATTAATCTGTCGCGCTATTTGCGCTACAACCTTGAGCTTAACGATGACGAGCTGATCGACATTAAAAAAGAGCTGTGGCAGGTGAAGGATTACATTGCCATTGAACAGGCGCGCTTTGGCGATAAGCTCTCGATGATTTATGACATTGATGAAGATCTGCACTTCACGCTGCCAAGTTTGCTGATTCAGCCTTTGGTGGAAAATGCCATTGTGCACGGGATTCAGCCCTGCCGTGGCAAAGGTGTGGTGACGTTGAGTGTGAAAGATCTCGGGGAGAGTGTTCGCGTCGCGGTGCGCGATACGGGCGCAGGTATCAGTGAAGAGGTGATTGGCCGGGTGGCACGCGATGAGATGCCGGGTAACAAAATCGGCCTGCTTAATGTGCATCATCGGGTGAAGCTGCTTTCCGGCCAGGGTCTGAGCATCACTCGTCATCATCCGGGAACGGAAATTGCCTTCACTCTGAGCAAAAACGGTCAGCGCATGGCTGCACCGTTGAGCCATATCACGGAACCCAGCGCGTGAAAGCCATTATCGTCGAAGACGAGTTTCTTGCTCAGCAAGAGTTGAGCTGGATGATCCAGCAGCACAGTCAGATCACTATCGAAGCCTGTTTTGATGATGGGCTGGAGGTGCTGAAGTATCTGCAAAACCATCGTGTCGATGTCATCTTCCTCGACATCAATATCCCTTCGCTGGATGGCATGCTACTGGCACAAAACATCAACCAATTTGCGCATAAGCCGTTGATAGTGTTTATCACCGCATGGAAAGAGCATGCGGTGGATGCTTTTGAACTGGATGCGTTTGACTACATCCTCAAGCCCTATCATGAGTCGCGTATTATCACCATGCTGAACAAGCTGGAGGCCAGCGCACAGCAGCAACTCGCACAGCCGTCTACTCAGCAAAGTGCGCCGCAAACCGTTAACCTGGTGAAAGATGAGCGCATTATCGTGACAGATATCAACGATATCTATTACGTCGAAGCGCATGAAAAACTGACGTTTGTTTATACCCGTCGCGAAGCGTATGTGATGTCGATGGCGATCAGTGAATTCTGCAGTCGCCTGCCAGAACAGCTGTTCTTCCGCTGTCATCGCTCGTACTGCGTCAACCTCAGCAAAATTCGTGAGATCGAGCCGTGGTTTAACAATACCTATCTGGTTAAGTTACGCGATTTGGATGCACAGGTGCCGGTGAGCCGCAGCAAAGTGAAGGCGTTTCGCCAGTTGATGAGGTTGTAAAGCGAGCAGCAGGACGCTGCTCGCCTGAACAGATTACAGCACGCGACCCAGTGTTTGGCGCAGATGTGCGCCCGCGCCCAGCAGGCCTGGCTGATCGTGCGTGATCATAAACACCGGGATATCGACCAGATAATCACGGAAGCGGCCTTTATCTTCAAACGCGGCACGGAAGCCGGAAGCTTTGAAGAAGTCGAGGAAGCGCGGCACAATTCCCCCTGCGATGTACACGCCACCAAAGGTACCAAGATTGAGCGCCAGGTTGCCGCCGAAACGACCCATGATCACGCAAAACAGTGACAGCGCGCGACGACAATCGATGCAGCTATCTTTCAATGCACGCTCGGTGACATCTTTCGGCTTGAGGTTTTCGGGCTCACGGCTGTCAGATTTGACGATGGCGCGATAGAGATTCACCAGACCGGAGCCTGACAGCACGCGCTCTGCCGACACATGACCCAGCTCCGCGCGCAGCACTTCAAGAATCTCGCCCTCTTCTTCGCTGTTCGGGGCGAAGTCAACGTGCCCACCCTCTCCCGGCAAGCTGATCCAGCGTTTATCAACGTGCACCAAATGGCTGACGCCCAATCCGGTGCCGGCGCCATAAATGGCAATCGGTTTGCCTTCGACCGGCGCTTTGCCACCAAATTGAATCACTTCATTGTCGGTCAGCATCGGGATTGCCATCGACACGGCGGTGAAATCATTAATGATTTCCAGGCTGTCGAATGCCAAATGTTCTTTCATCTCACGCGTTGAGAATGCCCAATCGTGATTGGTCATCTCCACCCAATCACCGGTGATAGGACAAGCAATCGCGATACAGGCATGCTTAATGTCCAGCTTTTGCTCATCGAGATAAGCACGAATCACCGCTTCGAGATTGTCGTAGTCTGATGTTGAGAATGTTTTGGCCTGGGAGATGGCACCGGTTTCCACCTCACACAGGGCGAGACGGGCGTTGGTACCGCCCACATCGCCGACCAGGGCGTATTTTGTCATTCTTCTGCTGCTCCGCTTGGGTCATAAACAATTGCAGGACACTATATAAGAGCCTGCCAATAAAACAATAACGCCCACCAGCACGATGGGCGTAAACACTTCTGGTGCGTGCCACAGCCTGACAATCAGCGGCTTCACTGTATAGAGGCAACTTTCCGAAACTGCGGGCTTATCGCGCCAGGCGTTATCGTCGTAGCCTCACGGGAAACGGACGGTGCGGAGAAACCGGAGCGTACCGGGAGTACGTAAGGATTTCAGGCCCCGCCTGGTCTAAAGTCACAAAGCGTAAGCCGGATAGCGGCTAGCCGCCGTTGCGCTGGTGCAGAGCCGCCGTGACTTTACGCAACAACGGCGGCAGATCTTGTTTCTCCATCACCACTTCCACCAGCGTCAGGCGACGATGACGCATCAATTGCTCCATCACCGCCGTTAACTGCACCGTTTCGCTCACTCGCCAGCTTTGTGCGGCACACTGGACGCTCATCGCATGTGGCAACGCAGTCCAGTTCCACTGCGCGATGTCGTTATAGCGCTGTTCAGCGCCATGGATCGCCCGCTCAACCGTGTAACCCTCATTATTGATCAGGAAAATAATTGGCTGTTGCCCATCACGCTGCATGGAACCCAGTTCCTGGATTGTCAGCTGCGCTGAACCGTCACCGATAATCAAAATGACGCGCCGGCCAGGTTGTGCCGTTTGTGCACCAAAGGTCGCCGGTAGAGTATAGCCAATCGATCCCCATAGCGGTTGCACCAGCAATTGCGCGCCCGGCGGCAAACGCAGCGCGGCCGCACCGAAGGCGGCCGTGCCCTGATCGGCCAGGATAATATCATCCGGCTGCAGGAAGCGCTGCATCGCCTGCCAGAATGCGCGCTGACTGATTACCGCATCATCGTTTTGCTCAATTTCTTCGCAAGATGCGGTGTCAGCCAGCGCCCAATGTGTGCAGTGGCGTTGATAAACGGGCAGTAATGCGGCGAGGGCTTGCGCCATGCTAAGCGGCGCAAAGCGTTCGCCCCCCACCATGGCGTGAAACGGTTGCAGGTCGATAACGCGCTCTGCAGGTAATTGCTGGGTGAAACCGGCGGTCAAGGTATCGGTGAAACGCACGCCCACGCACAACGTCACGTCCGTCTCCTCGATAGCACGGCGCACCTGATCGCTGCTGCCCTCAGCCGCATAAGTGCCAACATAACCTGCCTGTTGTTCATCAAGCACGCCTTTGCCCATCAGTAATGTGGCGGCGGGAATGGCGCGCAGTTGGCGGAGTGAAAATAGCTGCGATTGCAATTGCCAACGTGAAGCGAGGAAATCGGCCAGTAACGCCACGCGCTGTGCAGGAGCCAGTAAGCGTTCAGCGGCAACAGCAAAAGCTGTCGCAACTGCGGTGTCCTGATGGACAGGCGCAACGGGCTGGGCATCAGGCACCGTAATCTCCGTCGCCGCGACATCCACCGCCAGCAGCAGATAGCCGGGCCGGTGCTGGTCAAGCGCTTCCGCTATCACGCGGTCAATTTCTTCAGCCGCATTCTCCGCAGTCAGCACCGCGCTGGCGGTACTGACCTCTTGTGCCATGCGCAGGAAATGATGGAAGTCCCCATCACCCAGTGAATGATGTACACAGTCACCTTGCTGTTGCGCACGACTGGCTGGCGCGCCAACAATATGAATAACCGGGACATATTCGGCATAGCTGCCCGCAATCCCATTGATCGCACTCAGTTCACCCACACCAAAAGTGGTGAGCAATGCAGCAGCACCGTTGCAACGACCGTAGCCATCCGCCGCGTATGCGGCATTGAGTTCATTGGCGCAGCCGACCCAGGCAATCTCGGGGTGGGCGATAACACTGTCGAGAAATTGCAGATTGTAATCACCCGGCACACCGAACAGATGACGGATGCCAGCTTGCTGTAAACGGTGCAGTAAATAGTCGCCAACGTTGAGGGTTTTCATCGACAGCTCCTTCTTAAGGGGATGATCGAAGTATCAGCGATGTGGCTGAATTGGCGAGATTTTCACCATCAGCGCATGGTGATTTGTGGCAAGCAATCGTTACGACGACAGAAAATTCTGTAAGTTGCGATCTTCGGCGCGTTTCGGCTTAGTGTAAACGCATACACTGCTATGCTGATGTCACTTTCTCCCTTCTTGAGACAGGAACGCTGCATGTCTGTATTTCCTCACCCCGAACGTTATCAACAGATGCAATATCGTCGCAGTGGCCGTACCGGCCTGAAATTACCGGCTATTTCGCTGGGTTTATGGCATAACTTTGGCGACAGCACCCGTGTCGACAACAGCCGCGAACTCCTGCGCCACGCCTTTGACCGTGGCATCACGCACTTCGACCTGGCCAATAACTACGGCCCACCGCCGGGTTCCGCCGAATCCAATTTTGGACGCATTTTGCGTGAGGATTTTGCCGGACTGCGCGATGAGTTGGTGATCTCCACCAAAGCCGGTTACACCATGTGGGACGGCCCTTACGGCGACTGGGGCTCACGCAAGTATCTGATTTCCAGTCTGGATCAGAGCCTGAAGCGCATGGGGCTGGAGTATGTCGATATCTTCTACCACCATCGCCCTGACCCGGAGACGCCGCTGGAAGAGACCATGCGTGCGCTGGATCAGGTGGTGCGCCAGGGTAAAGCGCTGTATGCCGCCATTTCCAATTACCCGGCAGATAAAGCAGCCGAAGCGATTGCCATTCTGCGCGATCTGGGCACCCCTTGCCTGATTCATCAGCCGAAATATTCCATGTTCGAACGTGCACCGGAAGAGCAAGGATTACTGGATGTGCTAGGTGATAATGGCGTCGGCTGCATCGCCTTCTCTCCGCTGGCCGGCGGCGTGTTGACCGATCGCTATCTGCAAGGCATCCCGGAGGATTCGCGTGCCGCCAGCGGCAGTCAATTCCTCAATGAGAGCCAGTTGACGCAAGAGAAGATGGAAAAAGTGCGTAAGCTGCAGGCCATCGCGCAACAGCGTGGGCAGAAGCTGGCACAAATGGCGCTGAGCTGGGTGCTACGTGATGCGCGTGTGACTTCGGTGCTGATTGGTGCGAGTAAAACTGCGCAAATTGATGATGCGGTTGAGATGCTAAGCCAGCCCATGCTGACAACTGAAGAGATCGAAGCGATTCATAACATATTAGTGTAAACGCTTACCTACCCGGCTCATGCCGGGTATTTTCCGCAGCAGAAAATTCTCAATTCAGATTTCCCGCAACGTTTTCAGACTCACTCTCAAGGCAACACTGGACCGATGTGGCACACTAGCGCAACGGTGGCAGTGATAAGCCACTGAAAAGGAGAAGTTATGAAACGTGCAATTTTGTTTGCCGCCTTGCTGGCAACACTTTCACCCCTGGCAATGCACACAGCAGAAGCCAACAGTGCTACCCTGACGCTGGCTCCGGGTGTCACGCTGCATCTCGGCGATCGCGATCGTCGAGGTTACTATTGGGATGGCGGCCGCTGGCGCGAGCCGCGTTGGTGGAATGACCGTTATCGCTACAACGATCACCGCTGGTGGCGTCATGAAGAGTGGCGTCGCCATGAGGCTTACGAACGTGAGCGTGAACGCCGCTGGCATGAGCGGGAACGCCGTGAGCACTGGCGCCATGACCATCGTCATGATGACAGGCATGATCACCACCACCATTAATACAAAAATCCCGGCCTGATAGCCGGGATTTTCTTTTCTTCCTGATGACCAGCCGAAAAGTTACCAGCCGAGCGCCTCGCCCACCAACAGATAGAGATTCAATGCCACTACCAGCACCACTATCAGGCGTCCGGCGTTCTGCATCAGGCGCGAATTGACCATCTCATCGCCCATCAACTCGCGGTTGCCGGTAAAGGCCAACAGCGGGATCAATGCCAGTGCGATACCGAAACTCAACAGCACCTGGCTCATCACCAGAATGCGCGTCGGATCCCATCCGGCCCAGATTACGATAAAGGAAGGCAGCATAGTGATAGTGCGACGCAGCCACAGCGGAATATGGAAGCGAATAAAGCCCTGCATCACGACTTGCCCCGCCAGCGTTCCCACCACGGTAGAAGACAAGCCTGCCGCCACCAGACTTAATCCAAATACAATGGCTGCTGCACGGCCCAATAAAGGTTGCAGCGTCAAATACGCCTGATCGAGATCAACGATGCTGGTATGGCCGCTGAAGTGAAAAGCCGCCGCCGCAGTCGCCATCATCGCCAGATTCACAAAGCCGGCAATGGTCATGGCAATCGCCACATCCAGTTTGGTTGATGAGTAGCGATCCGCTTTGCTGCCAATATTGCCGTGTTGCGTCAGTGCCGAGTGCAGGTAGATCACGTGCGGCATGATGGTGGCACCCAGCACACCGGCAGCGAGGAACACAGCGTCAGAGGTTGGCAGCGAAGGCAGCGCCATACCGGTGACCAGTTCACTCACTTTCGGCTGCGAGAAAAACAGCTCAACAATATAGGCAGCGGCGACAAACAACAGCAGGCCGCCAATCACCAATTCCAGCGGCTTCTGCCCCCGGCTTTGCAGCATCAAAATCAGGTAGGTGGCGACACCCGTGAGCACTGCACCTTGCAGTAGCGAAATCCCCAGTAATAATTTAAAGCCGAGTGCCGCACCGATAAATTCAGCAAGGTCAGTGGCCATGGCGATGATTTCCGCCTGCACCCAGTAGAACCACACCGCCGGGCGCGGAAAACGATCGCGGATATGTTCTGCAAGATTTTTACCGGTGGCTATACCGAGTTTGGCCGACATCAACTGAATCAGCATCGCCATCACATTGGCCCAGACCACCACCCACAGCAGTTTGTAGCCGTAGGCCGCACCTGCCTGAATGTTGGTGGCAAAGTTACCGGGATCGATATAACCAATCGCCGCGATGAAGGCGGGGCCCAGCAGCGCGAGCTTGATTTTTCTGGCTCCGCGAGCAGCGCGCTCAGCGGTGCGACTTTCTGACATAGTGTGGACCCTGTCCTAACGCTTGTTGACCCGTGCAGCTTAGCGGGCGCTCAAGGCAAGTGAAATTTGATTATAGTTATCGTATTAATAGATGGTGCTATGAAGTATAGCCATTGCTATACCTTGCGGTAAAGCCAGTTCTTGCCAAAATGTTTGCAACAGGAATCACTCTACTCTCGGGTTATTTTATAGACAATGTTTTTGTGGATATTTCTTGTGAAGACTTTGTGAAGAGGTTGTGAGCGGTGAGACTATTCTTAGAAATTTGTCGATACCGAATACTTATAATGTGGTTTTGATCTCGTTTTTAAGTAACGCGTTACATAGAATACGCAACAAAATACAACCCTCCTCAAATTTGGAGCCGACATGTCCCATATTTTGCACTTTCTTTTGGCATTAGTGGTGGTAGCCGTACTGGCCTTGCTGGTCAGTCACGATCGTAAAAGCATCCGCATTCGCTACATCGTTCAGCTTCTGGTGATCGAAGTTTTGCTGGCGTGGTTCTTCCTCAACTCTGAAGCGGGCCTCGGCTTCGTCAAAGGGTTTGCAGGTCTGTTTGATCATCTGCTCAAGTATGCCGCCGAAGGTACCAACTTCGTGTTTGGCAACATGAACGACAAAGGCCTGGCGTTCTTCTTCCTTAATGTTCTGTGCCCGATCGTGTTTATCTCGGCGCTGATCGGTATTTTGCAGCATTTCCGTATCCTGCCTTGGGTGATCCGCGGCATCGGTACCGTGCTGTCAAAAGTGAACGGTATGGGCAAACTGGAATCCTTCAACGCCGTAAGCTCTCTGATTTTGGGACAGTCAGAAAACTTCATCGCGTATAAAGATATCCTCGGCAAAATGTCACAGCGTCGCATGTACACCATGGCGGCTACGGCGATGTCGACCGTCTCCATGTCCATCGTCGGTGCCTACATGACCATGCTGCAACCGAAGTACGTGGTGGCTGCGCTGGTATTGAACATGTTCAGCACCTTTATCGTGTTGTCACTGATTAACCCTTACCGCGTCGATAGCGAAGAAGATCTGCAGTTGCAGGATCTGCACAAGGGTCAGAGCTTCTTCGAAATGCTGGGTGAATACATCCTCGCCGGTTTCAAAGTGGCGATCATCGTTGCCGCCATGCTGATTGGTTTTATCGCCCTGATTTCTGGCCTGAACGCGCTGTTTGACCTGATCTTCGGCATCAGCTTCCAGGGTGTGCTGGGTTATGTGTTCTACCCGTTCGCGTGGGTGATGGGCGTGCCGTCCAGCGAAGCGCTGCAGGTGGGCAGTATCATGGCGACCAAGCTGGTTTCTAACGAATTCGTGGCGATGATGGATCTGCAGAAAATCGCCGGTCAGCTGTCACCGCATGCGGAAGGCATTCTGTCCGTGTTCCTCGTGTCCTTCGCTAACTTCTCTTCTATCGGGATTGTAGCAGGTGCGATTAAGGGCTTGAACGAAGAACAAGGTAACGTGGTTTCACGCTTCGGCCTGAAATTGCTGTACGGTTCAACCCTGGTGAGCGTGCTTTCCGCCGCTATCGCCGGTCTGGTTCTGGCCTTCTGATGTTCAGGGCGAGCTGCGGCTCGCCCTTCTCTTCTTAATTATGCCTTTCTGTTCTATCTCACTTCGATTCCCGCTTATCCCCGCCAATCGCCACTTCCCCGCTAAACGCAAAACCTTTGCACAATATTGAATTTCCTTCACGGTTGCCTGCGCCCGTAGCTTTTCTCCATAACGTCACATCTGGAGAATCGTATGAGCATTCAATTTCTTGGCATGATTGGCCACCGACTGGCTTCCGAGATCATCCCCGCCAGCGGCCCGCTGTTTGATAAAGATTACATCGCACGTTTTGCCCGCGCCCATGAAGAAGCGGGCTTTGACCGTATTCTGGTGGGTTATTGGTCCGATCAACCGGATGGTTTTTTGGTCACCGCCCACGCGGCGGCACACACTTCCTCACTGAAATTCCTGCTGGCACACCGTCCGGGCTTTGTCGCACCGACCCTGGCCGCGCGCAAGCTGGCAACGTTGGATCAACTGACCGATGGTCGTCTGGCGGTGCATATCATCAGCGGCGGTAGCGATGTCGAGCAGCGTCGCGATGGCGATTTCCTGAATAAAGCCGAACGCTATGCACGCAGCGACGAGTTCCTCACCGTGCTCAGGCAGAGCCTGGAATCCAGCCAGCCTTATGATCATAAGGGAAACTTTTACCAGGCTGAACAGGCGTTTTCAGCCATCAAGCCCGTGCAGAAAAAACTGCCGGTGTACTTTGGCGGATCGTCTCAGGAAGCGATTGATGTGGCTGCACGCCATGCCGATGTGTTTGCCTTGTGGGGCGAACCGCTGAAAGGGGCGGAAGAGACGGTGCGCAACGTACGAGCCGCTGCGGCTCAGCACGGGCGCGAAATTGATTTCAATATCTCGTTCCGCCCCATCATCGGTAAAACCGAAAAAGAAGCCTGGGAGCGCGCCGAGCATATCCGTGAGCTGGCAGAAAAACAGTTACAAGAGACCGGATTTGCGTTTGGCAAACCCAAGCCGCAAAGCGTCGGTGCTCAGCGCCTGCTGGCTGCCGCCAATGAAGGCGATCGCCTGGACAAAGTACTGTGGACAGGCGTGGCTAAACTGGTGCAAGGCGGCTACAACTCCACTGCACTGGTGGGTACTGCCGATCAGGTTTCCGACGCGCTGCTGGATTACTATCGCCTTGGCATTCACAGCGTGCTGATTCGCGGCTTCGATCCGCTGAATGATGCGGTGGAATACGGCCAGGAACTGATCCCACTGACGCGCGAAAAAGTGGCTGCGCTAAAAACCGCTGACAAAAGGAGCGCCTGATGCGCCTGGCTGCACTGTTTACCGGTGTTGCGATAGCGCTCTCCACGCTCAATCCACTGCTCGCCGCTGATAAAGTCACGCTGCGACTGGGCGATGTTAAGGGGGATCGTTTTGCCGCGTTAAAGGCGTCAGGTGAACTCAATAATCTGCCCTACGATCTGAAACTCACTGCCTTTGATTCGGGTGCACCAGTGCAGGAAGCATTAAATGCCGGTGCACTGGATGTCGGCTTTACCGGTGACCTGCCGTTCCTGTTTGTGTTTGCGGCTGGCGCGCCGGTGAAAGCAGTGGGCGCATGGCAAAACAATCCTGACAGTATCGCGCTGCTGACGCGTCCTGATGCCGGGATTCACCGTTTGCAGGATTTGAAAGGCAAGCAGATCGCGGTGAATCGTGGCGGCTGGGGCCACTATCTGCTGCTTGGCTTGCTAGAGCGTGCGGGATTAAAACCAGACGATGTCACGCTGCGCTTCCTTGGACCTGTTGATGGCCGAGCCGCCTTGACCTCCGGCGCCGTATCCGCGTGGGCGCCGTGGGAACCTTACATCGCCACTTCCACCGCTGTGGATGGCACGGTGCGCGTCGCTGACGGCGGTGGCAAAGGCATTATGTCGGGTTATTCGTATGCGCTGGCGCGTGATGAAGCGATCAATGATGCAGGTAAACGTAAAGCCATTGCCGATCTGCTGGCGCGCCTGGCTAAGGCACAAATCTGGGCGCAGCAACATCCGCAGGAGTTCGCCAGCGTGCTGGGTAAAACACTCAATATGCCCACCAACATTACCAGCAGCTGGATAGCCGATGCGCGCATTCGACCGCTGGTGTTTGATGCCAGCCTAATCCCCACCCTGCAAAAATCGGCTGCCTTCTTCCATCGCTATCAGGTGCTGCCGAAAGCGATCGATGTCAGTAAAGCCTTTGATTTTAGTTTGTCGGCTCAGGCCAATCAGGTCGCTAAAAGCGCGCCGGGAGATAAGTCATGAGTGCCTATCAGCATCATCGTTTACGCGACTTTGTCGGTAACCTTGCCACCTTGCTCGACCAGAATCCCGATGAAGCCACTGTTTTGCAACAGGGCAGTGCCTGGCTGGGCGAGCTGATCCAACATGACGACTGGCTGGACGAGGCTTATACCCATCCGCATCCCGAACACTATCAACAATATCTGCTGTATGCCGATGCCCGACAGCGATTTTCAGTTGTGAGCTTCGTCTGGGGGCCAGGCCAGCAAACGCCGATTCACGATCATCGCGTCTGGGGATTGATTGGCATGCTGCGCGGTGGGGAGATTTCGCAATCCTGGCAGCCGGGGCCGAATGGCCTGCAACCGGAAGGTGCGCCGGTACGTCTTGATCCCGGTAGTGTCGAAGCCGTCTCTCCCACCGTGGGCGATATCCATCGCGTCAGCAATGCCTATGACGATCGCGTCTCGATCAGCATCCACGTTTATGGCGCCAATATCGGCGCGGTCAAACGCGCGGTGTATCGCGAAGACGGCAGTGAAAAACAATTTATCTCCGGTTACAGCAACCGTTACTTACCGAACATTTGGGATCTATCACATGAGTAAACCCGTATTCCCTTTCCGCCAGGCGGCGGACATTCTTGAGGCTCTTCGTCAGCAGCAGGAAGTGGCGATTGTTGATGTGCGCGACGAAGCGCTGTTTGCCACCGGCCATCCGCTGTTTGCGGTGAATATCCCGCTTTCCAAACTGGAGCTGGAACTACTGGATCGCATTCCGCAATTGGAGACAGCCATCACGCTATATGATAACGGCGAAGGGCTGGCACAGACGGCTGCGGAACGAATTGCAGCACTGGGTTACAGAAATATAGCGCTGTTAAAAGAAGATTTAGCCGGTTGGCAGGCTGCGGGCGGTGAGCTGTTTATTGATGTGAATTCGCCGAGTAAGGCCTTTGGTGAACTGGTTGAGCATCACAATCATACCCCTTCCCTGTCAGCCAATGAAGTGCACAGCTTAATCAACAGTGATGCCAACGTGGTGGTGCTGGATGCGCGTCGCTTTGATGAATATCAGACCATGAGCATTCCAGGCGCCACCAGCGTACCAGGCGGTGAACTGGTGTTGCGCGTACGCGATATCGCGCCATCACCGGAAACCACGGTGATTGTGAACTGTGCGGGCCGCACGCGCAGCATTATTGGTACTCAGTCGCTGGTGAATGCGGGCATTCGCAATCCGGTCTTTGCGCTGCGTAACGGCACTATTGGCTGGACGCTGGCAGGCCACGCGCTGGAGCATACTCAGTCGCGCCGATACGGTGAAGCCAGTGAAACGGCACAGCGCCAGGCTGCGACGAACGCGCGTAGCATCGCGGATCGCGCAGGCGTGGAGCGCATTCCTTTGGCAACACTTAAGCGCTGGCAGCAGGAAACACGCACCACTTACCTGTTTGATGTGCGTGACGCTGAAGAGTATGCAGCGGGTCATCTGCCCGGCAGTCGTCATGTACCAGGCGGACAGCTGGTGCAGGAAACCGATCATTACGCCAGCGTGCGCGGTGGACGTATTGTACTGATTGATGACGACGGCGTACGCGCCAATATGACCGCTTCCTGGCTGGCGCAGTTGGGCTGGCAAGTGTCGGTGCTGGAAGAGCTGCAGGCCAGTGATTTCAGTGCCACCGGTGCCTGGAAAGCGCAGGTTCCTGCTGTTGCGCAGCCCGAGTTTGTTTCGCCACAGCAGCTGGCGGAGTGGCTGGAAGAAGGTCAGACCCAGGTATTGGACTTCACCACGCACGCCAATCACCTTAACAGCCATATTCCGGGTGCGGGCTGGCTGCTGCGCTCAACGCTGCAAAAAGAAGGTAAAGCCATACTGCCAGCGGCACGACGTTATGTGCTGACCTGCGGCAGCAGTTTGCTGGCCGGATATGCGGTTGACCAGGTGGCGGAACTCACCGGCAAGCCGGTGTTTGTGCTGGAAGGCGGCAATGCGGCCTGGCGCGCAGCGCAACTGCCGACCGAGCAAGGCGACCAGCAGTTGCTTTCACCGGCGATTGATCGCTACCGCCGTCCGTATGAAGGCACCGATATCGCACCTGCCGTGATGCAGGCGTACCTGGATTGGGAATACGGCCTGGTGGCACAGTTGGATCGTGATGGCACGCACGGCTTCCGTGTGTTGCCTGCTCAAGAACAAGCCGCAACCGCTTAATTCTTAGCGCCATAAATTGCGCCGCGACAAGATTGTGCATAATTTCAGTGCACACTAAGCTCTGGCGGCGCGATTTGTGGCGCGCTCTGATGAAGTGCTGAATGCTGAACGGATAAGATGATCGCAGCGCGTGAGAAGCTGCTGCGGTGCGATTCATTGCGCACTCTGATGCAGTGCTGAATGCTGAACGGATAAAATCATCGCAGTGCGTGAGAAGCTAGCTACTGCGGTGCGATTCATTGCGTCCCCTGAGAAGAAGCCGAAATGCTGAACGGATAAGATCATCGCAGCGCGTGAGAAACTGCTGCGGTGCCATTCATTGCGTCCCCTGAGAAGAAGCTGGAATGCTGAATGGGTGAGATCATCGCAGCGCGCAGGAAGAAGCTCGCGCGTTTTATGGCGCAATTCGTCGAGAGACTTGATATCAAAAGATGGGCGCATTTCAGAACGCTGGTAGTGTCGTCGCACCAATAATGACGCCATTCTGCATATGAAATGAGCAATTATGAATTCAGTAATGTTGGATTGTGTTGCAATTGTTCAGGACGAACAGAGATTTGGTGGAGATAAGCGGGATCGAACCGCTGACCTCTTGCATGCCATGCAAGCGCTCTCCCAGCTGAGCTATACCCCCACATCTGGAAATCTTTTTCAGTGCATCGTTAAAACGATTTGGTGGAGATAAGCGGGATCGAACCGCTGACCTCTTGCATGCCATGCAAGCGCTCTCCCAGCTGAGCTATACC